>JAKLEC010000011.1 GCA_022711715.1 Acidobacteriota bacterium
GAATTGGTGGATGCGCGGCTGCTGCCGCGCACCGCTTCGCGGCCGTTCGCGAGGCTCGCGGTCCCCAATCGGCAGATCGCGAATGAATGCGCGGCTGCTGCCGCGCACCCTTCGGGCTACTCGCAAAGCTCGTAGTTCAAATTTGCAGATCGCAAATTTGTGGTCGAACCCCGGTCCCCGATGAAGGAATTACTGCTTCAAGACCGCCGCATTCGATCCCAACACCATGTTTTTGGCAATTACAGGAATGCCGCCAAAAACATCTGGTGTTGGCAGCGTCACGTCGATTGGTTTCTGCGATCGAGGAGATCGGCAGAAACTAGGGCGTGACGTCCGCTCTGCCATCCCTCCGGCCTGGGGGATTGTAGCAGAGGGGTTTTCAAGTGTCAATTTTGGTTAATATTTGCCCTGGGAGGGAGTGGGAGATAATGCGCAACTGCTATTTCGCACCCCTGCGGGGCCGCTCGCAAGGCTCACGGTCCCCTGTTGGATCCTCCGCCATCCCGTCTACCAGGCTGGATGGCGACTGAGGGCATGGCGGAGGTCAATTTCCCCATTCCTGAGCGGCAATTGAGATTTTTCGTCGAACCGGCATATGGAATGGGCGAAGGGAGGATGGCATGAAAAAAAAAGCAATGCTTGGGCTGCTGGGATTTGCCGTCATCGCCGTCTGCGCGCTGTCGCTGCCGGCGCAGGACAAGGTGATCCCGCCCCCCAATGATCAGCAGCCGCCCATTGCGCGGCTTCACTGCCCGGACGTCAAGGTGGCGTCGTTCAGGGCAACGCTCGTCAGCACTCAGTGGGGAGATCCGGGTGTTGAAATTCCTTATGACAAGGTCGACCTGTGGGTCACGCTGGAGAATGCCGGCACCCTGCCCCTGCCGCCCTATTACATGCTGGGCATCCTCATTTCAAGAAATGGCGAAACGATCCATTCCGGGGACCTTCCCTATTCCTTCAGCGCCCCCGGCAGCCGCCAGGAATTCAGGTTTCCCGACTCTTTTCCCCACGGCACAACGACGGCGTATGACTTCAAGGTCACTGTCCCCTTCAGGGAATGCAACCCCGCCAACAACCAGTTCTCTTTCACCATCGACGAGGCCAAGCTGCACCCCAATAAGAATGACAACCCGGGCTGGCAAGACCGGCGCCCGCCCCCCAACGCGCTCACCTGCGCCGATGTCAAGGTGGTCTCCCTGCAGGCCAGGCTTCTCAGCACCCAGCTGGGAGACCCTACGATCGCCAATCCATACGACACGATCCGCCTGGAAGTGACGCTGGAGAACGCCGGCCGGGTGGAGATCCCCGCTTACAGGATGCTGCGCAGCAGAACACTGCGGAACGGCACGGCGCTGAATTACCTTGAGAACACGGGCCTGGCCAAGGCGCCGGGGACCCGCTGGACCATCGGCTACACCCTATCCTTCCGGCACGGAGTGCCGACCACCATCGTCTACCAGGTCCTCTCCGTCTCAGACGTGAGGGAATGCTCGACCAACAACAATGAGCTATCGCTCGCCATCGACGAGGCCCAGCTCCATTCACCCCCGGCGTCCAAGCCTTGAGCGCAGGCAGCGGCCCGGACCCGTTTTCGCCCGCGCCCTGCTCCGCTTGCGGCAGGCAACGGCCCTGGAGCATCCCTCTCCATGGTACAATCATACCAAGATGCGAAACACAGAACACCGCCGGCGCCGGGCGCGGACGCTCTTCCTGCTCGCCGCCCTGCTGCTGACCGGAGCAGGCTGCCGGACGGGCGAGCCGGGACCGGACGACCCGCCCTCACCGGTCGATCCGCTGCTCGTCGACTTCGCCGTCTTCCCGGCCGACAATCCCTGGAACGCCGACATCTCGCGCTATCCCGTCCACCCCGAATCGGCGGCCTATATCCGCTCCATCGGCAGCAATGGCGAGTTGCATCCCAGCTTCGGCACCGTATGGGAGGGGACTCCCAACGGCATCCCCTACCGGGTCGTTGGGGGCAGCCAGCCGCTTGTTTCCATCACCTACACCGCTTACGGCGACGAGAGCGATCCCGGCCCCTTCCCCATCCCCGATGACGCCCCGGTAGAGGGCGGCGACCGCTCCGACGGCGACCGCCACGTGATCGTCGTCGACCGCGACCGGCACATGCTCTATGAGCTGTACCGCGCCTTCAAGGTGCCCAGAGGCTGGGAGGCCGAGAGCGGCGCCAGATGGAGCCTCGACTCCAACGAGCTGCGGCCGAAGTACTGGACCTCGGCCGATGCCGCCGGCCTGCCCGTCTTCCCCGGCCTGGTTCGCTACCTGGAGGCGAGCGCGGGCGAAATCCGCCACGCCCTGCGCTTCACCGTTTCGCGCACGCAGCGCGGCTTCATCCACCCCGCCCGCCATTTCGCCTCCACGAGCAGCGACCCGGCGCTCCCGCCGATGGGGCTACGCCTGCGCCTGAAGGCCGGCGTCGACATCTCCGGCTTCTCCCCCCGGAACCAGGCCATCTTGCGGGCGCTGAAAAAATACGGGATGATCGTCGCCGACAACGGCGGCGACTGGTTCCTCTGCGGCGCGCCCGACGAGCGCTGGGACGACGACGACCTGCACCAGCTGCACCGCATCCGCGGCCGCGACTTCGAGGCCGTCTACACCGGCGCAATCGAGCACTGAGGCATTTGCTTTTTGCCGGCGGCCTGATTTACAATTTTGCCAGGAGCGGCCATGAAAAAAGCATTCCTCCCATGCGTTGTGGCGGCGTTCTCCCTGTTGTTCCTGGCCGCGATGCCCGCCCGGGAGACGACCTTCCCCAACGCCGCCCTGTGGCTTGACCACTGGCAGCGCGACATCCGCCCCTACTGGGACAGCGCCGACGCCCTGGGCGAGCCGCCGGGCAACTACCCCACCTCGCGGGACATGTCGGGGCGGCCCACGCCCCGCACCGACCGCTACGCGCGGATGCTCTCGCGCCAGATTTATGCCTACGCCGTGGGCTATGCCATGACCGGCGACGCCGCCCTGCTGGGAAAAGCCAGGGCGGGCATCGACTGGCTGCTGGCCCACGCCAAGGACCCCGGGCTGGGCTACCATCCCGTCCTCGATGCGCGGGGCGCGCCGCGGCCCGGCCTGGACAAGACCGCCCAGGACATGGCCTACTGCATGCTGGGGTTCGCCGCCTACCATTTCGTCACCGGCGACGAGGCCTGCGAGCGGGAGATTCTGGAGATGCGCCGGCTGGTCATGGAAGGCCCCTTCTGGGACGCGGGCCGGGGCACGGTGCGCGACGCCATGGACGAAAGGCTCCAGCAGGAGCGTGAGTTCAAGGACCCGGGCAACGACCTGGTGGCGGTCCTGGACCAGGTCAACGCCTACATGCTCCTGTTCGCCAACCAGGCCCGCACGCCGGAGCAGCGGCTCCTGTTCCTGGCCGACCTGCGCCGCCTCGCCGACCGCCTGGTCACCGGCTTCTGGGAGAAGGGGATATTCTGGAGCACCGATCGCAACCGCACCGACTATCGCGCCGACCACGTCGACGTCGGCCACACCGTCAAGGCCTACTGGATGCTCCACGAGATCGACCGCCAGTGGGCCGCCGCGCATGGCGTCCATCCCTACCGGAGCCTGCTGCAGTCCCATGCCAAGCGCCTGCTGGCGGCCGCCTATGCCAACGGCCTGGGGCCGTGGGGCAAGTTCTTCGACGGCGCCTTCGACAATGTCCTGGCCGACAATCCCGACTGGTGGCAGCACTGCGAGTGCGACCAGTTCGCCGCGCGCCTGAGCCTGGAGGACAAGTCCTATGTGCCCCTGCTGGCCCGCACCACCGCCTTCTGGCTCCAGGGCGGGTTCGTCGACCGCGGGCGTCCCGCACGCGGCGTACGCAGCGGCATCCAGTGGGACGGCCGCCTGTACGGCGACAACGAGGAATGGGACGCCAAGGCTTTCTTCTGGAAGAACGGCTACCACGAAACCGAACACGCCCTGGTCCTCTACCTCATGTCCTGCCAGCTGCAGGAACAGCCGGCGCTCCTCTATTTCGCCGTGCCCGCGGAGAAGATTGACTCCTTTCGGCCCCAGCCGTACGTGTTCCGGGGGCGTGAGGCCTCGCGCGCCGACCTGGGCCCGATCCCGGGAACCCCGCTGCGCAGGATGCGCATCGGCTTCGATTCCATCCACTGAAAAAGGCAGGCACGAATGAAAAATAAATTTCTGCTGCTCCTTCCGCTGCTGGCGCTGTGCGCCGAAGCTTCCCCGACCGCCGGGAGCGGGCCTCTCGACCGCTTGGCCGAGGGCTACGTGAAACTCGCCCTGGAGGTCGGTGCCTATTCCCCGGGCTACATCGACGCCTATTACGGTCCCAGGGAATGGGTCGTCACCCTGGACGACGCGTCCCTGCGCCGTGGCTTTCCCTCGGCCGCTCTCGGGGAAAAGGCCGACGCCCTGCTCCGGGAGCTGAGCGCTGCAGCGAAAAAGGACCTCTCCCCCATGGAGCGCCTTCGGGCCGTGTTCCTCGAAAGGCAACTGATGGCGGTCAGGGCCCAGGTCGACGTCCTGGCGGGGAAGAAGCTCTCCTTCGACCAGGAATCTCGCCTTTTTTACGATGCCGTGGAGCCGGCGCGGCCGCAGTCCGAATTCGACAAGGCGCTGGCGGAGCTGGAGCCGCTCCTGCCTGGCCCGGGAAGCCTCAGCGAGAGGCTGGCCTCGTTCCGCCGGGAATTCCACGTCCCGGCGGACAAGGTGACGGCGGTCTTCGACGCCGCCATCGCCGAGTGCCGCCGGCGCACGCTGCAGCATATCGGCCTGCCCGCTGGGGAAAGCTTCACGGCCGCCTACGTAAAGGACAAGCCCTGGGGGGCCTATAACTGGTACAAGGGGAACGCCTTCAGCCTGATCGAGATCAACACCGACCTGCCCATGCGCATCGACACGCCCCTGCGCTGGGCCGCCCACGAAGGCTACCCGGGCCACCACGCATACAACTCGCTGCTGGAGGAGAAGCTGGCGATAGGGCGGGGCTGGATCGAGTTCACGGTCTACCCGCTGTTCAGTCCCCAGTCGCTCATCGCCGAGGGGACGGCCAACTACGGCATCGACCTCCTCTTCCCGGGCGACGAGCGCCTGGAGTTCGAGAGGAAGGTCCTCTACCCCCTGGCCGGTCTTGACCCGGAAAAGGCCGGACGCCTGGCCCGCGTGGAGAAGCTGACCCACGGCTTGATCCTCGCCGGCAACCAGGCGGCCAGGGAGTACCTGGATGGCAGGATGTCCCGCGAGGAAGCGCGGCGCTGGCTGGAGCGCTACGGCCTGGAGACGCCCGAACAGGCGGAACAATCGCTGCGATTCTATGAAACCTACCGCAGCTACGCCATCAACTACACCCTGGGCGAGGAGATCGTGCGCGCCTATGTCGAAAGGATCGCCGGCGCCGCCGCCGCCCTGGAGCGCAAGTGGCAGGTGTTCTATGACCTGCTGACCACGCCCAGGGTGCCGTCCGGGCTAACCAGCGAGCATCCGTGACGCGTAACACGCGACACGTGACAAGCAACAGCACAAGGACGGTCTAGCATAAATCAATCATAACCTGGGGACTCGCTGTCCTGTGACATGAAGCCAGGAACCGGCGGCATGTGTTTCCTTCGGGGCTAAATCCTCTCAAAATGATTCCTGTTGGCTCTGACTCGTCACGCGTCACGCGTTACGCGTCACGCTTGATCGTTCTATCCCTCAGCCGTACGCCAAGATTACTCAGTTTTTAAACACACCCGAGGAATAAGCCACGTTTCCCTCGAACAGGGTCATGAGCACTTTTGCCGTCGAGATCTCCCCGGCCGGGATGCGGAACAGGTCCTTGTCCAGCACGACCAGGTCGGCCGATTTTCCCGCCGCGATCGAGCCGGTGACATCCTCGAGGAAATTGGCGAACGCGCCGTTGATGGTGAAGCTGGCGATCATCTGCTCCAATGTCGCCCGTTCCTCGGCCCACAGGACCTCGCCGGGCCCCGTCCTGCCGGTCTCGGTGCGGGTAACGCCGGTCTGGATCCCGCGCAGCGGGTCGCAGGGGACGGTGACCGGATAATCGCTGGCTGAGGCCACGGTGCCGCCGGAACGCAGGAAGCCAGCCATGGGATATTCCCGGTCGGCGCGCTCCTGGCCCAGGTAGGGCACCTGGATGTCGCGGTAATACGCGTCCTTGGTGAACCAGAAGGGCTGGACGACGGCGACCACGCCCAAGGAGGCGAAGCGGGCGATGTCGTTGCCGTCGACCAGCTGCAGGTGGGTGAGCAGGTGGCGCGCATCGCGCCTGCCGTTCGCCTGCCGGGCGGAGGTGAAGGCATCAAGGCACGAGCGCACGGCGGCGTCGCCGATGGCGTGGATGTGGATCTGCCAGAGGCGGCGGTCCAGCTCGCCGCACATGCGGGCCAGGGCGTCGGCGGCCCAGATCGGCTCGCCCCGGCTGCCGGGGAGATGACGGTAAGGCTCCAGCAGGTAGGCGGTGCTCCCCTCCACCACCCCGTCGGCGAACAGCTTGGCGGCCCGGGTCTGGAACAGGCGCCCGGCGTTGCGCAGCCGCTCGTGATCGAGGGCCGCGAGCTGCTCGTTCCCTTTTTGCGGGTCAACGTAGAGCGAAGCGCGCACGCGCAGGCGCAGTCGCCCCGTCCCCTCCAGCTCGCGATAGGCCTGCGTTTCGCTGCTCTCGGCGTCCAGGCTGGCGTCATGGACGGTGGTGATGCCGCAGGCCAGGGCCATCTCCTGGTAGGCCTCCAGCCCCTTCTTCAGTTCCTCCAGCCCGGGAGCAGGGAACAACCCCGCCACCAGGTCGGCCGCGGCCTCGCGCAGGGTGCCGGACGGCTCGTTGCTGCGCGGGTCGCGCTCGATGACGCCCCCGACCGGGTCGCGGGTGGCCCGGGTGACGCCGGCGAGCTTGAGGGCGCGCGAGTTCACCCACTTGGAATGGCCGTCCTCGGAGGCGAGGGCCACCGGCCGATCGGGAACGACCTCGTCGAGGAGCTGCTTGCCGGGGCCGGTCTTGGGAAAATCGGTATTGCTCCAGCCGCGGCCGCGGATGAAGGGCGCCTCGGGGTGGGTCCGGGCGTAGGCAGCGACCGCCCGCTGGCAGTCGGCGCCGCCACGGCAGCCGCTGAGGTCGATCTCGAAAAAGTGTTTGTAGGAGCTTATGGGATGGGCATGACTGTCGATGAAGCCGGGCAGGGCCAGGCGGCCGCCCAGGTCGATCACCCGCGTGTCGCCGCCGATGAAGCGCGCCGCCCCGGCCTCGTCACCGACATAAACGAAGCGGCCGTTGCGGACGGCGACGGCGGCCGCCCATGGCGCAGCGCCGTCCACGGTATACAGCCGCCCGTTGCGCAGCACCAGGTCGGCTGGCGTCACCCGCGGCTGGCAGCCGGTCATGGCGAAGAAGATCGGCAGCAGGCAGAATAATCCCTTGGTCAGAATCTTGCCCATGGCCGGATGGTAGAGAACAGCACCCGGGAAGTCAATAGCGCATACGAACGGACCAATGTTCTAAGTGGTAGTGGTAGTGATAGTGGTAGTAGCAAGCAAGAAGCAAACTTGATTGATTGCACGCCAATTGTCTTTTATGGCTTTCTACTACCACTACCACTATCACTATCACTTGATAGCCGTGCAATCGTTTCTTGCCCGCCGGCTCCGGCTTGACTGCCAGCGGACAATGCCGTAAAATATGGGAAAATCGGACAGAGAGGTGCGTGTGAAGGACTTCAGCCCCTACCGGAGCCAGGTGATCGGCATCGACCAGCCGTTCGCCACCCCCTATGGAGAAAAACGCATTATCTACGCCGATTGGACCGCCAGCGGCCGGCTCTACCGCCCCATCGAGGAGTACGTCTCCGGCGCGCTGGGGCCTTTCGTCGGCAACACCCACACCGAGACCACGGTGACCGGCACGCGCATGACCGCCGCCTACCGCCAGGCGCAGCAGGTCATCAAGCGCCACGTGCATGCCGGCGACAACGACGTCATCTTCTTCTCCGGTTTCGGCATGACCGCCGTCATCAACAAGCTGCAGCGGCTCCTGGGGCTGCGCATCCCCGACCAGTACTGCGGCCGGCTGCCCGGCCGCGGCCGCAGGAAGCCGCTGGTGGTCATCACCCACATGGAGCACCACTCCAACCATACGACCTGGAACGAGTGCTGCTGCAAGGTCGAGATCGTCCGCCGCGGCGCCGACGGCCTGCCCGACCTGGACCACCTGGAGCAGATCCTGCGCCGCCACCGGGACCGCGACCCGAAGATCGGCTCGTTCACCGCCTGCTCCAACGTCACCGGCATCCACACCCCCTACCACCAGATGGCCGAGATCATGCACCGCCACGGCGGCTACTGCTTCGTCGACTTCGCCGCCGCCGCCCCCTATGTCGCCATCGACATGCACCCGGCCAAACCCGAGCAGCGCCTCGACGCCGTATTCTTCTCGCCGCACAAGTTCCTGGGCGGCCCCGGTTCCTCGGGGGTGATGCTGCTCAACAAGGAGCTGTACCGCAGCCGCGTCCCCGACCAGCCGGGCGGCGGCACGGTGCTGTGGACCAATCCCTGGGGCGAGCAGCGCTACTATGACGACATCGAGGTGCGCGAGGACGGCGGCACCCCCGGGTTCCTGCAGGCCATCCGCGCCGCCCTGGCCATCCAGCTGAAGGAGGACATGGGCGTGGCGGCCATGCTGGCCCGCGAGGAGGAGCTGAAGGGGCTGCTGCTGAAGGGGCTGGCCGAGCATCCCGGCGTGCAGGTCCTGGAGCCGGGGCAGATGAACCGCCTGGGCATCGTCTCCTTCTATTCCCTGCACCGCCACCACAACCTCATCGTCCGCCTGCTCAACGACCGCTTCGGCATCCAGACCCGCGGCGGATGCTCCTGCGCCGGCACCTACGGCCACATCCTGCTCCACGTCAGGCGCGAGCAGTCGAAACACATCACCGAAAAGATCAACCACGGCGACCTGTCGGAGAAGCCGGGCTGGGTGCGCATCTCTCTCCATCCCATCCTGACCGAGGAGGAGGTGCGCACCATCGCCGCCGCCGTCCACGAGACGCTCGACAACTACGAGCGCTGGCAGGAGGAGTACATCTTCGACCCCCGCACCGCCGAGTTCCAGCACCGCAGCTGGAAGCCGCAATTGCCCGATCTGAGAAGGGATTTCAGGCCCTGGTAGAGACCGTTATCGACGAACTATCGTAACGCGTAACGCGTGACGCGTGACAAGTAACTGCCCTGTCGCAGCACCTGGATTTCCAAGCTCCCAGCATGGAACCCGGATCAATTTCAGTATTGCAAACGAAAGTCCATTCCGGCTATTTTATTGCGCTTTGGTCTGCGGTCAATTGAAGCGAAGTGCATTCTGCATTGAATTCAATTTTTTAAGGGCGACTACTCGTCACGCGTCACGCGTTACGCGTCACGTAGTTATATGAACCGTTCGAATCTCTCTTTCTTGGCTTTGCAAATGGGGCACACGCCCGGCGGCTCTTCGCGGGCGCACAGGTAGCCGCAGACCTTGCAGCGCCAGACCGGCAGCGGCAGCCGGCCGGCCGGCGTCGCGAGGCTCCCGTCGGCCCTGGCGGCGCGGCGTGCGGCGGCGGGCGGCCTGCGCTCGGGGATCGAGGCGGCCGGCCGTTCTCCGGCAGCGACCTCCGCCGAGACGTATAGGGCGCAGAAGCAGGCGCCGAACTCGTTGAGGTCGGCGTCGCGGTAATCGCAGGGGCAGATGATGTCCAGGTCCTCGGCCTTGACGCCCGCGGCCAGGCGGCAGGGGCAGGCCCAGTAGCCGTAGCGCTCCTGGTTGAGCAGCAGGCTGCGCACCAGCTCGCGGGCGAACTCGCGGTCGGGATTGAGGCGGTAGCCCGAGGCCTCGGCCTCGCGCTCCAGCTTTTCCAGCAGGGCGTCGACGGCCTTGTCGCTGACTGCCGCGGTCGCGCTCACTGGCCCACCGCGGCGCGGATCTTGGCCTCGTCGAAGCCCAGGACGCAGGAGGAGCCGGCGAACACCACCGTGGGGAACGACTCGTTGGGGTTCCAGCGCCGCACCTCGGCCATGGCCTTCTCCTGCTCGGCGCCGGAAAGCAGGTCCACATACACGTAGTCGTAGGCCACGCCCAGCCTGTCGAGGAGCTGGCGCGTCTTGCGGCACCAGATGCAGGTGCTCAGACCGTAGAACTCGATCCTGCCGCAGTTCTTGCCGTCCACGTGGGTAAAGGGGATCATCTGCGCCTCCTCCGCTTTTCAGTGGCGCCATTATAATGTCGCGTCCGGCCGAAAGTCAATCGCCGCACGCAAGGGAACTTGGCGTACGGCATACGGCGGACGGCGTACGGCAACAGCAATCGCGCATGCCGATCAAAGAACTCGGCGTACGGTTTACGGCGTAAGGCGTACGGCTCTTGATCTCCAGGGAAGATAGCGGGAAGCCAGCGAGAAAGGCAAAGGGAAAGCGGAGTGAGATGGAAATTCAGATCGGGCTTTTCCCACTCCATCTTCCCTCATTCCTCCCTCGTTCTTCCCTTTGTCTTCCCTGAGCTTTTTTGCGCTGCTACCGTACGCCGTCCGCCGTCTGCCGTCCGCCGAGTTCGGATGGTAAAAATCCCAGGCACTGCTGCCAGTTGCGCCGCCGTTCCTCCGCGCCGAAGCCGTCGCGGCCCAGGCTGCGCAGCGCCGAGGCGGCGAGCAGCGCCGAGAGGTCGCGCTCGCTGAGGTGGGCGCGCAGCAGCAGGTCCTCCAGCGAGGCGTAGCCCGGGCCGCGGCCGTCGACGACGCGCTCCGCCAGCGCCGCGCCGAATCCCTTCACCGCCATGAGGCCGCAGCGGACGGCCCCGTTTTCGCTCGTGAAACCCAGGCCGCTGCGGTTGACGTCGGGCGGCAGCACCGGCAGCCCCCAGGCCTTGGCCTCCTCGATGTAATCGGGCAGCGGGTAGTAGCCGCCGGCGGCGTTCAGCAGCCGGCAGAAGAACTCCAGCGGCCGGTGCGTCTTCATCCAGGCCGAGAGGAAGGCGGCGTGGGCATAGGCCAGGCTGTGCGCCTGGCAGAAGGCGTACAGCGAGAAGTCCTCGGCCAGCTTCCAGAACAGCTTCAGCTCCTCCGCGCGCCAGCCGTTGGCCGCGCCGCGGGCGAAGAACTCGTTGCGCAGCCCCCCGCCCCGGCGCTTCTTGAGCTCGCGGCGCGCCCGCTCGGCCTCCTCCAGGTCCCAGCCGCTGACGTGGTGCAGCAGCACCGAGATCTGCTCCTCGAAGATCAGGGCGCCGCGGCTGCCGGGAAAGAGCTGCCCCAGCAGCGGGTGGGCCGGCGGCCGCTTCTCCTGGTAGGCCGCCTTCATCCCCGACTTCGCCGGCCCGGGGCGGATGATGGCCACGGCGATGGCCAGCTCCTCCAGGGTGGCGGGGCGGCCGCGGCGCAGGTTCTCGCGCGCCAGCGGGCTCTCCAGCTGGAAGCAGCCCTTGGTGCGCGCCTCCTGGATGGTCTTCCAGGTGGCGGAGTCGCTGGCGTCGGTCCCAGGCGGGGACGGCGATCCTGCGGATCCGCCGGCGGCGTCAGGATCGCCGCTTGGACCCAGCGGCGCGATGACCTCGAAGCCGCGCACCCCCAGCAGGTCGAGCTTGAAGACGCGCAGGCGCTCGACCGTGTCCTTGTCCCAGACCAGCTGCGGGAACCCCTCGGGCGAGCGGGTGAGCGGCAGCGCGCGGGCGACCTCGCCGGCGGCGAACACCACCCCGCCCACGTGCAGCGAGATCTCGCGGAAGACGCCGTCGAGCAGCGCGGCGGCCTGGTAGACCGGCGCCGTCCCCCCGCCGCCGCGGCCGGCCGCCCCGCCGGGGGAGCGTTCACGCCCCGCAGGGGCATGGGCAAGCTCCCGCGGCTCGGCGAACATGGGCAGCGGCCTGCTCAGGGCGTGCGCCTCCTCGGGGCCGTAGCCGAAGGCGCGGGCCGTCTCGTAGAGCGCCGAGCGGGCGCCGAAGAACTTGTGGCTGGACAGGAAGGCCGCCCGCCCGCGCCAGCGCTCGAACAGCCATTGGAACAGCTCGGGCCGCCGCGAGGAGTCGATGTCGACGTCGATGTCGGGCAGGTCGTCGCGGCGGCCGTTGAGGAAGCGCTCGAACAGCAGCCCGTGCTTCAGCGGATCGACGGAGGTCATGCCCAGCAGGAAGAGGACGTAGGAGGCGCCGGCCGAGCCGCGCAGGCCGAAGAAGATGCGCCGCCGGCGGCAAAAGGCGGCGATCTCGGCCGCGATCAGGAAATAGGCCGCGGCGCCGCCGCGGCGGACGGCGCGCAGCTCCTGCAGCGCCCGCTCGCGCTCAGCGGGCCCGGCGGAGCGTGCGTCCAGCACGCGACGCACCCGCGCCTCCAGCTCGCTGCCGCCGTCGGGGAAGAGCTCGTCCAGGGCATCGAAGGCGAAGGCGGCTCCTTCCGCCAGGCGCAGGGTGTTGGCCATGGCGTCCCGCCCGGGCTCGCCGAAGCGCCGGGCGATGCTGGCGGCCGGGATCAGGCCGTCAAGGGTCGCGTCCGCCCGGAAGGCCTCGGGGAGGGGCTGATGCCGGAAGACGGCCCGCGCCACGGCGTATCGGCGCGCGTCGCCGGTCCAGCGCAGCGCCTGCGCCCAGGCCAGCGGCGCGCCGGCGGTTGCGGCCAAGTCGCGCAGCCACTGGCCGCTCCCCCATTCCAGGCCCACGTAGAGGTTGCCGCGGCCGACCTTGTCCTGCAGCCGCCGCAGCAGGCCGTCGTCGGGCCGCGCCGGCAGGAAGACGGCCCGCACGCCGTCCAGACGGGCCGGCAGGGCGCGGCGGTTGAGGCAGGAGACGACGGCGCGAAAACCGGCGGCCGAGGCGGGATAGAGCAGCAGGCTCCCCTTCTCCGGCAGCCTGATCTCGGTGCCCAGCAGCGGCCGCAGCCCCCTGGCATCCGCCTCCTTTTTGCATTTTTCCCAGCCGATCAGCGACATGGGATCGCAAATCGGGAGATAAGGCACCTTGGCCTTCTGCAGGGTGTCCCCGAGTGCGGCGGGATCAACCACCCCATCGCCCTGGGAGAAGACGGAATAGGTTCTCAGCGGGACGTAGCTCATGAGAGGAACTCAAAAGGAAAAAGGTAAAAGGAAAAAGGAAAAAGTAAGAGAAAAATGTCCTCACGGTGGACTATCATTGCCTCGCATAAAGCCGAGTCGGTCGGCAGCGGGGTTTTTCGCGCAAGCATCCGCTTCTTCACTTTTACCTTTTACCTTTTTCCTTTTACCTTTAGAGGTCTCGATGCTGCTACTTGGTCAATGACGCCGTCTTGAGGACCATCCCCTCCCTTTCCACCGGATACATCTCCTCCAACAACATGGAGCGGCCGTTGCGCAGGGAGGAGAAGCCGAAGCGCTCCTTGACGGCGCCGATGGCAGCGGTCATCTTCTCGTCCTTCAGCGAGAAAAACGGCAGCAGGTCGCGGGCCTCCTGCAGCCCCTCGACCTTGGCGCCGACCAGGCGCAGCGGCAGCTCCCTCTCCCGCAGCAGCGCGCGCAGCAGCGGCAGCGCCCCCTGCCAGAGGTGGAAGTAGGAGTAGGTGGGAAAGGGCAGCGCCGCGCGCCGGGTGAAGGTGGAGAAGTCGCTGAAGCGCGCCTTGACCTCGACGCGGCCGGCGTAGAGCCCGTCGCGCAGCAGCTGCACGGCCAGGCGGTCGAGCAGGTAGGCCAGGTGCGAGTGCAGCAGCCCCTCGTCGCGGATGTCGTGGGGGAAGGTGGTCTCGCGGCTGAGGCTGGGATGGGCCGCTTCGGGCCGTTCCCGCTCCATGCCGCCGGCGTACTGCCCGGCGAAGACCTTGCGCCACAGCGCCGGGTACTTCGCCTGCAGCTCGCGGCCGCGGCGCACCCCCAGCCCCTGGAGGACGAAGAAGGTCTGCGGCCCTACGCCGGGGACCTTGTCCAGGGTCAGGCCGGCGACGAACTCGGGCTCGTCCAGGAGCCAGAGCAGGCCGCCCGGCTTGGCCGCCTCGCAGGCCAGCTTGGCGCCCAGCCGCGTGCGCCCGAGGCCGGCCGATATGCGCAGCCCGGTCTCGCGCTCGGCCGCGGCCTTGACGCGGGCGGCCAGCTCGTAGACCGAGGGGCACAGGTAGCGGCTGCCGCCCAGGTCGACGTAGGCCTCGTCGACCGACATCTCCTCCACCCGCGGCGAGAAGCGGCGCAGGCAGGCGAAGAAGCGCTCCGAGATGCGGCGGTAGAGGTGGTAGCGGCCGCGGCGGAACACGGCGTGCGGGCACTTGCGCGCCGCCGTGCGCAGGGCCATGCCCGAGTGCACGCCGTAGCGCCGCGCCGCGTAGGAGGCGGTGCAGACCACGCCGCGCTCGTGGGCCAGGCCGCCGACGATGAGCGGCTTGCCGCGCAGCGCCGGCTCCAGCGCCTCCTCGACCGCCGCGAAGAAGGCGTCGATGTCCAGGTGCAGGACCGCGGGCGGCTTCACCGGTACTTGCGCATGACGCCCACCACCCGGCCGACCAGCCGGAAGGGGGCGGCGATGGGATCGTAATCGGGGTTCTCCGGCGCCAGCACGTAGCCCTCGCCGCTGCGCTTCAGGCGCTTGAGGGTGATCGAGCCGTCGCCCAGCCGCGCCACCACCATCTGCCCGGGCTCGGCGCGGTCGGCGCGGCGGATCAGGACCAGGTCGCCGTCCTGGATGTAGGCGTCCTTCATGCTCTGGCCCTGGACGCGGAAGGCGACGACGTCGCCCCCCTTCTCGGCCAGCCACTCGGGCAGGACCACTTCCTCGCCCAGCTCGGCGAACATCTCCAGCGCCGGGCCGGCGGGCACCATGCCCACCAGCGGCACGGCCGTTCTCCCCTCGCCGGGGGCCGCCCCGCCGGCGGGAAGCTCCCAGCCCCGCCCCGACCGGCGCAGGGCGCCGCTCCGCCGCAGGCGCAGCAGATAGCCCTGCACGGTCGCCGGCGAGGAGACGCCGGAAAGGGCGGCGATCTCGCGCACGGTGGGGAAATAGCCGTTGCGGCGGCAGAATTCCCGGATCTTGTCCAGGATGAGCTTTTGCTTCTTGGTCATCATTTGTTCGCCTTTTGTTCGCCTTTTCAATAATAATATGGATTGGGGCATCTGTCAACAAGGATTGATGAAAAAACGACCTATCGTGACGCGTAACGCGTGACGCGTGACGCGAAAACGCAATGAAAGATCGTAGAAAAGCGGTTCCAGGCTATTTCATGCATTTGTGAGGACAAATCATACGAAAAATGACTTGATTGCTGGCATAAATCACTTGCTGTAGTGCATTTGATGCTGTTACGTGTCACGCGTCACGCGTTACGCGTCACGTTAGCTTGTTGTCAACTGCTTGAACTTTTCGGGCCGGACCTGCGTTATAAATGCCTGAGGGCAAGGCCCGAGGAGGACACATGAAACGACTGTACCGGAGCCGCAAGAACCGGATGCTCGGCGGGGTCTGCGGCGGCATCGCCGAGTACTTCGAGATCGACCCCGTCATCATCCGCCTGGTCGCCGTGGCCCTCTTCTTCGTGGGCGGCTCGGCGGTGCTGGCCTACATCATTGCCCTGATCATCATCCCCTACGAGCCGCTGGAGGCCTCCGCGGCCCCGGCGGCGAGCTCTGCCCCCGGGGCGGGCTCCGCTCCGCCGCCGGCCAGCTATGCCGCTGCCGCCGGGACGGCGCCGGCGCGCTCTGGGGCCAACGACGCCATCCCCCTGTTCCTGGGCATCCTGCTGATCGTGATCGGCGGCCTGTTCCTGCTCGACAACCTGCCCTTTTTCAGCCCCTTCTACCATGAGGTGCGCCACTACGTCCGCCACTTCTTCTGGCCCTCGATATTGATCGTCTTCGGAGTGTTTCTGATCGCCCGCGGCTGGAAAAAGTAGCTCAAGACAAAGTTCTCGGCGTAAGGTATAAGGCTCAAGGCATAAGGGAAGGCAAAAGAGAAATTGTTTCTTGCCTTGCGCCCTGGGCCCTACACCTTGCGCCAAGAGCGGTTGCATTCTTCTGTTTTTTATTTATAATCGCTGCTGATGGAGAGCGTCACGATCGAGATCGCGGCGGCGCCCGGCAACGAGATCCGCGTGCTGCACTACCCCGAGATCTCCTCGGAGAACCGGCTGGTGACCAAGGGGATCGCCGTCCTGCGGCAGCATGCCCCACGGGTGCTGCGCTACCTCTCCCTGCAGCGGCTGCTGGGCCGCCTCCCCTTCCATCCCATCGACGTCCGCGTCCACGGCCTGCCCGAGGCCGAGGTCCGTTCCCGCCTCGCGGCCTGGATGAGGCGCAAGCGCCTGCGCCGCCTGTTCTACGTGGTCCTCGAGCTGCTGCTGATGCCCTTCACCGCCTTCGTGGCCGTCCTGCCCGGCCCCAACGTGGTCTTTTACGGCCTGTTCGTGCTGTTCTATTTCCATTTCAAGGCGTTCCTGAGCCTGAGCAGGATCCGGGTGGAAGATTTGAAAATATCCCTGATCCAGAGCTGAGCGGAACTCGGCGTACGGTGTACGGCATACGGCGTACGGCAACCGCAATTCCCGGACTAATTTCCAGAATTTTGATTTGGCTAAAAAAAAGGGCGGCTTGTTCAGCCGCCCATGAGATTGCCTTCACTCGTTACGCGTTACGCGTCACGCGTCACGAGAGTTCGTTTGCTTATTAAAGCCCCAGCCTCTTCCTGGCCTGGTCGTTCAGCGTCTTGTACTCGGCCTCGATGCGCACTTTCTCCTTCTCCAGCTCCTGGGCCAAGGCGGCGTTGGGATCGTTGGCCGGGGCCTGGGCACCCTTCTTCAGCTTGTCGATCTCAACCTGAATGGCGTCGAGCTTGTCCTGCTCGTAGCCCGGCATCTCGACATCGGGGTACTTGCGCTGCAGCTCGCGGTCGAGCTTGTCGTACTTGTACTGCAGCTCCTTGATTGCCTTGTCGTTGCTGGGCGGCGCCTTGACCGGCTTGACCGAGGCGTTGTACTTGGCGATCTTGGCGTTGTAGTTGTACTTCTCGAAGAGCCAGTACTTGGCGTTGGTCAGCAGGGCATCGCGGCGCTTGGCGTTGTTTTCCTTGCCGTAGAGCAGGCCGGCCTCGAGCTGGTAGGCGATGGCGTTGTCGAGGAGCTTCTTGTCCCTTTCGGCCTTCGCCAGGTAGATGTTGGCCAGGCGCTCGGCGTTGATCCCCTTCCGGCTCTTGGCGTAGGCGTCGCCGAATTCCTTGAGCGCGGCGTCCACCCGGCCGGCCTTCATCATGCTGCGGGCGTAGATTTCAAAGATCTTCTCGTCGTTCTTGTCGGCGGCGCCGAAGGAGTTGAACATGGAGATGGCGTCAGCGTACTTCTGCGCCTGGTATAGCTGGCCGATCTTCTCCAGGCTGGTCAGCGGCCGCGCCGGCTGCTTGGGGGCGCCGCTGAGCTCGTTCTTCAGCGAGTTGGCGTTGCGGGCGATGTCGGCCAGGCCGTGGCTCTTGGCGAACGCGGCCGCCTTGTCGGCCCAGGTAAGCGCCTTGTCCTTGTTGTTGCTGGCGCCGTTGGCGCTGGCCAGCATCAGGTAGACGCCGGCCTCGAGCTTGGGCTCCATGCCGCCCAGCTGCACGGCCTTCTCGCCGTTGCGGATGGCCCGGTCATAGCTCTTGGCATTGTAATAATCCACTGTCAGCCAGTAATAGGCCAGCTTGGTGAAGACGTTCTGCCCCGGGTCGGGATAGTTCTTGATGTAGGTCTCGAAGGCGGCGATCCGCTCGGAGCCCTTCTTCTGCAGGGCTGTGGTGTAATCGATGCCAGCGTTCTCCAGGTTCTGGGCCCAGGAGAGGGCGGCGGTCAGGATGATGATCAGCGCGAGCGCTTTAAGCTTTCTCATGCGGTCCTCCCTGCTTGTCGCATCCATAGCCGATTAGACGGAAGATTCTATTGGATTGGTATGCCAAGCCGACGTTATTCACGGTGAGATGGGTAATCCATGCCGGAAGTCTACGGAAATAAAGTACCATAATGCGAGCGAAAAAACAAGCGGTCGCCATCATTTTATAGACGTTTGCGCCTGGCGTCCCGTTGCAGGGAAACCGACCAACATGGGCATTGGATGTCGCAAACCCAGACGTCAGACAGTAGACATTAGCCGTTCGCAAGAAAAAGCTATGCTTCCGTTTTCTCCAGTGTCAGGCCGACGTCCAACGTCCGGCGTCTGGCGTCTGTTGCCCGCTCCTTGTCACTCCCCTCGTCGGGGGCCTTCAGGGTCGTCACTTGTCACTCAGGCCTTGTTTCCATATAATACCGACTGCCGATAGGTAAGGAGAAAACCCATGCACCCGGTCATAGAATGGCAGGACGGCGCCGTGGTGATGCTCGACCAGCGTCTGCTCCCGGGCGAGAAAAAGTTCATCATCCACCGCCGCCACCAGGAAGTGGCGCGCAGCATCCGCGACATGGTCATCCGCGGCGCCCCGGCCATCGGCATCGCCGCCGCCTACGGCATCGCCCTGGGCGTGGCGGAGCTGGAGCACGACCCGCAGCGGGACCGGCCGGAATTCCTGGACGCCCGCTTCGACGCCATCGTGGCGGCCATCACCGCCACCCGGCCGACGGCGGTCAACCTGTTCTGGGCGGCGGCGCGCATGCGCGAGGTGTACGAGCGCTGCCGCGGCGATTTTCCGCGGCTGAGCCGGGAGCTGCTGGCCGCCGCCGAGGCGCTCGACCGCGAGGATTACGAGTCCAACCGCGCCATCGGCCGCAATGGCCAGGTCCTGCTGGGCGAGCGAGACACCGTGCTCACCCACTGCAATGCCGGCGCCCTGGCCACCGCCGGCTACGGCACGGCCCTGGGGGTGGTGCGTGCCGCCGTCGAGGCCGGCAAGAGGATCCGCGTCATCGCCGGCGAGACCCGCCCCTACCTGCAGGGGGCGCGGCTGACGGTCTGGGAACTCCAGGAGGACGGCATCCCGGTGACGCTGATCACCGACAACATGGCCGGCCACGTCATGCAGAAGCGGATGGCCCAGGCGGTGATCGTCGGCGCCGACCGCATCGCGGCCAACGGCGACACGGCCAACAAGATCGGCACCTATGCGCTGGCCGTTCTCGCCCGCTTCCACAACATCCCCTTCTACGTGGCCGCCCCGCTGTCGACCATCGACCCCGGCACCGCTGACGGGACGGGCATCCCCATCGAGGAGCGCGACCGCTCGGAGGTGACGAGCTTCCGGGGCCAGGCGACGGCCCGGCCCGCGACCGAGGTCTATAACCCGGCGTTCGATGTGACGCCGGCGGCGCTCATCACCGCCATCGTCACCGAGGAGAAGGTCCTGCGCCCCCCCTTCGCGGAGGCGATCGCCTCGCTGCGCGGCCTCAGGCGAAGATAGTCCTCAGCTCTCCCAGCCGCCGGGGCACCCGGACGGAGCGGACGCAGGCGGCCACGCACTCGCGGCAGCCGGCGCACGACTCCAGTCCCCGGCCGGCGGGGATCTCGTCCAGCGCGCGGCGCATCTCGGCGAAGTTCCCGTAGTCGGCGGCGTACATGTGGGCGCGCACCAGGGCCGGAACGTCGGCCCCGCGCGGGCAGCTGCCGGCGCAGCCGCCGCACTGGCGGCAGGCGTGGCCCAGCGCCAGCTGGATGCCGCGGTCGTTGAGGAACTTCGTCTCGTCGGCACTGAACTCCAGGCTGAAGGCGACCGGCCAGTCGGCCTCCAGCTGCTCGAAGGTGGTATAGCCGGGGATGGCCGTGGCCACCGAGGGCAGGCGCAGCGCCCACTTGAGCAGCGCGCTGTGCCAGATGGCTCCCTCGTAGTAGCGCTCCTGCACCTCGGGCGACTGCGCCTCGCGGTACCAGGCCTGCTTGCACTGGGTTTTCATGGCCACCAGGCCGATGCCGGCCCTGGCCGCCTTGTCCATGGCCGCCAGCAGCGCCTTGTCGTCGGCCATGGAATAGTTGATCGAGGTCAGGATGACGTCGAAACGGCCCATGGGCACGGCGGCCTCGATGCACTCGGCCATGCCCTTGTGGGTGGAAAAGCCCACGAAGCGCGCCTTTTTGGATTTCTGCGCCTTGTCCAGGGCCGAGAGCAGGCCGGGCCGCTTGAGCAGCGCCGGCTCGCTGACGTTGTGGATGTAGAGGATCTCGACGTGGTCGGTCTGCAGGCGGGCCAGCGACTGGTCGAAGCGGGCCAGGAACTCCTCCTCGACCAGCTTCGCCCCCATCTGGTCCATCATCTCGGGCCGCCCCGGCGGCACCTTGGTGGCGATCACCGCCTGGTCACGGGCGTTCAGCTCCTTGAGCACGGCGCCGACCATCTCCTCGTTCTTGCCGCGCTGGTAGCCCCAGGCGGTATCGAAGTGACGGATGCCCAGCTCGAAGGAACGACGGACCAGCGCCGGGTTGTCGGCGTTCATGACGCCCATGGAGACGACGGGCACGCGGAGGCCCGTCCGGCCCAGCACGCGGGTGATGGGCTGTTTGCCCGCTTGCGCGGGTTTTTCGGGATTCGGCTTGGCCTGCCCCTGGGGGGACTGGGCGCCCAGCGGGGTCTTCGCCAGAAGGCCCGCCGCTGCGCCGGCGACCGTTGTAATCAGGAATTCTCTTCTGTTATAGCCTTTAATTTCTTTTTTCACGGTTCCTCCTTGGTCCTGGAGCTCAGTGGCAGAGATTGTAACTATTTTGCAGTAGGAAAATCAACTCTCTACAGGAATAAGTGAAGCAAAGTATTTGATCGGACGCGAAGCGGAAAATGCTGAACTCGCAAAAGGACTGGGATTCTCTACTTTTGCCTTTTACCTTGTTTTCCCCTTCCGCCTATTCTTTCTTTAAAAAGGCCTGGATCTGCGCCTCAAGCGTCTCGGCCCGTCGCAGCGCCTCCTCCTCAGTGAGCGCCGGCTTGAGTTCCCGGACCCTTCTCAGCAGTGCCTCGGCCGCACCCATGGCGCTGTCGGCCTCGCTGGTCATGTCCATGCCCGTCGCGCCGGCCGAGCGCTCGGCCTGGACCAGCTGCTGCTTGATGCCGGAAAACTCGCTCTCCAGGGCGCTGACCTGCCCCGCTTCCCCGCCCTTTTGGGCGATGAACTTCTGATAGGCGAAGTATCCCGCCGCCGCCACCAGCAACAGGACCAGCAGTTTCTTCATAGGCTTCCTCCGTAGGCGGGATTCTATGCCATCGGGCAGTACTATTCAACCGGCAGGACCTATTGTGATTCGTAATTCGTGATTCGTGATTCGCAACAGCACTCGCCCGACCGGAACGAAATAAACACCATAGATCGGTGTAAATACGTGGAAGCCGTTCGGAATCAGAATGCACTATTGAAATATCCAGGATTTTCTTTTATGGAGTTCGGCGATTGCTGTTACTAACACTATCACTATCACTATCACGAATAGATCATCGAGCAATTACCCGCGAGATCAGGTCCAGGTCCTCGGGATCGGCCGCCGCGAAGCAGACACGCCCGACGCCGTCCGGGATCAGGCCGTAATAGGCCCGCAGCTCTTCCAGGGGAATGGGTTCGCTGCTCTTCCAGTCGCGCACCTGCAGCTTGACGACCAGCCGGTCTCCCCAGAGCCGCTGGGCCGCTTCGAGCATGCGCCTGAAATAGAGGCGGTTGTCTCCCTCGCCCAGCCGCATCTCGGCGCGCATCTGCCGGTGGTAGGCCATGAGGTAGAAGAAGTCGATCCCGGCGGCGCCTCGGGCGTCGAAGGCATACCAGGAACGCGCCCGCTCCGGGCTCAGCGGCGCCTCGTAATGGACGTTCAAGCCGATGGCAATACCCGGACGGGCGGCGCGGCAGGCGCCGGCGATGCGGTCCAGCGTCGCGCCGACGCGAGCCGCCTTCAAGGCCTCCCAGGCACGCTGCTGCGCCGTGCCCTGGGCCAGCATGAGCCGGGGATCAGCAGCCAGGCCGCTGGCACGGATGAAGGCGGCCCGCCCCCAGGCGGAGAAGCCCTCGCGGCGCAGCAGGGTGAGGTCGTCCTGGATGAGGATGCCGGCCACCGGCTGGCGGGCCAGGGCGGCGAAGAGGGAGACGATCAGGTCGACGGCGTCGGGGTGGAACAAGTCGAGCTTGGGAACGACACGGAAGCCGCTGCCGTCCCATTCGCGGTCGAGGAGCTCCCCGTCGTCCAGCCAGGCGAATTTGCGCGCCCCCATCCAGGCCCACAGGGGCAGCGGCCCGGCGGCGTAGGCGCCGGTCCAGGCCTCCAAGGCCGGGCGCACGACCGGGAAGCGACCGTTGGCGAAATAGAGGCCGCCGCCGCGCTCGTCGTCGCTGAAGACGCGCAGGATGGCCTTGCCGAGGCCGGCGGCGGCGAGAAGGGACGGCGCGGGGACGGCGCCGTAGTCGTTGCGGCGGAACTGCACCTCGTGACGCCGCTCCGGGAAGGCGCCGGCGGCGGGCAGGATGGCCGCGGCCAGCAGCAGCGCCAGGCTACAGCGACAGGTTCCACGCATCGGAGGCGTATTTTTCCCGCAGCGGCCCGATGCGCTCCATGTCCCCGGCGCCGAGGGTCAGGGGCGTCAGTTCGCAGCCGGTGAAGGCGCGAAAGCCGGCCGCCAGCGACCGGCGCAGGTCTTCGGGGCTGCGCGTGGAGAGGTCCTCCCAGGTGGTCATGCTGCGCTGCAGCGCAGCGGCGGGAAAGTTGGCCCCGCCGGCGTACAAATCGTAGTCCATGGCCAGGGGGATGGAGCCGTGCTGCAGCAGGGCCTGCTTGTCGCGCTTCTGCGCCGAGCCGACGATCTTGCGGCCGCCGGCCTCGATCTCGTGCGCCGTGGGGAAGGAGAAGCAGGGATTGCTGCTGCGCGAGAGCTCGCTGGCGCTGCCCTTGGAGAGGACGGCGTCGACGCCCAGGGCACGGATGGCGTCCACCAGCACGCGCGAGATGAGCATGTAGGACTGATGGAGGTCGTGTTCCTTGAAGAAAAGGTCCTCGGAGGAGGCCACGGCATAGGTGATCTCCCGGTGGTGCAGCACGGCCTTGCCGCCGGTGATGCGCCTCACGTACTCGCAGCCGCGGCGGCGGATGAAGTCGAGGTTCAGGGCCCGCTCGGCGCGCTGCGACACGCCGATGGAAAATGTCGGGCGCTGCCAGGCGTAGAGGCGCAGGAATCCCTGCTTGCGCTCATGGCACAGGCGGAACAGGTGCTCGTCCCGCGCCATGTTCTCGGCGGCGGAGAGCGGTTCCGGCTCGGACAGCAGGAACCAGGAGGGCATTACTTGGCGTTCGGCTTCTGGGCGTTCTCGCCGTGTTGGGAATGGGCGGGCTTCTCCTCGCCGGGGCGGGGCTTCTCCTCGCGCGGCCGCATCTCGATGTTGCCCTCGAAGAAGCCGCTGTCGGCGATCACCACCCGCGGGGCGTGGATGTTGCCGTGCAGCGTTCCGGCGGGCACGATCTCCACGCGCTGGCTGCCGTGCACGTCGCCGGTGACCTTGCCCTTGATGACGACGTCGCGGGCCTCGATCTCGGCCTCCACGACGCCGTCGCGGCCGACGACCACGCGGTTCTTCACGTGGATCTTGCCCTGGATTCTGCCCTCGATCAGGATCTCGTCCTCGGAATAGACCTCGCCCTTGACCAGCAGGGTCTTGCCGATGAGCGACGACTGGCCGGGAGCGGCGGCCGGCGCGGCGGACGGGGCGGCCGGCGTCTCGGCGGGCTTTTTCTGAGAAAACACTGCCATGGGTCCTCCGGATCAGGCCGGGCGGGGGAACAAGCGGGCAACGGGGATCGAACCCGCAACCCCAAGCTTGGGAAGCTTGTGCTCTACCATTGAGCTATGCCCGCTCATGACTCACGCCTTGGCGGCCTTCTTGGCCTTCGCCTTCGTTTCCTTCGCGGTCTTGGCCTTGTCCTTCTGCTTTTTTTCCTTGGGGGTGAACTGGTAGTCGACGAACTCGATGATCGCCGTCTCGGCGCCGTCGCCCTTGCGGAAGTCGCCGCGGATGATGCGCGTATAGCCGCCGCGACGGTCCAGGAAGCGCGGCGCCACCTCGTCGAACAGCTTCTGCACCGTGGGCCGCTTGTAGAAAAAGGCCAGGGCGCGGCGCTTGTCGGCCAGCGTGCCCGACTTGCCGAGGCCCACCATCTTCTCCACGATGGGCTGCACCGCCTTGGCCTTGGCCAGGGTGGTGGTCACTCGGTTCTTCTCGACCACGCTGGCGGCCAGGTTGCGCAGCAGGGCGCGGCGGTGGGCGGGGTCGCGCCGGAGCTTGTATCCGTCTTTGCCGTGTCTCATGTTGCTAGTCCTCCATGACCTCGATTGAGTTGTCCTTCTTCTGGTATTTCTTGTGGAAGTCGCTGCGCATCGGCTCGGGCAGGCGCTGTCCCAGCCCCAGGTCGTACTCGCTCAGCTTGCCGATGATCTCCTCCAGCGATTTCTTGCCGAAGTTCTTGGAGTTGAGCAGCTCGTGCTCGGTCTTCTCCACCAGCTCGAACAGGTAGTCGACGCCCAGGCGCTTCAGGCACTTCAGGGCGCGCACCGACAGCCCCATGGACTCCACGGTCTTCTCCAGGAACTCGCTCTTGCCTTCCAGGTCGCTGCCGGCCTCGGGCTCGCCGCCCGCCTTGAGCTTGTCCTTGTCCGGGTAGTCGATGAAGACCACCAGGTGGTCGCGCAGGATCTTGCCGGCGCGGGCCAGCGCGTCCTTGGGCGAGATGCTGCCGTTGGTCCAGATCTCGATGACCAGCTTCTCGTAGTCGGTGGTCTTGCCCACCCGCGAGTGGGTGATGCTGTAGTTGACCTTCTCCACCGGGCTGAAGTTGGCGTCGACGGGGATGTAGTCGACGCTCAGGGTCTCGTCGAAGTTCTGCTCGGACATCTTGAAGCCCAGCCCGCGCTTGACGACCATCTCGGCCTGGAACTTGGCGCCCTCCTCCATGTAGGCCAGGTGGATGCCCTTGTCCAGCACCTCGACGCTGCCGTCGCCCTGGATGTCGCCGGAGAGGATCTCCCCGGGGCCGGCCTTCTCGATGCGCACCACCTTCGTCTCGTCGCCGCTGAGCTTCAGGGGGACGGTCTTCATGTTGAGGATGATGTTCAGCACGTCCTCGTAGATGCCGGGGATGATCGAGAACTCGTGCAGCACCCCGTCGATGCGGATGGCGGTGATGGCGGCGCCCTCGATGAGGGAGAGCAGGACCCGGCGCAGGGCGATGCCGATGGTCATCCCGTAGCCCCGTTCGAAGGGCTCGGCGCTGAAGCGGCCATAGCTCGCCGTCAGCTCCTCGATCTCCATCTTGCGGGGTCGCTGGTACTTGAAGTTCATGGTCCCTCCTTATTTCGAATACAACTCGACGATGAGGCGCTCCTCGATCTCCTTCAGGGACACGTCATCGCGCGTCGGCAGGGCGTTCACCTTGGCCTTGAGCCCCTCGCCGTCCAGCAGCAGCCAGCCCGGGACCTCGACCAGCCCCTTGACGCTCTCCAGCATGGCCTTGACGTTCTCGCTCTGGCGCCGGGCCTCGCGGAAGGAGATCTCGTCGTTCAGGGCGACGATGTAGGAAGGGATGTTCACCTTGCGGCCGTTGACGGCGAAGAAGCCGTGCCGGATCATCTGCCGGGCGTGGTTGCGCGAGCTGGCGAAGTTGAGGCGGTAGACCACGTTGTCCAGGCGCATCTCCAGGCTGCGCAGCAGGTTTTCGCCGGTGATGCCCTTGCGCTGGGCGGCGGCGGCGAAGACGTTGCGGAACTGCTTCTCGCCCACGCCGTAGAAGCGCTTCACCTTCTGCTTCTCGCGCAGCTGGTTCTTGTAATGCGACTTGCGGAAGTTGACGCGCGCCCCCTTCTGCCCCGGCGGGTAGTTCTTCTTCTCCACGGCGCAGCGGTCGCTCAGGCAGCGGCGGCCCTTCAGGAAGAGCTTCTTGCCCTCCACGCGGCACAGACGGCACATCGATCCGGTATATTTTCCCACTGGGTTTCCTCCTTACACGCGGCGTTTCTTGGGCGGGCGGCAGCCGTTGTGCGGGATCGGCGTGACGTCCTTGATGGAGCGCACCTGCAGCGGCGTGCTGCCGATGGAGCGGATGGCGCTCTCACGGCCGGCGCCCGGGCCCTTGACGCGGACGTCCAGCGAGCGCAGTCCGAAGTTCTCGGCGTCCTTCAGCGCCTTCTCGGCCGCCAGCTGGGCGGCGAACGGCGTGGACTTGCGCGAGCCCTTGAAGCCCACCATGCCGCCCGAGGCCCAGGTCAGCACCTTGCCCTCGGTGTCGGTGATGGTGATGATGGTGTTGTTGAACGTCGAATGGATGAACATCACCCCGTGGGTGATGACCTTCCTGTCCTTCTTCTTGGTCTTGCTGCTGCTTTTCTTCGTTGCCATCACGGCCTCCCTATTTCTTCTTCTTGATCATCGATCCGCGCGGCCCCTTGCGCGTGCGGGCGTTGGTCTTGGTGCGCTGGCCGCGCACCGGCAGGCCCTTCTTGTGCCGGCGGCCGCGGTAGCAGTTGATGTCCATCAGCCGCTTGATATCGGTATTGACCTTCTTCTTCAGGTCGCCCTCGACCATCTCCTCGGACTCGATGTGCTTGCGGATGCGGTTCAGCTCCTCGGGGCTCAGGTCCTTGACCTTCTTGTTGATGTCGACCTTGACCAGGTCGAGGATGGCCCGCGACTTCGGGCGGCCGATGCCATAAATGTAGGTCAGCCCGACTTCCACCCGCTTCTGGCTGGGGATCTCGATTCCGGCGATTCGTGCCATGTGGCCTCCTTATCCTTGCCGCTGCTTGTGCTTGGCGTCTTTGCAGATCACCCGCACCACGCCCTTGCGCTTGATGACTTTGCATTTATTGCAGATCTTCTTGACGGACGCTCTGACTTTCATGGTTTCCTCCTATTTGAAGCGATAGATGATGCGGCCGCGGGTGATATCGTAGGGCGATATCTCCAGCAGGATCTTGTCCCCGGGCAGGATGCGGATGTTGTTCTTGCGCATCTTGCCCGAGGGATGGGCGGTGATGCGGTGGTGCGAGGTGTCCAGCTCCACCAGGAACATGGCGTTGGGCAGGGACTCCAGGATGACGCCCTTGACCTCGATGACATCTTTCTCCTTGTTGGCCATCAGCACCTCGTCAGGATTTCGGGGCCGTCGTCGGTCAGGGCCACCGTATGCTCGAAATGGGCCGACAGGCTGCCGTCGCGGGTGACGACCGTCCAGCCGTCCTCCAGGGTGCGCACCTGCCAGGAGCCGGCGTTGATCATCGGCTCGATGGCCAGGGTCATGCGGCTCTTCAGGCGGGCGCCGCGGCGTCCGTCGTAGTGGTTCAGGACCTGCGGCTCCTCGTGCAGGCCGCGGCCGATGCCGTGGCCGGACAGGTCGCGCACGACGGCGAAGCCGGCGGCACGGACGCAGTCGTCGATGGCCCGGGCCACGTCGCCCAGGTGGTTGCCGGCGCGCGCCGCCGCGATCCCCCGCTCGAGCGACAGGCGGCAGGTGTCCAGCAGGCGCCGCGCCTCGTCGCTGACCCGGCCGACGGCGTAGGTGCGGGCTCCGTCGCCGTGGTAGCCCTCGTAGACCACGCCCACGTCGATGCCCACGATGTCGCCCTCGCGCAGCCGCCGTGCGGCCGCCGGGATGCCGTGCACCACCTCCTGGTTGACCGAGGTGCACAGGGTGGCCGGGAAGGGTCGGGCGCCGTCACGGCCGCCGTAGCCCTTGAAGGCCGGGACGCCCTGCAGGCCGCGGATGCGCTCCTCGGCCCAGGAATCCAGCTCCAGCGTGCTCACGCCGGGGCGGATGCGCTCCTCGATCTCGGCCAGCACCACGGCGACGATGCGGTTGGCGCGGCGCATCAGCTCCAGCTCGCGGTCGGTTTTCAGCGGGATCATGCGATCAGCCCCCGCAGCCGCTCGTACACCGGCCCGGCCGGGCCGTTGCCGTCGATGCGCGCCAGCACGCCCAGGCGGTGGTAGTACTCGATCACCGGCAGCGTGCGTTCGGCGTAGACGCGGAAGCGCTCGCGCACGGACTGCTCGTTGTCATCGCGGCGCGGCTCGACGGCGCCGCCGCAGACGTCGCAGATCCCCGGCCGGAGCGGCGGCTTGTTGGCGCGGTTATAGATGGCGCCGCACTCGCGGCAGGTCAGCCGCGACAGCAGCCGGCCCACTGCCTGCTCCTCGTCCACCTCGATGAAAACCGCTTTTTCGCCGTCGCAGGGCACCTGCGACAGGGCCTCGGCCTGGCGCAGGGTGCGCGGGTAGCCGTCCATGACGTAGCCGCCGTCCAGGTCGCCGGCCTGCAGCCGGCGGCGCACCATCTCGATCACCAGCTCGTCGGGGACGAGCCCGCCGGAGTCCATGTGCGCGCGCGCCTGCCGGCCCTCGGCGCTGCCGCGCTCGATCTCGGCGCGCAGGATGTCGCCGGTGGCGATGCGCGCGAAGCCGAAGTCGCGCTGGATGCGCTCACCCATGGTTCCCTTGCCGGAACCGGGTGCGCCGAAGAGGATGAAACGCTTCATCCGCGCCGCCCGCGAATGCGCCCCTTCCGCGAGAAGGAGTCGTAGTTGCGCATGGTCAGCTGGGCCTCGATCTGCTGCACGGTGTCCATGGCCACGCCGACCACGATCAGGATCGACGTGCCGCCGAAGTAGAACTGCACGTTGAAGCCCTCGTAGAACCAGCGCGGCAGGTTGGCCTCCAGCCAGTCGCCGACGAAGGGCAGGGCGCCGACCTTGAAGCCGGTGAGCAGGAACTCCGGCAGCAGGGCCACCAGCACCAGGTAGATGGCGCCGATGAAGGTCAGCTTGGAGAGGACGCCGTCGATGTAGTCGGTGGTGTTCTTGCCCGGGCGGATGCCGGGGATGAAGCCGCCGTACTTCTGCACGTTGTCCGACACGTCCTTGGGGTTGAAGACGATGGAGATGTAGAAGTAGGTGAAGAAGATGATGGAAACGATGTACAGCAGGGTGTACAGGGGCATGCCGAAGCCGAGCTGCTGGGAAAGCTTCTGGGCGATGGGGTGCTTGACGAAGTTCAGGATGGTGGCCGGGAAGGTGATGACCGAGGAGGCGAAGATGATGGGGATGACGCCGCCGGTGTTCACCTTGAGCGGCAGGTAGGTGCTCTGGCCGCCCATCATGCGCCGGCCTTGGATGCGCTTGGCGTAGGTGATGGGGATGCGCCGCTGGCCCATCTCCACGTAGCAGATGAAGGCGATGACCGCCACCACCAGCGCCAGGATGAAGATCAGCTTCAGCGGGCTCATGTCGCCGGTGCGCAGCCCCTGCAGCGTCTTGCCCACGCCGGGGACCAGGCCGACGACGATGCCGGCGAAGATGATCAGCGAGATGCCGTTGCCGATGCCGCGCTCGGAGATCTGCTCGCCCAGCCACATGATGAACATGGTGCCGGTGGTCAGGGTGAGCACGGTCAGCAGGCGGAAGCCCCAGCCCGGGTTGAGCACCACCGGGATGCCGTTGGGGTTCATGCTCTCCAGGCCCACGGCGATGCCGCCGCCCTGGATGAGGCAGATCAGCACGGTGCCGTAGCGCGTGTACTGGGTGATCTTCTTCTTGCCCAGCTCGCCTTCCTTGGCGATGCGGTCCAGGTAGGGCCAGACCACCTGCAGCAGCTGCAGGATGATCGAGGCGCTGATGTAGGGCATGACGCCCAGGGCGAAGATGGTCATGCGCGAGATGTTGTTGCCCGAGAACATGTCCATGAAGCCGAAGAACGAGCCCTGCAGCGCCTCGAAGAACTGGCGCAGGGCCTCGGCGTTGAGCCCCGGCGTCATGATCTGCGACCCCATGCGGTAGACGGCCAGCAGCAGCAGGGTGAAGACCACGCGCTTGCGCAGCTCGGGGATGGAGAAGATGTTGCGGATGAAGCGGATCAAGATTCATCTCCTTGCAGGACGACGGCCTCGCCGCCCGCCTTCTGGATCTTCTCCACGGCCGTCTTGGAGAAGCGGTGGGCCTGGATCTTCATCTTGCGCGTCAGCGTGCCGTCGCCCAGGACCTTGATGTCCAGCTGCGGGCGGCGCGCCAGGTTCTTCTCGAAGTAGTCGGCGATGCGCACTTCGTCCAGTCCGCACTTGTCCAGGTCGCCGAGGTTGACGACGTTGTACTCGCGGCGGAAGATATTGGTGAAGCCGCGCTTGGGCAGGCGGCGCACCAGCGGCATCTGGCCGCCCTCGAAGCCGCGGTTGTGGCTGTAGCCGGAGCGGGACTTCTGGCCGTTGCTGCCGCGGGCCGACTGCACGCCGTAGCCCGAGCCCGGGCCGCGCCCGACGCGCTTGCGCGCGCGCACCGCGCCCTTGGCGGGCTTGAGGTTACTGAGACTGATCATTGCCGACCTCCTCGACCTGGAGTAGAAAATCGATCTTGCGGATCATGCCGAGTATCTCCGGCCGTTTCTCGCGCACGACCACCGAGTTGAGCTTGTGCAGCCCCAGTCCCTTGACGGTGGCCTGCTGCCGGTCCGAGCGGCCGATGAGGCTCTTGACCAGCTTGATGCGGATCTTGGGGTACTCCCCCTGCTTCTTCACTGCCATGATTCCTCCTGGCTCTTGCCGCGCTTGCGGGCGAAGGCGTCGGGGTGCATGAACTTCTGCAGGCCGTTCATGGTGGCGCGGGCGACGGTGATCGAGTTCTTGCTCTTGAGGATCTTGGTCAGGATGTTCTTCACCCCGGCCAGTTCCATGATCACCCGCACCGAGCCGCCGGCGATGACGCCGGTCCCCGGGGAGGCCGGGCGCATGACCACCTTGGAGGCCCCGTAGGAGCCGACCTTGAAGTACGGGATGGTCTCGTTGATGATCGGCACCTTCACCAGGTTCTTCTTGGCGTCGGCCACGGCCTTCTTGATGGCCAGGGGCACCTCGCGCGCCTTGCCCTTGCCCAGGCCCACCTGGCCGCTGCGGTCGCCGACGACGACGGCCGCCGAGAAGCGCAGGTTCTTGCCGCCCTTGACGACCTTGGTGACGCGGCGGATGGAGATCACCTCTTCCTGGAACGGATCGTTGCTATCCATGTAGTGCTGCATCAAACTCTCCTTAGAAGCGGATGCCCTTTTCGCGGGCGGCGTCGCTGAAGACCTTGACCCGGCCGGCGTAGTTGTAGACGTTGCGGTCGAAGACCACGGCCTCGATCTTCTTTTCCATCAGGCGCTCGGCGATGGTCTCGCCCAGGAGCTTGGCCGCCGCCTTGTCCTTGACGCTCTTCAGCTTGCCCTTCAGCTCCTTTTCCAGGGTGGTGGCGCTGAGCAGCACCTGGCGGCTGGCGTCATCGATCACCTGGGCGTACAGGTACTTGTTGCTCCTGACCAGGATCAGGCGCGGCCGCTCGGCGGTGCCGCGCAGCCGGGCCTGGATGGCACGGCGCACGCGCTGGCGCTTGACCTTCTTGACGATGTATTTGGCTTTGATCATGTTGGTTATACTCCCGCGGCCTTGCGGACCTTCTGGCGCAGCACCTGGCCCTGCAGGCGGATGCCCTTCAGCTTGTAGGGCTCCACCGGGCGCAGCTTCTGGATGTTGACGCAGGTCTGGCCCAGCAGCTGCTTGTCGTGCGAAAACAGCGTGAAGCTGCCCGGATTCTCCTGGCTGGCGGTCACGCCGGCCGGCAGCGTGAAGTCGACCGGATGGGTGTGGCCGACCTGCAGGTTGATGACGTTGCCCTTGACCGTGGAGCGCCAGCCCTTGCCGACGATCTCGATCTTGCGCGAGAACGGCTGGTGGACGCCAACGGCGGCGTTGCGCAACAGGCTCCAGGTCAGCCCCTGCAGGGCCTTGCGGGAGTCGTCGCGGCGCGCCACGTGGACGTTCGCGCCCTCGACCTTGACCTCGATGCCCTCGGGAACCGGGACCAGCAGCTCGCCCTTCGGCCCCTTGACGCGGACCTGGGCGCCCTCGACCTTGACGGTGACGCCGCTGGCGAGGACGACCGGTTTGGATGCTAGACGGGACATGGTTCCTCCTACCAGACGTGCAGCAGCACTTCGCCGCCGATGCCGCGCTTCTGGCACTCGGCGCCGGTGAGGATGCCCTGCGACGTGGAGATGACCGCCACGCCCAGGCCGTCGAGGACCCGGGGAATGGCACCGGCCTGGGCGTAGACGCGCCGCCCCGGCTTGGAGACGCGCTTCAGGCCCTCGATGACGTTCTGCTTGCGGCCGCTGTACTTGAGCTCGATCAGCAGCTGCGCCGGCACCTGCGCCTTCTCCACGCGGAAGTTGGCGATGTAGCCTTCGCCCTTGAGGATCTTGGCGATCTCCAGCTTGGTGTTGGACAGCGGCACGGCCAGGTCGCGCTTCTCGGCCATGATGGCGTTCTTCATGCGCGTCAGCATGTCGGCGATGGGATCGGTGTGTGGCATATCGTGTCTCCTTACCAGGACGCCTTGGTCACGCCCGGGATCTCGCCCTTCAGCGACAGCTCCCGGAAGCACAGGCGGCACAGCTGGAACTTGCGGTAGACGGCGCGCGGGCGGCCGCAGAGCCGGCAGCGGGTGCGGTAGCGGATCTTATACTTCTTTTTCTTCAATTCCCTGACTTCGGATGATAGTTTGGCCACCGGTTCCTCCTTCTTATCTGAACGGCACGCCGAGGCGCGTAAGCAGCGCCATGCTGTCCGCGTTGTTCCGGGCCGAGGTGACGAAGGTGATGTGCATGCCCTTGGGCCGCTCGACCTTGCTGAAGTTGATCTCGGGGAACACCAGCTGGTCCTTGAGGGCGACGGTGTAGTTGCCGCGGCCGTCGAAGGACTTCTTGGACATGCCGCGGAAGTCCTTCATGCGCGGGATGACGATGGTGACGAAGCGGTCCATGAAGTCGTACATGCGTTCGCCGCGCAGCGTCACCGTGGCCGCCACCGGCTGGCCGGCGCGCAGGCGGAACGAGGCGATCGATTTCTTGGCCCGGCGCATCGAGGGCTTCTGGCCGGTGATGGCGCCCAGCTCCTCCATGACCTTGTCCAGGACCTTGATGTTCTGCGTGGCCTCGCCGACGCCGGCGTTGACCACGATCTTCTCCAGCCGCGGCACCATCATGACGTTGGCCATCTTCAGTTCCTGCATCAGGGCCGGGCAGATCTCCTTCTTGTATCGCTCATACAGTCGGTTCATGTTCGCTCCTAGTCCAGCACCACGCCGCACGAGCGGCAGACGCGCTGCTTGTTGGCGCCGCTGCCTTTGTAGCCGACGCGCACGCCCTTCTCGCACTCCTTGCAGTAGTACATCACCTGGCTCAGCGGGATGGCGCCCTCGCGCTCGACGATGCCGCCCTTGATGTTCTTCTGCGGGTTGGGGCGCACGTACTCCTTGATGACGTGGACCTTCTCCACCACCACGCGGTTCTTGTCGGCCACGACGCGCAGGACCTTGCCGGTCTTCTTGCGGTCCTGGCGGCGGCCGCTGGTGACGATCACCGGGTCGTTCTTCTTCAGCTTGAATGGGGCCATTAGATCACCTCGGGGGCCAGGGACACGATCTTCATGAACTTCTTCTCGCGCAGCTCGCGGGCCACCGGCCCGAAGACGCGCGTGCCGACGGGCTCGTTGGCCTTGTCGATGATCACGGCGGCATTGTCGGAAAAGCGGATGTAGGAGCCGTCCTTGCGCCGGCACTCCTTGCGCGTGCGCACGATGACGGCGCGGATGACGTCGCCCTTCTTCAGCTTGGCGTTGGCCTCGGCGATCTTGACCGAGCCCACGAAGATGTCGCCCACCTTGGCGATCTTGCCCACGTCGCCGCCGACGGCGCGGATGAACATGACCTCCTTGGCTCCGGAGTTGTCGGCCACCTTAAGCCTGGTTTGCATCTGTATCATTGGGCACCTCGATCTTCTGCATCACCGGGATGACGCGCGTCACCAGCCAGCGCTTGCGCTTGCTCAGCGGCCGCACCGGCTTGATGGTGACGATGTCCCCCGCCTTGCACTTCTTGGCCTCGTCGTGGGCCAGGAAGGTGGTCTTCTTGCGGATGGTCTTGCCGTACTGCGCGTGCTGGATGACCCGCTCCACGCTCACCGAGACGGTCTTCTCAGCGCGCGCGGCCACGACCACGCCCTGCAGCGTGCGCTCAACCTTTGCTTTTTTCTGTGTTTTGTCCATTGTGCGACCTCATTTCCTTCAGGATGGTCATGTACTTGGCGATGTCGCGCTTGGTCTGGCGGATCTTGTAGGGGTTCTCCGCCTGGCCCAGCGTCTTCTGGAACTTCTGCTTGAACAGCTTGTCGCGCAGCTCGACCAGCTTGGCCTCGATCTCGTTCGCCGCCATGGCGCGAATGTCCTTGATTTTCATTGTCCGGCTCCTATCTGCGCGCGCGAGATGAAGCGGGTCTTGAACGGCAGCTTGCGCTGCGCCAGCTTCATGGCCTCGCGGGCCAGGTCCTCGCTGACGCCTTCCAGCTCGTAGAGGACGCGGCCGCGCTTGACGACGTCGACCCAGAACTCCGGGTCGCCCTTGCCCTTGCCCATGCGCACCTCGACCGGCTTCTTGGTGACAGGCTTGAAGGGGAAGACCCGCACCCACAGCTTGCCGCCGCGCTTGATGAAACGGTTGATGGCGATGCGGCCGGCCTCGATCTGCCGGGCGGTGAGCCAGTCGTTCTCCATCGCCTGCAGGCCGAAGTCGCCGAACTCCAGCTTATTGCCCTTGGTGGCCATGCCGCGGCGCTTGCCGCGGAAGACCTTCCGATGCTTGACCTTCGCTGGCATCAACATGGTTTATTCTCCTTTCTCCTCGATCTCGATTTCCTGCTTGCGGTAGCGCTCCTTCTCCTTGTCGCCGCTGTAGACCCAGACCTTGATGCCGATCTGGCCGTAGTCGGTGAAGGCCTCGGTGAAGCCGTAGTCGATGTCGGCGCGCAGCGTCTGCAGGGGCAGCTTGCCCACCAGGTACCACTCGGCGCGGGCGATCTCGGCGCCGCCCAGCCGCCCGGAGAGGCGGATCTTGACGCCGGTGGCGCCGGCGCGCAGCGTGGAGTCGACCACCTTGCGCATGGCGCGGCGGTAGGAGATGCGCCGCTGGATCTGGAAGGCCACGCCCTCGGCGATCAGCTGGGCCACCAGCTCGGGATTGCGGATCTCCAGCACCTCGACGAAGATCTTCTCCTGGTTCTTCTTGGTGATGCCGGCGATGAACTTCTTCAGCTCCTGGATGCCGGCGCCGCCCTTGCCGATGAGGATGCCCGGGCGGGCGGTGTTGATCTGCACGCGCAGGGTGTCGGCGATGCGCTTGACCTCGATGGAGGCGATCCCGGCGTGCTTGTATTTCTCCTTGATCTGCTTGCGGATCTGGATGTCGGTGTGGAACTGGTCGATGTAATGCTGGCCCCGGCCGTACCACAGCGACAGCCAGCCCTTGTTGAAGCCCAGGCGGAAACCGAACGGATGTGTTTTCTGTCCCATGATTTACCCCTTCCTTTCGTCCAGATACAGGCTGATGTGGGAGTAATGCTTGAGGATGCGCATGGCGCGCCCGCGCGGCGCCGGCCGGAAGCGCTTCAGGTGCGGCGCCTTGCCGACGTGGGTGCGCGCGACATAGAGCTTGTCCACGTCGATGTTGGGGAACTTGACCTGGGCGTTGGCGATGGCGGAGCGCAGGATGTCCATGACCATGCCGGCGGCCTTCTGGCGCCGCGAGAACTTCAGGATGGTCAGGGCCTCGCCGGCATCCTTGCCCTGGATCAGGTTCACGACCAGCTGGCTCTTCTGCGGCGAGATGCGCAAGAAGCGGCCCTTGGCGACTGCGATTTCGCTCATGGCGTCCCTCCTAGCCCTTGGCCGGCGCGGCGGCGGCCGGGGCGGCGGCCTTTTCCTTGGAACTGTGGCCGCGGTAGGTGCGGGTCTCGGCGAACTCGCCCAGCTTCAGCCCCACCATGTTCTCGGTGATGAAGACGGGGACGAACTTCTTGCCGTTGTGCACGGCCACGGTCATGCCCACCATCTCGGGGATGACCGTCGAGCGCCGGAACCAGGTCTTGATGACGTCCTTCCTGCCGGAGTTCTTGGCTTCGACCACCCTCTTCAGCAGCTTCTCGTCGATATACACGCCTTTCTTGACGGAACGGCTCATGGCTTACTTTCTCCTTTTGACGATGAATTTCTGGGTGCGCTTGTTCTTGCGCGTCTTGTAGCCCTTGGTGGGCTTGCCCCAGGGGGTCACCGGATGACGGCCGCCCTTGGTCTTGCCTTCGCCGCCGCCCAGGGGATGGTCGATGGGATTCATCACCGTGCCGCGCACGTGCGGGCGCCAGCCCTGCCAGCGGGTGCGGCCGGCCTTGCCGACCTTGATGTTGGCGCGCTCGACGTTGCCCAGCTGGCCGATGGTGGCGCGGCAGCGCACGTGCACCTTGCGCAGCTCGCCCGAGGGCATCTTCAGCAGGGCGTAGGCGCCCTCCTTGGCCATCAGCGTGGCGGCGGCGCCGGCGGTGCGCGCCAGCTGGCCGCCGCGCTTGGGGCTGAGCTCGACGTTGTGCACGGTGGTGCCGACCGGGATGTTCTGGATCAGCAGCGCGTAGCCGGGCAGGATCTCGGACTCGGAATCGGTGGCCAGCACCGCGTCGCCGACCTTCATGCCCAGCGGCGCCAGGATGTAGCGGCGCTCGCCGTCCCGGTACTTGACCAGGGCGATGCGCGGCGTGCGGTTGGGGTCGTACTCGATGGTCTCGACCACGCCGGGGATGTCCAGCTTGTCGCGGCGGAAGTCGATGACGCGGTACTTGCGCTTGTGGCCGCCGCCGTGGTGGCGCACGGCGATGCGCCCCATGTTGTTGCGGCCGCCACTCTTGTTCAGCGCCACCAGCAGCTTGCGGTAGGGCTTGTCGGTGGTCAGCTCGGCGAACGTGTAGCCGGCGCGGCCGCGCAGGCCCGCCGACACCGGGTTGTATGTCTTGATGCCCATTAGATCACCTCGACGTATTCGATCATCTTGGCCTCGGGGCTGAGCTTGACGTAGGCCTTCTTCCAGTCCGAACGCCGCCCCACGTAGCGGCCGTGGCGTTTTTCCTTGCCCTGGAAGTTCAGGATGCGAACCGACTGCACCTTGGTCTTGAACAGCTCTTCCACGGCCTTCTTGACCATGATCTTGTTGGCGTCGCGGTGCACCTTGAAGCACAGCAGGCGCTGCGAGTCCTTGAGGCCGGTGGACTTCTCGGTGACCAGCGGCGCCAGGATCATCTGACCGTATTGCAGCTTCATTTCAGCACCTCCGCCAGCTTCTTCACCGCGTCGACCGACAGCATGATATGGTCGTAGTGCAGCGAATCGTAAATGTTCATCTCGCCCACGTCGATGGCCTTGACGTGCGGCAGGTTGCGCGTGGACAGCATCAGCTCGCTGTTGCCGCGCTGGTCGACGATCAGCAGGCGGTCGAAGTGGAAGGGCTTCAGCGCCTTGACGGTGTCCTTGGTCTTGGCCGACGCCAGCTTCAGCTCGTCGAGGACGAGCAGGCGGTCGTTGCGCACCTTCTCCGACAGCACCGACTTGATGGCGTTGCGCCGCGCCCGCTTGGGCATCTCGTAGGAGTAATCGCGCGGCTTGGGGCCGAAGGTGGTGCCGCCCTTGCGCCACAGCGGCGAGCGCAGCGCGCCCATGCGCGCGCGGCCGGTGCCCTTCTGCTTCCACAGCTTCTTGCCGCTGCCGGAGACCTCGGCGCGGGTCTTGGTGCTGGCCGTGCCCTGGCGCTGGTTGGCGTTGTAGTTCTTCACCGCCTCGTAGATCAGGTGCTCCTTCAGCGGGTAGCCGAAGACGGATTCGGGGAGCTCCAGCTCGCTGACCTCTTTATTCTTGATGTTGCGGACTTTGACCTTGACCATGCTCAGCTCCTTTTGCGGGAATCCTTCAGCACGTAGAGGTAGTTGCCGTTGTGGCCGGGGACGGCGCCGCGCACCATGAGCACGTTGCGCTCCTTGTCCACCTTGACCACCTCCAGGCCGCGCACCGTCTTGCGGCGGCCGCCCATGCGCCCGGGCATGCCCTTGCCCTTGATCACCTCGCCGGGGTAGGTGTTGCTGCCGGCCGAGCCGATGGCGCGGTGGAACATCGAGCCGTGGCTGGAGCGGCCGCCGCTGAAGCCGTGGCGCTTGACCACGCCCTGGAAGCCCTTGCCCTTGGTGGTGCCGCAGACGCGCACGATCTCGCTCTCGCTGAAGATGTCCACGCTGACGCTGGCGCCCACCGCCGGGCCGGCCTCGTCCACCACGAACTCGCGCAGCCGCCGGGTGGGCGGCACGTTGGCCTTGGCGAAGTGGCCCTTCATGGGCTTGTTGACGTTCTTGACCTGCCGTGGCTCGACGAAGCCCAGCTGGGCCCGACCCGGCTTGCCGGGAGCGGCGCTCTTCCTCTGGATCACCAGGCACGGCCCGGCCTGGATCATGGTCACCGGGATGACGATGCCGTCATCGGTGAACAGCTGGGTCATGCCGATCTTCTTGCCGATAATTCCCTGGATCATCGTTTCACCTTCTTGCTCAGTTGGACTTGACCTCGACCTCGACGCCGGCCGGAAGGTCCATCTTCTTCAGCTCGGAGATCGTGTCGTCGTTGTGCTCGCGGATCTCGATCAGCCGGGCGTGCGAGCGGCGCTCGAAGTGCTCGCGCGACTTCTTGTCGGTGTGCGGCGAGCGCAGCACGCAGAAGCGCTCGATGCGCGTCGGCAGCGGGATGGGGCCGGTGACCACCGCGCCGGTGCGCTTGGCCTTGGCCACGATCTCGGCCGAGGACTTGTCCAGCACGCGGTTGTCGAACGATTTCAGCTTGATGCGGATTTTGGTCAGCATGTTCTCCTCTTACTCGATGATGTCGGTGACGCTGCCGGCGCCGATGGTGCGTCCGCCCTCGCGGATGGCGAACTTCAGCCCCTTCTCCATCGCGATCGGCGTGATCAGCGTGATCTCCAGGTTGGCGTTGTCCCCCG
>JAKLEC010000110.1 GCA_022711715.1 Acidobacteriota bacterium
GCCGTAGCCGCTGGCGATCAGGATCTTGATGTCCGGCCGCAGCTCGCGCAGGATGTGAAACACCTTTTCCCCCGAGATGCCCGGCATCTCGACGTCCAGGATGACCAGGGCGATGTCGGGATTTTTCTTGAAGGCCTCGATGCCCTCGTTGCCGTTGACGGCGGTCAGGCACTTCAGCCCCAGGGTCTTGAGCATGTCGGCGCCGATCTCGCGCACCACTTCCTCGTCGTCAATGAGCAGCACCAGCCCCTCCAGCGGCGTCTCGGGCAGCGCCTCCTCGCGCGGGGCGGGCGCCGCGAGCGGCTGCTCGAAAACCGGCAGCAGGATGGAGAAAACGGTGCCGCGGCCGACCTGCGAGTTCAGCTCGATGCGGCCGTTGTAGTCGTGGATGATCTCGCGTACGATGGCCAGGCCCAACCCGGTGCCGCGCCCCTGGCCCTTGGTGGTGAAGAAGGGCTCGAAGATCTTTTTCTGGTTCTCGGGGTTGATGCCGCCGCCGTTGTCGCTGATCTCCACCAGGGCGTACGGCCCGTCGAGCAGGTCGTTCTGGCCGCTGATCTCGACGCGGTCGGTGCGCAGGCGGATGATGGGGCGCTCGACGCCCTCCAGCGCGTCCCGGGCATTGACGAGCAGATTGATCAGGATCTGCGAGATCTTCGTCTTGTCGGCCTGGAGGAGGATCTGGCTCTGGTAGAGCTGGATGTCCAGGTTGATGGACTTGAGGTTCATGGCCAGGAAGTCGAGCGCCTCCTTGATCAGGTCGTTGATGTTGAGGACCTCCTTCTCGGCCATCTTTTTGCGCGAAAAGTTCAGCAGCTGGTTGATCAGCGTCGAGGCGCGCTCGCTGGAGGTGATGATGGTGGAGACGTATTTCTGCACCTTGGGGTTGTCGGCGATCTTCTTCTCCAGCAGCGAGGCGTAGCCCATGATGCCGCTCAGCAGGTTGTTGAAGTCATGGATGATGTGGCTGGTCAGCAGCCCCAGCGATTCCATCTTCTGGGCGTGGATCAGGGACGATTCCAGCTTCTTCAGCGCCGAGACGTCCTCCATGTGGATGACCACGCCGTTCTGCTCGGCGGTGACCGGGTAGAAGGTGAAGTTGGCCACCTTGAAGTCCTCTTCGCCGATGAAGACCTGTTCGTCGTTGAGGTATACCGTCTTCTTCAGGATCATCACCTCGTTGATGGCGTCCTTGTATTTCTCGAACAGGGGCAGCAGGTCGTAGAGGTTCTTGCCGAAGGCGTTGGCGAAGGCGACGCCCAGGATGCGCTCGGCCGCCGAGTTCCAGGTGGTGATCAGGCCATGCTCGTTGAGGGAGATCACCGCATAGGGGCTGGCGTTGATCAGCTTCTGCATGAAGCCCTGCAGCGAACGCAGCTGCCCGGTCAGGCTGCGCCACTCCGAGATGTCGCGCAGCATGATGATGCCGCCGATGATCAACTCGCCGCTGCGCAGCGGCTCGACGATCAGGTCGACGTAGTTCTCCTCCTCCAGGATGGGGTTGAGGGTGTTGATGCGGTGGACGGAGCGGCCGCCTTCCAGCACGCCGCGCACCATCTCGTCGAAGCCGCTCTCCAGCGAGCTCCTGGCCAGGATCACGTTGATGTTCTGGCCGATGACCGCGGCCCCGGCCTGGATCACGTCGCGCGCCCGGCGGTTGATGAAGGTGACGCGCAGGCGGCGGTCGACGATGATGATCATCTCGGGGATCGACTGAAAGATCTGGCGCGAAAACAGGATCTGGTTTTTCAGGTCGAGTTCGGCCTTGCGGCGCTTGCTGATGTCGTGGATCACGGCCAGGTAGCCGCGCGCCTGCCCGCGGGAGTCGCGCTGCCGGGCCAGGGAGAGCGAAACGTCGATTTTTTCGCCGCTGGGCAGCGTCATCGTGGTTTCCCGGCCGGAGACCTGGTCCTGCTGGCGGAGCTCGGCGGCGATTTCACGGATGAAGGCGCGCGTGAAGAAGCGGCTGGCGCGCAGCCCGGCCATGTTATCGCGGCCGATCTGCAGGCGCCGCAGCGCATAGTCGTTGAGGGCGACCGGCCGCAGCCGGGCATCGAGGGAGAGGATCAGCGAAGGCGAGGCGCGAAAAAGCGCATCGAGCGCGGCCCGGGTCTCCCGGCCTTCGCCGACCTGGGTTTGCAGCCGGGAAATGAGCCCGGCCATTTCGGCATGGATGCGGCCGACTTCGGGGAATAGGCGCGCCGGGGCCGGCGGCCGCCGGGCCGGCCGGGCGGCGGCGTCGGCCGGACCCTGGCGCAGCAGCCCTTCGCCGAGCCGGGCCAGCGGCCCGACCAGCGCCAGGCGCAGGAGGACGAAAAGCAACGCCAGGCCGGCGAGCAGCGGCAGCGCGTCGAGCAGCGGCGCCAGGCCCGCGGCGGGGGCCGGCGGCGGGCGCAGCAGATGCACGATCTGCCAGCCGGTGTCGGGCTGGCGGGCGGTCAACAGCAGCGCCGGGCTGCCGTCCAGGCGCAGGCGACTCTCGGCGGCGAAGGAGCGCTGGCGGCGGATGGCGGTGATGGCCTGGCTGTCGCCCCGATCCTCGACCCTGGAGGCGAGATCGAAACCGGGGCCGGGGTTGAATCCGGCCCGCGTGAGCAGGGGAGCCAGGTCACGATGGAGGATGACGCCGAAGGCGTCGTCCATGATGAAGCGGCTGAAATCCTCCCGCCCGGCTTCGCTCCCCAGCCTGGCCAGAAGGGGTTCCAGGGCCAGATCGTGGCCGGCGACCCCCTGGAAGCCGCCCTCCGTCAGGACCGGCACGGAGACGCTGATCACCCAGCGGCCCAGGGCCTCCTCGAGCCGGGGCGGGGTGAAGCGGGGTTCGCGGCGCGGATTTTTTTCCGGCATGGCGTTCGCCAGCAAGGGATCGGTGGCGAAGCGGTGGCCGGCATGGAGAGCCATGGCTTTGCGCGCGGGCAGAACGGCGAGCCAGCCATCCTTGGAGATGAAGAAGACGCTGGCCACCGTCGCGCCCAGGGAATCGCGATAGCCCTGCAGCCGCGGCAGCGCGGCCGCCAGGGACTGGGCCTGGAGCGGCAAGGCCGCCGCTCCGGGGACCATGAATCCCAGGCCGGCCTCCCCCTCGCCCATGCTCTGGCGCAGCGGGTCCGCCGGCGGCTGCGGCGCGACCGCGGCGGCAGCGGCGGCGGGCTGATCGGCGGCGGCCGCCTCCGTCCCGCTGGCGGTCGCCGTCAGCGCCTCGCGGAACAGGCGCGCCGTGCGGGAAACAGTGAACTTCTCGGCGGCCCAGAAATCGTTCTCCCGGCGCAGCTCCGCCTGGGAGAGCCGGCGGGAGGCTTTTTCCCACTCCTGCTGCCGGAGCCGTCGGTCGGCCGACCGCTGGCGTCCGTACTGGACGGCGGCGACGGCGATGAACAGGATCGCCAGGATGAGGAGGAGTCTCCGGGATAGCGTCTTCATCGAGGCTGCTTTGGCCCGGCAGCGGGCGTCAGCTGCCCTGCTCCTGGCCCTCGTAGACGATCTTGACGCCCTCGATCTTTTTCTCGATGGGGAACGTGCCCAGCAGCACCTGCCCCGAAGTCTTGCTCTTGGCGTAGACCTTCACCTTGATGGGCTTCCAGTTGGCGATGTTCTTGATGAATGCCGCCTTGGAGGTGGCCCGGTAGCCGTAGAAGCCCTTGACGAAGATCTCGTCGCTGACCGCGCCCGGGGCCAGGGGCTGCTTCACCGACTCGACGTAGCCGTCGGTCAGGTTCTCGCCGCTCTCCGCGAAGAGAAAAATGCAGTTGAAGCCCACGTATTGCAGCGGACGCCGGCCGGTGTTCTTGATCTTGAAGGTGAAGGAGGGGACGATGGTCGCCTCGTCGGGGCGGACCTTCTTGTCGACCCAGATGGAATCGTGCCAGACGATCTGGATGGACTCGGCCACCTCCTTGTCGGTCATCGTGTCCTGGATGACCGTCCGGTAGAACAGCAGGACCAGGGCGGCTCCCACCAGGACCAGCAGCGCCGCGGTCCAGAACTTGGCGGTCTTGTAGAACGGGGGCTTTTCCGGGAGGTCCTTGAACATGTCTTGCTTCTCGCTCATGGGCAACTCCTTTCCCGCTTTATATATCAATTAGTACGGGATTGCAAGACGGGGGATCCCCGATGGGGAAAAGCATTCCGCACGCGAATTTTTGCATCGGTTTGCCGGAGGGGGACGGGAATGAGAACGGCATGGTGGCAGGGGGGGAATTCCAATGACCCAAACGTGGGCGCTCAATCGATCCGCTGTCAATATTGGGAAATAGGGCCGTCATTCCATAAAACGAGCTCGCTTGCTCTTCGTTTTGGTCATTTGGACATTGGTGCTTTAGTCCTGCCAGATCGCACGCTTATTCAGCCAAATTCTGCACAGAATTTATTTAAGGAGACGAAAAAAAAGGGGGCCGTCGCCGGCCCCCTCGCACCGGATCAAAGAATAGGTCTCAGACGATGCCGTAGGCCAGCATGGCCTTGGCGACCTTGACAAAGCCGGCGATGTTGGCGCCGGTCAGGTAGTCGCCCTTGGTGCCGTACTTCTCGGCGGCGTCCAGGCACTGCTTGTGGATGCTCTTCATGATGCCGTGCAGCTTCTGGTCGACCTCTTCGCGGTTCCAGTAGAGGCGCATGCTCTGCTGGGACATCTCCAGGCCCGAGGTGGCCACGCCGCCGGCGTTGGCCGCCTTGGCCGGGCCATAGAGCATGTTGCTATCCTGGTAGACCCGGATCGCGGCCAGGTTGGAGGGCATGTTGGCCCCTTCCGAGACGCAGAAGCAGCCGTTCTTGGCCATGGCCTTGGCGTGCTCCTCGTCGATCTCGTTCTGGGTGGCGGAGGGGAAGGCGCAGTCG
>JAKLEC010000111.1 GCA_022711715.1 Acidobacteriota bacterium
CCCCGAGAGGTTGATCTTGATGCCCACGCGGTCGCCGGCGCGCAGGGAGAGGAAGGGGGCGATATGGTCCATGATCTTGGGCACGAACTCGTTCTGCTTGGTTTCCTTGATCAGGACGATCTCTTTTCGCTTCATGGGGAGCGCAGCGGGCCCGCGGGCGCCTAAGCCGCCGTCAGCCGGCCCCGCCGTGAGCGGGGGCGCGGCCGGCGCAGGAGCGGCCGGGATCGCCGAAGCGGACCAGGTTCATCGCCACCTCCAAAAACGGCCTATTATATCACCTTCGCCCGGCAACGCCAAACCGTCCGCCCTCAATGGGGGCGCAGGATGAACATCGCCAGGAAGGCGGCCCAGAACAGATGGAAGCCCCAGCGCCACAGGCGCGGCCGCTCCGTCTTCAGCCAATGGTACAGGAGCGACAGGGCGAACACCGCGGCTTGCACGGCCAGGAACAGCAGCAGCGCCTGCGCCACGTCGAGGCGGTCCGCGAACAGCGGCATCAGCCCCTGGCGGAAGATGGAGTTGAAAATGATGAACAGGTGCAGCACGTAGACGAAGAGCGACTCGCTGCCGGCCCGCATCAGCAGGTCGAGGAAACCTCCGCCGCAACGCCGCAGCAGCAGCTCGCAGAGGCACAGCAGCAGGAAGACGGCACCCGTCTTGTTCAGGTTGCCGCTCAGGGTGAGTTCGGCCTTGAAATAGGACGAACTGGCATGGAAGAAGAACCAGGGGAAGAACAGGACGCCCAGGGTCAACAGCAGGCCGAAGTAGGCCCGGCGCTGCAGCCGGGAGTAGAGGAACGCGGCCACGACGCCCAGGCACAGGTAGCCGAGCCAGGGGAAGAGGGGGAACAGCGAGACGCGGTAGTCGAAATAGGGATCGAGGACCGGGTGCAGGCGGATGCCCTTCACCGCCTCGGGCAGCAGGAAGAACAGCGCCCCGGCCAGGGCCGTGGCCAGGGTCACCGCCCTTTCGCCCTTCAGCAGCACCGCCAGCAGGGTGAACAGCAGCAGGCCGGTGCCGATGCACTGCAGGATGTCGACGCGCAGGAAGTTGCCGGCCTGGCCGCGGCCCACGGCCAGCAGGGTCTTGCGCAGGGAGAGGAAGGGCAGGTGGATCCAGTAGCCGACGGCGATGACGAAGAGGATGCGGCGCAGGCGCTTGAAAAAGGCCCCGTCCAGGCGGATGTAGTTCTGGCGCTTGTTGTGGAAGGAGAGAAAGGCGGTGAAGCCGGCGGCGAAGAGGAAGCCGGGGGCGACGAAGCCGTGGAGCACCTCGTGGACCTTGTACCAGGGCAGCTGGCGGATCGACGGCAGCAGGTAGGCGCGGAACAGGTGCCCCTGGATCATGAAGAACAGGACGACGAAGCGGAACAGGTCCACTGCCGCCACGCGCCGCACCGGCCCGGGCTCGGCGCTCCACCATTCACGCCAATTCATGATGCCTCCCGGTCAACACCATAGCCGCTGGCAGGGGAAAAATCAAGCCGGCGCGCAAGAAACCCGGCCGGGAACTGTTGTCTTTCATGGAAAAACCATTCCCGTCCGGCGGACGTAGAATCCCTTTGCGCCAGAAGTCCATCGCGCCGGCCGGGGCCGGAAACCAGGAGGCAATGGTGAAAATGCGACAGTTCAGGAAAAAGTGGCTCATCGCCGCAACGGCCGTGCCGGTGCTGGCGGTCGCGGCCTGGTTCCTCTTCCACAAGGGCGAGAAGGCCGCCGACCGCTACGTCATGACCCAGATCGAGCGCGGCGACCTGGAGGCGGTGGTCTCCTCCACCGGCACTCTGGACGCGGTGACCACCGTCGAGGTCGGCACCCAGGTATCGGGTCGCATCGCCAAGCTCTACGCCGACTTCAACCAGGCGGTGAAAAAGGGAGACCTGATCGCCATGCTCGACACCTCCTCGCTGCAGATGGCGGTCTCCGAGGCCGAGTCCTCCTACGTGAAGGCCAAGGCCCAGCTGAAGCAGGCCAAGCAGGACCTGGACCGCATCCAGTACCTGTTCAAGGAGAACATCAAGACCCAGAACGACCTGGAGCAGGCCCAGGTGAGCCATGAGCTGGCCGTGGCCACGCTGAAGTCGGCGCAGTCGAGCCTGGAGCGGACGCGCATCAATCTCGGCTACGCCTCCATCTACGCCCCCATCGACGGCATCATCACCTCGCGCGCCGTCGAGGTCGGGCAGACCGTGGCCGCCAGCTTCTCCTCCCCCACCCTGTTCAAGATCGCCAACGACCTGAAGAAGATGCAGATCCTGGCCCAGGTCGACGAGGGCGACATCGGCCAGATCAAGGGCGGCCAGGAAGTGCGCTTCACCGTCCAGGCCTTCCCCGAGCGCAAGTTCGGCGGCACGGTCAGCCAGGTGCGCCTGGAGCCGACCACGGTGAACAACGTGGTCAACTACACGGTGGTCATCCGCGTGGCCAACGACGAGGGGCTGCTGATGCCGGGCATGACCGCCACCATCGACTTCATCGTCGGCCAGGCCAAGGATGTCCTGCTGGTGGCCAACGCCGCCCTGCGCCTCAAGCCCAGCGAGGACATGATCGCGGTGCTGCGCAAGCAGTTCGCCGAGCGCATGGGGCAGCGCGGCGGCGCCCCGGGGGCGGCCCCCGCGGGAGCGATGCCCGCGGCCGCGGGCGGCTTCCCGGGCTCCAGCCGCAACGGCGGCAACGGCGGCCAGCGCCCCAAGGACGCGGCCCTGGTCTGGTACCTGGATGGCTCGGGGGCGCTGAAGGCGGCGCGGGTGCGCACGGGCATCAGCGACGGCCAGCAGACCGAGGTGCGCTCCGAAGAGCTCAAGGAGGGCATGGAGGTGATCAAGATCGTCAACCTGACCCCCGAGGAGCAGGCCGCCGGCGGGCCGCGCTTCCGCATCCTGTGAGCCGGACCGGGGAAGCCGCATGAACGGCGCGCAATACGTCATCCGCACCGAGCGCATCGGCAAGATCTACGACAGCGGCGAGGTGCAGGTCGAGGCGCTGAAGGAGATCGACCTGCGCATCGAGCCCGGCGAGATGGTGGCCATCATGGGCGCCTCGGGCTCGGGCAAGTCGACCATGCTCAACATCCTCGGCTGCCTGGACCAGCCGACCAGCGGCGATTATTACCTCGACGGCATCCACGTCAACGAGCTGGACCGCGACCAGCTGGCCGATATCCGCAACCGCAAGATCGGCTTCGTCTTCCAGGGCTTCAACCTGCTGTCGCGCACCACCGCCTTCGAGAACGTCGAGCTGCCGCTGCTGTACTCGCGGCGCGCGGAGGACGGCGACCCGGCGGCGGCGACGCGCCGGGCGCTGGAGCGCGTCGGCCTGGCCGAGCGCATGCACCACTTTCCCAACCAGCTCTCCGGCGGCCAGCAGCAGCGGGTGGCCATCGCCCGCGCCCTGGTCAACCAGCCGGCCATCATCCTGGCCGACGAGCCCACCGGCAACCTCGACACGCGCACCAGCATCGAGATCATGGCCACCTTCCAGGAGCTGAACCGCCAGGGCATCACCCTGATCCTGGTCACCCACGAGCACGACATCGCCGACTACTGCAAGCGCGTCATCGAGTTCCGCGACGGCCGCATCATCCGCGACCAGGCGGTGGCCGGCCGCCGCGACGCCGCCGCCGACCTGGATTCGGGCCGGATGCCGGCCGGCGGCCTGGGAGAACGCCCATGAAATGGAAGAACCTGATCAAGGTGGCCTTCAAGTCCATCGTCAAGAACAAGATGCGCACCCTGCTCACCATGCTGGGCATCATCATCGGCGTGGCCGCCGTCATCGCCATGGTGGCCCTCGGCAAGGGGGCCGAGAAGCGCATCCAGGACCAGATCTCCAGCATGGGCACCAACCTGATCACCATCTTCCCCGGTTCCATGCAGTCGCGCGGCGTGCGCTTCGGCCCCGACTCCGGCGTGCAGCTGACGCTGGACGACGTGCAGCGCATCCGCAGGAACGCCGCCCTGGCGGTGGCCGTCTCGCCCATGGTGCGCTCCGGCGCCCAGATCATCGGCGGCAGCGGCAACTGGAGCACGAGCGTCTGGGGCGTGTCCGAGCAGTACCTGGAGATCCGCGACTGGCTCCTGAGCGCCGGCGAGTTCTTCAGCAACGCCGACGTCCGCGCCCAGAACAAGGTGTGCGTCGTCGGCCAGACCATCGTCAAGAACCTGTTCGCCAACGAGGACCCGGTCGGGCAGCAGCTGCGCGTGCGCAACGTCCCCTTCCGCATCATCGGCGTCCTCAAGGAGAGGGGGCCGGGCGCCTTCGGCCAGGACCAGGACGACCTGCTGATCGCCCCCTATTCGACCGTCCTCTACCGCCTCAGCGGCGTCAGCGGGCACGAGCACATCCACCAGATCCTGGTGCGCGCCGTCTCGCTCGAGCAGATGGAGCAGGCGCAGGCCGAGCTCGTCTCCATCATGCGCGAGGCGCACAAGATCCCCGAGGGCGCCGACGACGACTTCACCGTGCGCAACCAGACCGACATCGCCGCCACCGCCCAGGAGACCTCCAGCGTGCTGACCATGCTGCTGGCCTCCATCGCCGGCATCTCGCTGCTGGTGGGCGGCATCGGCATCATGAACATCATGCTGGTCTCGGTCACCGAGCGCACCCATGAGATCGGCATCCGCATGGCCATCGGCGCCCGCAGCCGCGACATCCTGGTGCAATTCCTGATCGAAGCCGTGGTGCTCAGCCTCTCCGGCGGACTGATCGGAGTGCTGCTGGGCTTCCTGGTCACCTGGATACTCAACCTGACCACCGA
>JAKLEC010000112.1 GCA_022711715.1 Acidobacteriota bacterium
TCGAGGTGCTGGCCAAGATCGGCATGCCGGTGCTGTTCGTCTTCGGCATCATCCTGGCGGTCCGCGTTTTGACGCTGGGCCACCCCGCCTCCGGCGTCGCCTCGGTGAACGAGGGCATGGGCTTCATGTGGAATCCCGACTTCAGCCAGCTCAGCCGCTTCACGGTCTGGCTGGTGGCTGCCGGGCAGATATTCTTCACCCTGAGCCTCGGGCAGGGGATCATCAACACCTACGCCTCTTATTTACGCGAGAAGGACGACGTCACCCTCAACGGCCTCTCCACCTCCATGACCAACGAGTTCGCCGAGGTCATCCTGGGCGGCACCATCGCCATCCCGGTCGCCGTCGCTTTCTTCGGCGTGGCCGAGACCAGGCTGATCGCCCAGGAAGGCGCCTTTAACCTAGGCTTCCAGGCGCTGCCGGTCATCTTCCAGAAGCTGCCCCTCGGCCACATCCTGGGCGCCATGTGGTTCTTCCTGCTCTTCATCGCCGGCATCACCTCGTCGGTGGCCCTGACCTCGCCCGCCGTCGCCTTCCTGGAGGACGAATTCAAATGGCAGCGCGCCAAGGCGGTCAACACCGTGTTCGCCGTCATGCTGGCCTGCACGGTCGCCGTGGTCGCCTTCTTCCGCTTCGGCTTCCTGGATGAGCTCGACTTCTGGGCCGGCACCTTCGGCCTGGTCGTGTTCGCCACCATCGAGATCATCCTGTTCTCCTGGGTCTTCGGGGTCCGGAAGGGCTGGGCGGACATGCACCAGGGCGCCGACCTGAAGGTGCCCAGGATCTTCAAGTTCATCCTGAAGTACGTCACCCCGGTCTACATGCTGGTGGTGCTGGGCGGCTGGGCCTACCAGGAGGCCATCAGCAAGCTGCTGATGAAGGGCGAGCCCGCGGCCAATCGCCCCTACCTGTGGGGGGCGCGGGCCATGTTCCTGGGCCTGATCCTGGTGACCATCCTCATGGTCTGGCTGGCCTGGCGCAAGAGAAAAGGACAGGAGAAATAGCCCATCCGCTCAGGCCGGAGAAAAGGGATGCCGGCGATCAGGCCGGCGCGTTGACCAGCGAGTACAGCGCCTGGATCTCGGCCGGCCAGAGGCTCTCGTCGATGGTTTCCAGGATCAGCGGCTTGTCGTCGAAGCGCGAATCGTTCATCAGCAGCCGGAAGGACTCCAGGCCCAGTTTCCCCTTGCCGATGCTGTCATGGCGGTCGACGCGGCTGCCCAGCTCCGCCTTGGCGTCGTTGAGGTGGGCGGCGCGCAGGAACGGCAAGCCGACGACGGAGTCGAAGCGTGCCATCGTCGCTTCGTAGGCCTCGGGGCTGCGCAGGTCGTAGCCGGCGGCGAACAGGTGGCAGGTGTCGAGGCAGACGCCGCAGCGACCGGGGTTGCCGGCGAGCTCGAGGATGCGCGCCAGGTGCTCGAAACGGTGCCCGACGTGGTTCCCCTGCCCCGCCGTACCCTCCACCAGCAGGACGACGGCGTCGGTCTCCGCCAGGATGCGCCTCATCCCCGCCGCGATCCGCTGCAGGCACTCCTCCTCGCTGCTTGCGCCCAGGTGGCTGCCGGGATGGAAGTTCAGGAATTGCAGCCCCAGCTGCTCAACCCGCCGAGCCTCGTCCAGCATGGCCTGGACCGATTTTTCGCGCTTCTCGGGGTCGGGATGGCCGAGGTTGATCAGGTAGCTGTCGTGGGGCAGGACATGGCGCGGCGCGATGCCCGCCGCGGCCAGGTTTTTCTTGAAAGCGCCGATGCCCGCCGCTTCCAGCGGCCGGGCGCGCCATTGCTTCTGGTTCTTGGTGAACAGGGCGAAGGCGCGGGCGCCGATGGCGCGGGCGTTGAGCGGGGCGTTCTCCACGCCGCCGGCCGCGCTGACGTGGGCGCCGACGTATTTCATAACCGGCGCTTACCGGCCGGCCTTGCGCACCGCCCAGACATAGTGCACTTCATTCTCCGGGCCGGGCACGAACTGGCCTTCGGGCAGCTTGAGCACCCATACGGCCCGCGGCTGATCGCTGACCGTGTCACCGGTCCAAACCGCGAAGCCCGCCATCCCCGCGTACTGGCCGCGGTCCGTCTGCAGCAGCGCGAGCGCCTCCTCGGCGGTCGGCAGCCGCCAGCCACTGTAACCGGCCGTGACGCGGTTGGCCCACCACCTGGCCTTGTCAAAGGCCATGGGCCGGTTGTAGAGCGACCACATCAGCCCGGCGTTCAGTTCGAGCGTTACCGTGGCGTTGCCGTGGGCATGGGGCTCGAAACGGGCCGGCGGCCGCCCTCCCGGGCGCGCCAGCGCGGCGGCCTCGGCCGGGCTGAGGCTGGCGTAGGCCGCGCGAGGCCGGAGCTTCTGCTCCAGCTGGATGCGCTGCAGCAGCTGCTGCTGGGCGGCTTCCTGGGCCTTTTTTTCCAGGGCGGTGATGCGCGCCTCGGCCGCGGGCGCCGATTCGCTCTGGGGATAGTCGCGCAGGAACGCCTGCCAGCCGGCGATGGTGTCCGCCTCCTTGGCCTTGGCCAGCGCCTGGGTCTCCAGCTCCCATTGGCTCAGGGCGGTCTGCTTCTCCTTCTGGGCCTGCGCCTGCTCCTCCTGCATCTTGCGCGCCAGGCGCTCCTCCAGCTGCTGCAGGGGCTCGCTGACCTTGATCTTCTTGGCCTCCAGCACGAGCGCCCAGGCCTTGAGCGTCTCGCCTTTCCTTTCCAGCTCCTCGGCCTGGAGAAGCGTGTCGGCGAATTTTTTCTCCTGTTCCGCCGCCTGGGCATCGAGGGCCGGAGTCGGCGCCGTGGCCGCGGGCTTCACCGGCGCCGGCCGGCGCCGGGGCGGCGCGGGCCGCGCCGGCTGCGCGGCCGGGCGCGGTTCCTCCGCGGCCGGACCCGGGCCCAGCCGGCCGCTCAGCACCAGCCAGAGGGCGGCGGCGACGAGCAGCGGCAGGATGATGAACAGCAGCAGCTTGACGTTCAGTCGCTTGCCGGGCTCCGCAGTCGGCGTCTCGGAAGCGGCGGAATAGGGAGACGGCCGCGACTGGGGCTTCTCCGCCCTGCCCTCCTGGTCCGGCGGGATCATGCGCGCGGGAGCAGCCTCGTCGGCGGCATGAGGGCGCACAGGCGGCGGGGAGAACGGCTTCGCTTCCGCCGCCGCTCCGCCATACATCGTGCCCACGGCCCGGCGCTGGGCTTCCGCCGGGGGTTCATGCCGCTTCTCAGGGGGCGGCTCGATGCGGGACAAGTCGGCGGCGGCCGGGGAGAGATCAGGCTCGGCGTCGATGGTCAGGCCGCCGAAGCCGGACAGGTCGGGCTCCTTCTCCTCGGGCTGAAGGTCCGCCTCGGGTTCCTCCGCGAATCCGGTGGAGATGTCGTTTCCATCCGCGAACTCGAGCTTCGTGACGGCCGGCGCCTCGGAGTCGCCGATCTCGACGGGCGCTCCCTCTTCGGCGGCCATCGTCACCGGCGGCTCGTCGCTGGCGAACGGATCGCTGATAACCAGATCGTCCCCTGAAAAAGGGTCGCCGAGGTCGATCTCGGCCGGATTCTCCGCGCCGCCGCCGGGTTCGACCTCCTCCCCGATCGGCGACGGCTCTTCCTCCTTCTCGGGGGGAATGAGCGGGATCGAGGGATCGGATACGATCGTCGCCTCGGCGGCGGCCGGCTGGACCGGTTCGGTCGGCGCTGCCGGCTTGAGCTCCCCCGCGGGCGGAACGGGGGAGGCGACGCCCAGGTGGCGTTCGCTCTTGAAGCGGATCATGTCGATCTCCATGTCCTTGCCGTACTTTTCGGCGTAGGAGGAACACAGCTTGACCACGTCGGACCACTTTCCCAGCTGAAACAGGATCTGGATCTTCTTTTTCTGCGTGTCGCGCTGTTCGTCTTCCATGGGTCCCCCTTATCCGCTCCCCGGGGTACGCGGCCGCACTTTGACTACCATAAAGGGGAAACCGTGTCAACAAGGCCGAACGCGTTGCGCCGGTTGACACGAGGCGATCCCGGGGAGTACAATAGGGTTCAGCCATCCCGGCCGAGTTCTGAGGCCGGCCAGTTCCCCGAAAACAAAAACCATGGCACAAAACGGATCGGACGAGGACGCGACGCTGCTCGAGAAGGTGCGCCAGACCGTGGTCGGCGCGCCGCGCAACATCAAGGACCCCTCCATCTTCCACAAGCTTTCGCTGGTGCCGCTGCTGGCCTGGATCGGCCTGGGCGCCGACGGCCTTTCCTCCTCCTCCTACGGCCCCGAGGAGGCCTTCCGCGCCCTCGGGCAGCACACCTACCTGGCCATTTTCCTGGCCCTGGCCACCTCGCTCACCGTCTTCGTCATCTCCTACTCCTACTCGCGCATCATCGAGCACTTCCCCCACGGCGGAGGCGGCTATATTGTCGCCACCCACACCCTCGGGCCCAAGGCCGGCGTGCTGTCGGGCAGCGCCCTGCTGGTCGACTACATGCTGACCATCACCGTCTCCATCGCCGCCTGCGGCGACGCCATCTTCAGCTTCCTGCCCGTCGCCTGGCAGCCGTACAAGATCTTCTTCGACCTCTTCCTCATCCTGCTGCTGATCGTGCTCAACCTACGCGGGGTCAAGGAGTCGGTGACCTTCCTGGCCCCCATCTTCATCGTCTTCGTCCTGACCCACATCTTCATGATCGGCTACGG
>JAKLEC010000113.1 GCA_022711715.1 Acidobacteriota bacterium
ACCCCCTTGACGAAGCGCAGGTACTCGGGCATGACCTCCTTGGATCCCTTCTGGATGAGGACCTTGCGCGAGTAGAGGTCGACGCCGGGCTCCTCCTTCATCAGCCCCAGCAGTTCGAACGAGGTCTTGGGCACGTAGAGCAGGGCCTGGAACTGCACCGGCGCGTCGGAGGCCAGGTGCAGCCAGGTCTCGGGCTCCTCCTGGGTGTTTTCCAGGAACTGGTAGAAGTCGACGTAGTCCTTGTCGGCCAGCTTCGACTTGGGCTGGGCCCAGACCGCGTCGCGGCGCTCGATCCTCTCCTTGTCCAGGTAGATGGGGAAGGGGACGAACTTGGAGTGCTGGAGGATGACGCTCCTGAGGCGGAAGGGTTCCAGGTACTCTTTCTCCTCCTTCTTGAGCAGCAGTTCGATGCGCGTGCCGCGCCCCTCCTTCGCGGCCTCCTCGATGGTGTAGCTGTTCTCGCCGGTCGACGTCCAGCGCCAGGCGCCGGCGCCCTTTTGCCACGAGCGGGTGAGGATGCGGATCTCCCTGGCGACCATGAAGCTGGAGTAGAAGCCGACGCCGAACTTGCCGATCAGGTCGACCGAGCCGCCCTTCTCGCCCTCCTGGAGCCGCTTCAGGTAGTCGAGCGTGCCCGAATGGGCGATGGTGCCGATGTTCTCCACCAGCTCCTCCCGGGTCATGCCCACGCCGTTGTCCTCGACCGCCAGCAGGCCGCGCTTCTTGTCGATCTCGATGGTGACCTTCAGCTCCTGGTCCTTGCCCTCCAGGTCGGGGACGGTCAGGAACTCGAACTGCATCTTGTTCAGCGCGTCGGCGGCGTTGGAGACCAGCTCGCGCAGGAATACCTCCTTGTTCTTGTACAGCGAGTAGACCAGGATGTCGAGCAGCTGCTTGACCTCGGACTGGAACTCGTATTTTTCTCCCTTTTCCTCAGCCATGGCGATTCTCCTTGGGTGTTTTCAGAAAAATTATACCATTGCTGTCAAGGCGGGCCGCGATGCCGAGTTTGCAAAAAAGCCGCGCGTTGGCTACAATGAGCCTTCGCAAAAGATCGGCTGGCGCGACAACAAGGAGGACGAATGGCAGTCGTCGTAACGGGCAAGAACCTGAAGATCGAGGACGTGTACCGGGTGGCCTACGAGAACGAGAAGGTCGAATTGCACCCCGAGGCGCTGGCGCGCATCAAAGCCAGCCGCGCCTTCATCGAGAAGCGCATCGAGGCGCGCGAGATCATGTACGGGGTCAACACCGGCATCGGCGAGTTCTCCGAGGTCGTGCTGACCGACGAGCAGGTCGGCCAGTTCCAGAAATACCTGATCTACAACCATGCCGCGGGCATCGGCACCCCCGTGCCCATCCCCGAGGTGCGCGCGGCCATCCTCAGCCGCGTGAACGTCCACGCCAACGGCTGCTCGGGCATCCGCCCCGAGATCACCGAGACCTACGTGGCCATGCTCAACAAGGGCCTGACGCCGGTGGTCTGCAACAAGGGCAGCGTCGGCGCCTGCGGCGACCTGGCGCCGATGAGCCAGATCGCCCTGCTGCTGATGGGCGAGGGCGAGGCCTTCGTCGGCGGCGAGAGGATGAGCGGCGCCGCGGCCATGAAGAAGGCCGGCATCCCCGTGCCCGGGCTCAAGGCCCGCGACGGCCTGGGCGCGATCAACGGCAGCAACCTGATCACCGGCATGGCCTGCCTGCAGATCTACGAGATCGAGCGCCTGCTGAAGCAGGCCGAGATCGCCGCCGCCATGACCCTGGAGGCGCTGATGGCCAACATGAAGCCCTACGACGCCCGCCTGCACAAGCTGCGCGGCTTCCAGGGCGCGGTCACCTCGGCGGAGAACATCAAGCGCGTCATCGAGGGCTCGGACCTGCTGGGCAAGGTCAAGGTCAAGGTACAGGACGCCTACAGCATGCGCTCGACGCCGCAGGTGCTGGGCGCCGCCCGCGACCAGCTGCGCTGGACGCGCTCGCAGCTGGAGATCGAGCTGAACGGCGTGGCCGACAACCCGCTGTTCCTGCACGACGACGGCGTGGTGCTCACCGGCGCCAACTTCCAGGGCTCGCCGATCTCGGTGCCGCTGGACATGCTGGGCGCCAGCGTGACCATGGCCTGCGTCATCTCCGAGCGGCGCCTCAACCGCCTGCTCAACCCGGCGCTGAGCGTGGGGCTGCCCTCCTTCCTGACCAAGGGCGCCGGCATGTTCTCCGGCCTCATGCTCAGCCAGTATACCGCCGACATGATGATCGTCGAGCAGCGCATCCTGTCGATGCCGGCCTCGATCCAGTCGATCCCGGCCGCCGCCGACCAGGAGGACTTCGTCTCCATGGGCATGAACACGGCGCTGAAGACGCGGCAGATCATCGACAACGCCTACGGCGTGCTGGGCATCGAGTTCATCGCCGCCGCCCAGGCGCTCGACTTCCGCGAGTTCAAGCCCGGCAAGGGGACGCTGGCCGCCAAGGCCGCCGTGCGCCGGGTGGTGCAGCACCTCGACGTCGACCGGCCGCTGTTCCCCGACCACAACGCCATCCTGGAGACGGTCAGGAAGCGCGACATCCTGAAGGCGGTCGAGACCGAGATCGGCGAGCTGAAGACGTACTGACCGTCCGCGTTAGCCCGTAAGCCGGCGCGCCCCCCTCTGAGGAGGGCGGGGCGGCGCAAGCGAGGAGCCATGCCGTTGCCCAGCACGTTCGTCGAGATCGCCGCCATCCTGGCCTTGGCGGCCCTGCTCGGGGCCCTGGGGCAGAAGCTGCGCCAGCCGCTGATCATCATGTTCATGGCCGCCGGCATCATGGCCGGGCCGGCCGGGCTGGGCGTCATCCGCAGCCACGGCAGCATCGAGTTGCTGGCCCACATCGGCATCGCCCTGCTGCTGTTCATCGTCGGCCTCAACCTCGACATCCAGCTGGTGCGCACCATCGGCCCGGTGGCCCTGGCCACCGGGCTGGGGCAGATCGTCTTCACCAGCCTTTTCGGCTTCCTGATCGCCCTGGCCTTCGCCATGCCCGCGCTCAGCGCCCTCTACGTGGCGGTGGCGCTCACCTTCTCCAGCACGATCATCATCGTCAAGCTGCTGTCGGACAAGAACGAGCTGGATTCGCTCCACGGCCAGATCGCCATCGGCTTCCTCATCGTCCAGGACATCGCCGCCATCATCGCCCTGGTCGTGCTGACCACCCTCGGCGCCAGGAGCGGGTCCGGCGGCGCGCCGCTGCTCTCGGTGCTGGCCGTCGCCGGCAAGTTCGTAGCCTTCGTGGCCCTGGTCGTGCTGCTGGCCTGGAAGGCGATCCCGCCGCTGGCGCGGCGCCTGGCCTCCTCGCCGGAGATGCTCACGCTGTTCGCCGTGGCCTGGGCGGTGGTCCTGGGGGCCGGCTCCGAGCTGCTGGGGTTCAGCAAGGAGATCGGAGCGTTCCTGGCCGGCGTCTCGCTGGCCTCGACCGCCTACCGCGATTCACTGAGCTCGCGGCTGGTGGGACTGCGCGACTTCCTGCTGCTGTTCTTCTTCATCGACCTCGGCGCCCGCCTCGACCTGTCGCTCATCGGCGCGCAGGCGCTGCCGGCGGCGGTCTTCTCCGTCTTCGTGCTGGTCGGCAACCCGCTGATCGTCATGGCCGTCATGGGCCGCATGGGCTACCGCCGGCGCACCGGCTTCCTGGCCGGGCTGACCGTGGCCCAGATCAGCGAGTTCTCGCTGATCGTGGCCGCCATGGGCCTGAGCCTGGGGCACATCGGCGCCGGCGCCATGGGGCTGATCACCCTGGTGGGGGTGGCGACGATCTTCGTCTCCACCTACATGATCCTCTATTCCGGCCCGCTCTACGCCCGTCTCTCTCCCTACCTGGGCTTTTTCGAGCGCCGCGTCCCGCACCGCGAGTCGGAGAGCGACGCGCCGGGCGCCGCCGGCATCATCGACGTCATGCTGATGGGGCTGGGGCGCTACGGCGGCGGACTGGCCGAGAACCTGCTGCAGCGCGGGCGCACGGTGCTGGGCGTCGACTTCGATCCCGACGCGCTGCAGGCCTGGCGCGGTCGCGGCCTGGCGGTGCTGTTCGGCGACATCACCGACCCCGAGCTCTGCGCCCAGCTGCCCCTGGCCCGGGCGCGCTGGGTGGTGTGCACCGCCCGCGTGCGCGAGCTCAACCTTCTGCTGCTGCGCAAGCTGAAGGAATGCGGCTTCGCCGGCCGGGTGGCGCTGACGGCCGCCAGCCAGGAGGAGGCGGGCGAATTCGAGAAGGCCGGGGCCGACATCGTCTTCCGCCCCTATGCCGACGCCGCCGAGCAGGCGGTCGACGACCTGAGCGACGCCATGGAGATGCTGCCCGAGATCCGCGACTGGCCGGTCGCCTTCCGCGAGGTGCGCGTGCCGGTTGCGGCGATGGCCGCCGGCCGCGCCGTGCGCGACATCGGGCTGCCGGCGCGCAGCGGGGCGACCATCCTGGCGGTGAGCCGCGCCGGCCGCGTCCACTACGACCCCGGCCCCGACTTCCAGGTCTTCCCCAACGACCGCCTGGTCATCATCGGCGACGAGGGACAGCTGCAGCGGGCCGAGGACCTGCTCACCCTGCGCCCCGAGGAGATGGCGGCGCCCGAGAGCGAGCGCTTCGTCGTCGCCGAGCTGTCGGTC
>JAKLEC010000114.1 GCA_022711715.1 Acidobacteriota bacterium
TAAAATAATTTGACAACAATCATGAACTGGCGTTGCCCAACTTGAAAAAACCATTGATTTTCAGGGCTTTTCGATTTGGCATCCACATTGCTTTTAGAAATGCGGGGCAGCAATGAGCGCCCGAAATCAAACAGTTAAGGAGAAGCCAATGAGTGAAAAAAGAGTTCTTCTGATCGACGACGAGGCCTCCCTGCAGCGCAGCCTGTCCCTCGGCCTCATGCAGAAAGGATACGACACCGAATCGTGCGCGAGCGGCATGTGCGGGCTCAAGACCCTGGAATCATACAAGCAGAACAAGATCCCCCTGCACTATGTCGTTGTCGACGTCCGCCTCCCCGACATCGACGGCATCAAGCTGCTCAAGGTGATCAAGTTCAATTATCCCGAGCTGCCGGTGGTGGTCATCACCGGCTTCGGCAGCAACGCCGTTGAAGCCGGGGCCAGAACCGAGAAGGCCGACGCCTACCTGGAGAAGCCTTTCACCGCCGAGGAGCTGACGAAGATCCTCGCCGAGCTCCCCGACCGTCCCGCCATGCCGGGCGCCGCCGCCAGGGAAAGCGCCGAGCCCGCCGGCGAGAGGGCGGTCAGCGCCTACGCGCTGCTGAACTTCGCCGAGTCGGCCGACCTGACCGCGGCCTACCAGCAGTTGTACTTCATGGACAACGTGCTCTACTGCGACGCCCTCAAGGGCGACTATGACCTGGCCCTGCTGCTGCAGGCGGGAAGCCTCGCCGAGATCCGCTCCCTGGTGAACGAGAAGATCCGCAAGATCGCGGGCGTGAAGGAGGCCGTGTTCCTGCCCGTCGACCTGCCCCAGCTTCCCGAGAGCGTCATGAACATCATCAGCACCTTCGACAAGGCCCTGGGCCGGGACAAGGAAGGCCCCGCGGCCGTGAACAACGCCAATTTCTGGAAGAGCGCCTCCTCGTACGTCTTCCTGGAGATCGAGAAGGACAAGCTGGAGACCCTCTATCCCACTCTCTACATCAACGAGCAGGTCGTCTCCTGCGACTGCGTCGAGGGCCAGCACGACATCGTCCTGCTGATGCAGGGGACCAGTTTCGCCGAGATCGACCGCAACATCGCCGCCAAGATCAAGCCCCTGGACGGCGTGCTGCGCATCAAGGAAATGCCCATCATCAAGCTATTTGAAATGTAAGGCGAAATATATGATAATGGGTGCATGGCACCCAACGACCAGCAGAAAGCGCAGCCGAAGAAGAACGGGTTCGCCGGCTTCAAGGTCGACCTGTGGAACTATGAGGGGGAAAAGGGAGCCCTGATCCCCCTGCTGCAGGCGGCCCAGGACACGTACGGCTACATCCCGGCCACCGCCATCGACCAGATCAGCGAGATCGTCGGCATTCCCGCCGCGGAGATCTACGGGGTCATCACCTTCTATTCCCAGTTCCGCCTCAAGCCCCTGGGAAAGTACCTGATCAAGGTGTGCGACGGCACCGCCTGCCACGTCAACGGCGCCGAGCGCATTGCCGGCACGATCGAGGACGAGCTGCAGCTCGGCGGCAACGACACCACCGACGACGGCATGTTCACCGTGCAGAAAGTGGCCTGCCTGGGCTGCTGCTCGCTCTCGCCGGTGATCATGATCAACGACGAGACCTATGGGCGCCTTACCGCGAAAAAGGTCCAGCAGCTGCTAAAGGAATACAAGAGCAGAGCCATGAAGGTCCCCGCCGAGGGGGCCCAGGGCAACCCGTCCGCCTGATCCCTCCAAGGAGAAGACCATGAAGACCATCAAAGTCGGCCTCGGCACATGCGGAATTTCAGCGGGCGGGGACAAGGTCTACGCCGCCCTGAAGGAGGAGATCGCTCGGGAGAAGATCCCGGTCAGGCTCATGGAGACCGGCTGCATGGGCAACTGCTACCAGGAGGTCCTGCTCGAGGTCATCGACGAGGACGGCGCCAGCCGCATGTACGGCAACGTCACTCCCGACCGCGTCCAGCGCATCCTCGGCGAGCAGGTGCGGCAGGGCAAGCCCATCCCCGAGTGGATCGTCAAGGGCCGCGACGCCCGGGCCGAGGACACCTTCTTCGCCAAGCAGAAGCGCATCGTGCTGCGCAACTGCGGCATCATCGATCCCGACTCCATCGACGAGTACATCGCCCGCGGCGGCTACCAGGCCATCCGCAAGGTGCTGACGGAGAACACGCCCGAGCAGGTCATCGAGACCGTCCTGAAGTCGGGGCTGCGCGGCCGCGGCGGCGCCGGCTTCCTGACCGGCATGAAGTGGCGCTTCTGCCGCCAGGCCGAGGGCGACAAGAAATACATCATCTGCAACGCCGACGAGGGCGACCCCGGCGCCTTCATGGACCGCAGCACCCTGGAGGGCGACCCGCACTCGGTCCTGGAGGGGATGATGATCGCCGCCTACGCCTGCGGCGCCGACGAAGCCTACATCTACTGCCGCGCCGAATACCCCATGGCCGTGCGCCGCCTGCGCCACTCCATCCGCGCCGCCAAGGAGAAGGGCTTCCTGGGCAGGAACATCTTCGGCTCGAAGACGGACCTGGAGATCAAGATCAAGGAGGGCGCCGGCGCCTTCGTCTGCGGCGAGGAGACGGCGCTGATCGCCTCCATCGAGGGCAAGCGCGGCATGCCGCGCTTCCGGCCGCCCTTCCCGGCGCAGAAGGGGCTGTGGGGCAAGCCGACCAACATCAACAACGTCGAGACCTACGCCAATGTCCCCTGGATCATCGTCAACGGCGCCGAGTCCTTCGCCGCCATGGGCACCGAGAACAGCAAGGGCACCAAGGTGTTCGCCCTGGCCGGCAAGATCGCCCGCGGCGGGCTGGTCGAGGTGCCGATGGGCATCACCATCAACGAGATCATCTACGACATCGGCGGCGGCATCCGCGAGGGCAAGAAATTCAAGGCCGTGCAGATGGGCGGCCCCTCGGGCGGCTGCATCCCGGCCAGCATGGGCGACCTGCAGATCGATTACCAGCAGATCAACAAGACGGGCGCCATCATGGGCTCGGGCGGCATGGTGGTCATGGACGAGACGACCTGCATGGTCGAGATGGCCAAGTTCTTCCTGCGCTTCACCCAGGACGAGAGCTGCGGCAAGTGCACCTTCTGCCGCATCGGCACCAAGCGCATGCTGGAGGTCCTGGAGCGCATCACCGACGGCCGCGGCCGCGAGGGCGACATCGGGCTCCTCGAGGACCTGGCCGACAAGATCCGCCACAACACCATCTGCGGCCTGGGCCAGACCGCCCCCAACCCGGTGCTGACCACGCTGCGCTATTTCCGCCACGAGTACGAGGCCCACATCCGCGACAGGAAGTGCCCGGCCCACAGCTGCGGGCCGCTGCTGACCTTCACCATCCTGCCGGAGTCGTGCACCGGCTGCACCCTGTGCGCCCGCGTCTGCCCGGCCGGCGCCATCCGCGGCGAAAAGAAGCAGGCGCACCGCATCGACCCGGCCTTGTGCATCCAGTGCGGCAAGTGCTTCGAGACCTGCAATTTCAAGGCGATCGTCAAGGACTAAGGGGAACAGCAGCATGAACGAGATCACGCTCACCATCGACGGCAAGCCCGTAACCGCCCGCCCCGGCCAGACCATCCTGGAGGTCATCCGGGAGCACCGTCTCGCCGACATCCCGACCCTGTGCCATGAGCCCAAGCTCCCGCCCTACGGCGCCTGCTACCTCTGCGTGGTCGAGGTCGAGGGGGTGGCCAAGCTGATCCCCTCCTGCTCCAGCCCGGCGGCCGACAAGATGGTCGTGCGCACCGACAATGCCCGCATCCGCGAGGCGCGCAAGACCGCCCTCGAGCTGCTGCTCTCCAACCACTACGCCGACTGCCTCGCGCCCTGCCAGCAGACCTGCCCGGCCGGCGTCGACGTCCAGGGCTATATCGCCCTCATCGCCATGGGCAAGCCGCGCGAGGCGGTGCGCCTGATCAAGGAGACCAACCCCCTGCCGCTGGTCTGCGGCCGCGTCTGCGTGCGCGAGTGCGAGGTGGCCTGCCGCCGCAACCGCGTCGACGAGCGCGTGGGCATCGACTACCTCAAGCGCTTCGCCACCGACATCGACATCGAGGACCCGTGGATGCCGGAGCCGGCCCCGGCCAACGGCCACAAGGTCGCCGTCGTCGGCGGCGGCCCCGCCGGGCTGACCTGCGCCTATTACCTGGTGCTGAAGGGCTACGGCGTCACCCTGTTCGAGAAGTCGCCCCACCTCGGCGGCATGCTGCGCTACGGCATCCCCGAGTACCGCCTGCCCAAGGCGCTCCTGGACAGGGAGATCCGCTGCATCACCGACCTGGGCGTGGCGGTGAAGACCGGCGCCGAGCTGGGGAAGGACTTCTCCGTCGACGACCTGAAGCGGCAGGGGTTCGCCGCCGTCTACCTCGCCTTCGGCGCCCAGAAAGCCAAGGGCATGCGCCTGGCCGGGGAGGAGGAGATCGCGGGCGTCCTTGGCGGCGTGGATTTCCTCCGCCGGCTGCAGGGGGAGAAGAAGCCCGCCGTCAGCGGCCGCGTCGTCGTGGTCGGCGGCGGCAACACCGCCATCGACGCCGCCCGCACCTCCGTCCGCCTGGGCGCCGCCCACGTGACCCTGTTGTACCGCCGCACGCGCAAGGAGATGCCGGCCCACCC
>JAKLEC010000115.1 GCA_022711715.1 Acidobacteriota bacterium
AAGCTGGCCCTGCGTCCCGCCGGCGACGGCGATCCCCCGCGCGGCGGCGATGACCTGCTCGCCAGCGCCGGCATCGACGTGAAATACGGGCTGAAGGGCGACCTGACCCTCGACCTGACGCTCAACCCCGACTTCGGCCAGGTCGAGGTCGACCCGGCCGAGGTCAACCTGTCGGTGTTCGAAACCTACTATTCCGAGAAGCGGCCGTTCTTCATCGAGGGGGCGAGCATCTTCTCCTTCGGCGCCGGCGGCGCCAACAGCAACATGGGGTTCAACTGGAGCTCGCCGGAGTTCTTCTACAGTCGGCGCATCGGCCGCCCGCCCCAGGGCACGGCCGGCAACGCCGTTGACGCGCCGGAGATGACCACGATCCTCGGCGCGGCCAAGGTGAGCGGCAAGGCGGCCGGCGGCTGGAACGTCGGTTTCCTCAACGCCCTGACCCAGCGCGAGCACGCCGTCCTGGACGAGGGCGGCGGCCGCTCCAGCCGGGAGATCGAGCCCTTCAGCGACTATGCCGTCCTGCGCGCCCAGAAGGATTTCCGCCAGGGGCGGCAGGGACTAGGCTTCATCGCCACCGGCGTCTTCCGCGACCTCGACGGGGAGGGGCTGGGAGGCATGCTGGGGAGCCGGGCGCTGGCACTGGGCGCCGACGGCTGGCTGCAGCTGGGGGAAAAACGGGATTGGGCCCTGACCGGCTGGCTGGGGGCGAGCCGGGTCACGGGCAGCCGGGAATACATCGCCGGGCTTCAGCGCGCGCCGCGCCACTATTTCCAGCGTCCCGACGCCGGCCACCTCGACCTCGACGACAGGGCCTCCGCGCTGGGCGGCTGGGCCGGCCGCATCGCCCTCAACCGCCAGAAGGGGAGTTGGGTGTTCAACGCCGCGCTGGGCGCCATCTCCCCCGGCTTTGAGGCCAACGACCTCGGCTACCAGTCGCGCGGCGACTACGTCAATGCCCACCTGGCCTCCGGCTACAGCTGGCTCCATCCCGGCCGGGTCTTCCGCAACGCCCAGCTGCTGGGCGCCGTGGCCCGGAGCTGGGACTTCGGTGGCAACCCCATCATGAGGAACGTTTACCTGTTCGCCTTCGGGGAGTTCCTGAACTACTGGGGCGGCGAGATCGACCTGGGCTACATCGGCGCCAGCTACGACAAGGAGGCCACGCGCGGCGGCGTGCTGCTGCGTCAGCCGCCGGCGCTCTGGGGCAGCCTTCACCTCTACGGCGACAGCCGCCGCAAGTTGGTGTTCTCCCTGTACGCCGAGGCCTCGCGCCGCTCTGACGGCAGCTGGGACCTGGGCGGCGGCCCCGAGCTGCTGTGGAAGCCGCGCAGCAACGTTTCCCTCACCTTCGAGCCGGAGTTCGAGGTCGTGCGCACCTTCCGCCAGTGGGTGGCCAACGTCGACGATCCGCTCATGGCCGCCACCTATGGCCGGCGCCACGTCTTCGCCTTCCTGGACGAGAAAGTGCTCTCGGCCGAGCTGCGCCTGAACTGGATCTTCTCGCCGCGCATCAGCCTGCAGGCCTTCGTCCAGCCGCTGCTCGCCGTCGGCGCCTATTCGGGCTTCAAGGAGCTGGCCCGCCCGGCAGCGCGGGAGTTCAGCCGCTACGGCGAAAACGGCTCCATGATCGAACGCGACAACGGCCGCTACCGCGTGGACCCCGACGGGCCGGGAGCGGCCGCGGCCTTCTCCTTCGCCGATCCGGACTTCAACGTCAAGTCGCTGCGCGGCACGGTGGTCTTCCGCTGGGAGTACCGCCCGGGCTCGACGATCTACTTCGTCTGGACGCAGAACCGCCAAGACTTCGCCCATCCCGGCGATTTCGACCTCGGCCGCGACCTCGGCGACCTGGTCTCGGCCCCGGGCGACAACGTGTTCATGCTGAAGGCCACGTACCGATTCAGCCTCTAACGAGCGTTCGTGACGCGTGACGCGTAACGCGTGACGAGTGAACTGCGCTGTCCGGATCAACGTCAAGCGATGAAAAAGCGGCATGAACATAGATGTTTCTCAATCGCACGCTGCATGAAGAGTGACCGTTTCGTGGTTGTCGCTTCTCGTCGGCTACGCGTCACGACGACTCCATCTCGTGCTGCTTCTCATTGCGCATAACGCTTCATGCCTGGCGGTCATTCGCTTGTGTGATGATGCGAATCTCGATAGTGTTTTTACTCGTCACGCGTTACGCGTCACGTGTCACGATAGCTCGGATGTTTTCTTGCCGTACGCCGAGCTCGCGAAAGGTCAATACACGTTGCCGATGGTGAAGATGAAGTGGAAGCTCCTCTCGGCGGCCTTGCGCAGGTTGAAGCCGAACTCGACGCGGATCGGCCCCAGCGGCGAGCGGTACTTCAGGCCGAAGCCCAGCGCCCGCTCCAGCTTCTTGGGGTTGAAGTCGCTCGACTTGGCGAACACGTTGCCGATGTCGGCGAAGAACGTGTAGTAGAGGTCCTTGACCGGCAGCAGCAGGTTGGGCACGGCCGCCTCCAGGTTGAGCAGCAGCAGGATGTTGCCGCCCTCGGGCTGGTCCTTGTCCAGGTTGATCGGGCCCAGGCGGTCGTTGCCGGTGCCGCGGAAGGAGTGGCCGCCGCCGGCGAAGAAGCGCTCGGTGATGGACATGTCGCCGAAACCGATGCCGTTCTTGAGCGAGACGCTGAATGTGCCCTCGCGCAGGAAGGGATAGTGGCGCTGGTAGTTCCAGTAGAACTTCAGGAACGTGTAGTCCTTCTCGAACAGCGGCAGGCCCAGCTTCAGGTCGGCGGTGAGAAAGTGGCCGCGGCTGGGGTTGAACGAGTCGTTGCGCTGCTCGTCGACGATGGACAGGGAGAGGGCGGTGGTGTTGAAGGGCCTGTCCAGCTGGTCGACGCCGAAGGGCGGGATGGCCAGCCAGTTGAGCTCGGTGCGGTACCAGCGCGCCGAGCCCAGCAGGTACAGGCTGTCCGAGAAGCGCTTGGCCAGCGAGACGCCCAGGCCCCAGCGGGTGAACTTGTAGCTGGGGTAGGTCTCGTTCTCCTCCCAGAGCTGGAACGTCGAGGTGATGCGCTCGCGCAGGAACAGCGGCGTGTCGATGGTCAGGGTGCCGCGGCGGTCGTTGACGATCAGCCGCTTGTCGCGGGTGGCCACGCCCAGCTGCAGGGTGGCGGCCACCGCCGAGGTCGAGCCCAGGGGGTTGCGCTCCTGGTATTCCAGGGTGCCGCGGGGGCCGCGGCGCTCCTCCCAGCCGATGCCCAGGCCGTAGGAGCGCGAGCGATCGGGGGTGACGCGCACCAGGACGTCGCAGGCGTCGCCGGCGGCGGCGATCTTCTCCACGCGCACCTCGGAGAAGACGCCGCTGTTCTCGACGTCGGCGCGGAAGGCGTCGATGCGGCCGCGGCGGTACGGCTCGCCCTTCTGCAGGGGGAACAGCCGGCGCAGCAGGCCGCGCTGGGCGGACGAGGCCCCGATGAGGATCAGGCTGCCCATGCGCCACTGCCGCCCCTCGCGGATGGTGAGCAGCAGCGATTTCTCGTCGCCGGGCGAAAGCTCGTAGCTGACCTCGGCGTCGTCGTAGCCGTGCTCCCAGTAATACTCCTGCAGGCGGGCCACGTCCTCGCTGAACTGCCTGGGCACGTAGGGGCTGCCGGTGCGGCTCTTCATCAGCCGGACCAGTTCGTCGCGGCCGAAGGCCCGGTTGCCCTGGAACTCGATGGCGCCCATGCGCAGGGCGCGGCCCTCGCGGACGACCACTTCGACGTCGGCGCGGCGTCCGCGGAAGCTCGGCTCCAGGCGGATCTCGATGGGCGAGATCCCCTGGTAGTAGTAATACAGCTTGAGCACTTCCAGGTCGGCGACCAGGGAGTTGAGGCGCAGCCAGAACACGCGGTTGAAGAACAGGTCGTCGGCACGGATGATCTCGCGGACCCTGGCGTCGCTCACGGCCTGGTTGCCGCGGACCGTCACCCGGCCGAGGCGGTAGCGGCGGTTCGGGCGCGCCGTGAACACGATCGTCTTGTCGCGGCCGGAGGTGACCAGCGAGGACTCGACGCGGGCATCGAGGTAGCCCTTGTTCTTCAGGTAGTTCAGCAGCCGCGCCCGGCTCTCCTCCTCGGCCCATTTTTCAAAGACGTGGCGCTCCCAGACGTCGGCGATCAGCCCCATGCGCCGGCTCATGCCGCGGAAGAAGAAGTGATAGCGGAAGCCGCAGGACACCGTGATCTTCAGGTTCACCGCCGGGCGGCCGGGATCGGGGAGCTCCTCCCGCACCTGGATCTCCGGGAAATAGTAGAGGCGCTTCTTCAGCAGCTGCCGGATGCTCTCGGTTTCGCGGGCGAAGACGTCGGGGACATAGTGGGCATGGCGGGCGTAGCGCCGGCGGATGGGCCCGGCCAGGTCCGGGTCGTCGACGTCCACCGCCAGCTGCGTCACGCGGGCGACACTCCCGGGGGCGACGGCGAACTGGACGGTGCAGGAGACGCCGTCGTGGGAGAGGGTGACGCGCGGGGAGACCCGGGCGTTGAAGAAGCCCCGCGCACGCAGCAGCGCCAGCAGCTCCGCGCGCGCCCTGGGCAGGAGGCTCTCCTCGTACAGCTCGCCCCGGCGCAGCGAGTAGATGGCCGCGCGCATCGTCCGCGCCGCCAGCGGCG
>JAKLEC010000116.1 GCA_022711715.1 Acidobacteriota bacterium
CGCGCTTCCGCTTGATCTCGGCCTGGGCCGCGGCCAGCCGCGCGATGGGCACGCGGAAGGGGGAGCAGGATACGTAGTTCATCCCCACGCGGCAGCAGAACTCGACCGACTTGGCCTCGCCGCCGTGCTCGCCGCAGATGCCGATCTTGAGGCCGGGCCGGGACTGGCGCCCCTTCTCGATGCCCATCCGGACCAGCAGGCCCACGCCGGCCTGGTCCAGCGACTGGAAGGGGTCCTCGGCGAAGACGCCGGCCTTCTTCTCGTCGACGTACTCGGGCAGGAACTTGCCGGCGTCGTCGCGCGAGATGCCCATGGTCATTTGCGTCAGGTCGTTGGTGCCGAAGGAGAAAAACTCGGCCACCTCGGCGATCTGGTCGGCCAGCAGCGCCGCGCGCGGCACCTCGATCATGGTGCCGACCAGGTATTTCACCCGCAGCTGCTTCTCCTTGATGACGGCCTCGGCCACCCGGCGGGTGCGCTCGGCCAGGATCGCCAGCTCCTTCTTGTCGATGGTCAGCGGGATCATGATCTCGGGCAGCACCTTCACGCCCCCGGCCTGGCACTCGCAGGCCGCCTCGATGACGGCGCGCACCTGCATGTCGAGGATCTCGGGGTAGGTGATGGCCAGGCGGCAGCCGCGGTGGCCGAGCATGGGGTTGGCCTCGTGCAGCTGCTCGACGCGGGAGCGGATGCGCTCGAAGGACACGCCGATCTTGTCGGCCAGCTGGATCTGCTTCTCCTCGGTGTGGGGCACGAACTCGTGCAGCGGCGGGTCGATGAGGCGGATGGTGACCGGGAAGCCGTTCATGGCCTTGAAGATGCCCTTGAAGTCCTCCTTCTGGAAGGGCAGCAGCTTGTTCAGCGCCGTGACGCGGCCCTCGAGGGTCTCGGCCACGATCATCTCCTGGATGGCCAGGCGGCGCTCCTCGGTGTCGAAGAACATGTGCTCGGTGCGGCAGAGGCCGATGCCCTCGGCGCCCAGCTCGACCGCCTTGGCGGCGTCGTAGGGGGTGTCGGCGTTGGTGCGCACGCGGATGGCGCGGATGCGGTCGACCCAGGCCATCAGGGTGCTGAACGACTGCGGGGGCTGGGGCTTGACCAGGCGCAGGGCGCCCCGGTACACCTGGCCGGTGGAGCCGTTGAGGGTGATCTCCTCGCCCTGGCGCACCACGGCGTCGCCGACGCTCATCTCGCCCTTCTCATAGCTGATGTTCAGCCGCTCGCAGCCGACGATGCAGCACTTGCCCCAGCCGCGGGCGACCACGGCGGCGTGGGAGGTCTTGCCGCCGGTGGCGGTCAGGATGCCCTGGGCGGCGTGCATGCCGCCGACGTCCTCGGGGCTGGTCTCCTTGCGCACCAGGATGACCTTTTCGCCCTTGGCCGCGGCCGCCTCGGCGTCCTTGGCGTTGAACACCACCTTGCCGCAGGCGGCGCCGGGCACGGCGTCAATGCCGCTGACCAGGAAGCTGCGCTTCATCTCCTCCTGCTGGGCGGGATCGATGACCGGGTAGAAGATGCCCTCGATGTCCTTGTCCTTGATGCGCAGGACGGCGTCCTCGCGGCGGATCAGCCCCTCCTCGACCATGTCGACGGCGATGCGGAAAGCGGCCGCCGGCGAGCGCTTGCCGGTGCGGCACTGCAGCATGTAGAGGCGCCCCTCCTCGACGGTGAACTCCAGGTCCTGCATGTCCTTGAAGTGCTTCTCCAGGATGCGGCGCACGTCGACCAGCTGCCGGTAGGACGTCGGGTCGGCCTTCTCGAACTCGGCGAGCTTGATCGGGGTGCGGATGCCGGCCACCACGTCCTCGCCCTGGGCGTTGACCAGGTAGTCGCCGTAGAACACGTTCTCGCCGGTGTTGGGGTCGCGGGTGAAGCAGACGCCGGTGCCGCTGGCGGGGCCCATGTTGCCGAAGACCATCTGCTGCACGTTGACGGCCGTGCCCACCACGCCGGTGATCTTCTCCACCCGGCGGTAGGTGACGGCCTTCTCGGCCATCCAGGAGCCGAAGACGGCGTCCACCGAGCCCCACAGCTGCTCCCGGGGCTCCTGCGGGAAGTCCTTGCCGATGTGGCGGCGGTAGATGGCCTTGAACTCGCCGACCAGCTGCTCCAGCTCGCGCTCGTCGACGTCGGTGTCGTTCACCTTGACGTGCGAGGCGATGCCCAGGCGCGGCCGGGTGCGGGAGTTCTTGATCGCCTCGAAGGCGTGGTTGAACTCCTCGCGGTCGATGCCCATGGCGGTGGAGCCGTACATCATGATGAAGCGGCGGTAGGCGTCGAGGGCGAAGCGGCGGTTGCCGGTCTTGGCGGCCAGCCCCTCGACCGAGCGGTCGTTCAGGCCCAGGTTGAGGATGGTCTCCATCATGCCGGGCATGGAGAGGGGAGCGCCCGAACGCACCGAGACCAGCAGCGGGTCGGCGGGATCGCCGAACTTCTTGCCCACCGTCTTCTCCAGCCGGCGCATGTTCTCGTCGACCTCCTTGTCCAGGCCGGCGGGGTAGCGCTTGCCGTTTTTATAGTACAGCTCGCAGACCTCGGTGGTGATGGTGAAGCCGGCCGGCACGGGGAGGCCGATGCTGGCCATCTCGGCCAGCCCGGCGCCCTTGCCGCCCAGCAGGTTCTTCATCTCCTTGTTGCCGTCGGTCTGGCGCTTCGAGAAAAAGTAGACGAATTTATTCTTCATGGGTCCTCCTTTGTGATTGCGGTGACGGGAGCGCCTCCCCGGCCAGGGGAAAGCGGATGATGAACTCACAGTACTCGCCGGGGTCGGCGGCGACCTCGCAGCGGGCGCCGTGGTCGGCGATGATCCTCTCGCAGAGCACCAGCCCCAGGCCGGCGCCGCCGGGGAAGCCCGAACGGAACGGCGTCCACAGCGCGGCCAGTTCGTCTGCGGCCATGCCCCGGCCGTTGTCGCGGAAGGACAGCTTCAGCGCCTGCTTCTCGGCGCTCAGCCGCAGGCGGATCTCGCGGCGGCCGGCCGGCGTGTCGCGCAGCGCCTGGGCGGCGTTGGCGGCCAGGTCGAGCAGCAGGACGCGCAGCCGCGCCGGTTCCAGTGGCAGCTCGGGCAGCCCGGGCTCCAGCTCGAGCACGACGCGCGCGGCGGCGGCGTCGGCGACGCCCTGCCACTCGGGGGCCATTTCCTCCAGCAGGCGGTCCAGGGCGGCCGGCCGCAGCGGCGCGGCGGGACGGCTGCCGTATTCCTTGAGGGTGTTGAGGTTCTCGCCCAGTTCCGCCGTGTTGCGCTCGATGCGCTGCAGGCGCTCGCGCGTGAAGTCGTCGCCGGCGCGGGCCAGCAGGATCTGCGTGTATCCCAGGATGGGGGTGAGCTTGTTCTTCAGCTTGTGGAAAATCTGGGGCAGGACATCGATCAGCACCTCGTTGCGCGCGGCCCGGTCGCGGGGGGACGCGGCGGCGGAGTCTGGATGCGACACGCCGTCCGGGATGAATTCGATGGTTTTCATGATCGGGATGGAAGATTATAGTCCATTTTTTCGCGCATTACAAGAATGAGCCGGGCGAAAAAATGGACAACTCGGCGTACGGCATACGGTAGACGGTGTACGGCAACAGCAATAAAACGAACTTCCAATAGAAATTGAACTCGCCCTATGGTTTACAACAATGACCTGGGCGAAAAAATGGACAACTCGGCGTACGGCATACGGCGTACGGCTCACGGCAACTGCAACTGGGCGAACGATTCGTTTTATTGTTTGTATTCGGAACAACCATAATCGAACTCCTATAAAAGTTTAGAAACTGCTTAGAGTTCGGCAAGCAACCAAACATCTTATGCTCGCTGACGTGGAATCCCACTCGGGGCTAGTGCCCCTCGGGGACGCCGCCCCTGGCGGGACCGGCAGCGTGGAACCTATAATCTAATGATAAGGTTCCAAGTGCCACGTTGAAAACCAATTTTCTGAAAGAGTGAGGGCTTTTTGACGTGGTACTTGGTACCTGGTACGTGGTACCTCGATGGACCGTCGTACTGGAAGCCGCTGACCAGCTCCAATAAGTTCTGTTCTTGCCGTGGAACCTTGAAGGACCGTCGCACCTTCAAGTTGCTGAATAGCTAGGAGATCTTTTGATTTAGGATCCCGTTAAGGTATAATGTCTGCCGTCAAGCCCCAATGAAAAAGCACAGATTTCTCTTTACCGGCGGCGGCACCGGCGGCCACGTCTACCCCAACATCGCCATCTATGAGGCCCTCAAGGAAAAATATCCCGACGCCGAGTTCCTGTACGTCGGCACCCGCCGGGGCAGCGAGGCCGCCATCGTCCCCGCGCTTGCCCAGCCGATGGATTTCGTCGCCGTCCCCGCGCGCGGGCTGCCGCAGCGGCTGAAGAGCCCGCGCACCCTGCTGGCGCTGGCCGCCATCTTCGCCGGCGCCGTCAAGAGCCTTTTCGTCCTGCACCGCTTCAAGCCCGACATCATCATCGGCAGCGGCGGCTACGCGGCGGCGCCGGTGCTGCTGGCCGCGGCGCTGCTGAAGAAGAAGGTGTTTATCCACGAGCAGAACGCCGTGCCCGGCCGCCTTAACCTCTATGTCGCCCGCTTCGCCACCCGCATCGGCGTGGCCTTCCCCTCAACCGCCGCCGTC
>JAKLEC010000117.1 GCA_022711715.1 Acidobacteriota bacterium
GAGAACGACAAGGCCGAGCTGGAGTACGTCGCCTTCCGCGCCGCCGACGTCAAGGAGGAGCCCGCGCTCGCCGAGGCCGAGCTGCGCGCCTTCTACGGCCAGAACCCGGCGCGCTTCCGCGGCGAGGAGAAGCGCGCCGGCGAAGCGCTGGCCCTGAAGTTCGCCGACTTCAAGAAGCAGGTGGCGCCCAAGGAGAAGGACCTGTTCGCCTATTACCAGCAGAACAAGTCCATGTTCCGCGTGCCGGGCAAGACCCGCGTCAGCCGTATCCGCGTCCCCTACGGCGCCGCCGACCGCGAGCAGGTGCTGCAACGGCTGGAGGCGACCGCCGCCGGCCTGACCGCGGAGACTTTCGCCGCCAAGGCGCGGGAGATCTCCAATGACGACAAGGCCCGGGAGGGCGGGGACTGGGGCTACTGGGGCTGGCAGAGCTTCAGCGCCCAGGAGAAGTCGCTGATCGACAGCCTGCGCGCCGGCGGCATCTCCTCGCCGGTGGACGCCGGCGGCGCCTTCTCGCTGCTCTACGTCAGCGAGAAGACCGAGGAGCAGCAGGAAAGCTATGACGCCGTCAAGCCGCGCATCCGCACCGTGCTGGAGAACGAGCGCCTGCGCGAGCTGGTGGGCCAGCGCCTGGCCCAAGCCCGGCAGAAGATCGGCAAGGAGCCGGGGCTGCAGGCGGGCGCCGCCAAGCTTGGCGCCAAGGTCCTCGACACCGGTCTGCTCACCCGCGGCCAGCCGATGCCGGGCCTGGACGACAGCGGCACCCTTGCGCAGAAGCTCTTCGCCATGGCCGAGAACGATGTCTCCGACCCGGTGGAATTCCCGGAAGGGTACGCCATCCTGCGCCTCACCCGCGTGGTCAAGCCGCAGGTCGAGCCCTTCGAGTCCGTGCGCGACAAGGTGGCCCGCGAGGCCGGCGTCGCCCGCAAGCTGGAGCAGCTGCAGGGGCGGGCGCGGCAGGTCGCCGGCGAGCTGAACCGCCTGGCCGACGCCAAGAAGGCCGAGGAGTACCTGAAAAAGGAGAACCTGAAGCTGGAGAGCGCCAGCTACCAGCGCGGGGGCAGCCTGGCCGGCATGGACGGCCAGCCGGGGCTGGATGACGCCGTGTTCGCCCTTCCCGAGAATGCCTTTTCCGCGCCGCTGACGCTGCAGGACGCCGTGGTCGTGGTCCGGCCCAAGAGCCGCAAGCTGACGGGCGACGCCGACTTCGCCCGCGAGCGCGAGGCCTACACCCGCCGCCGCCTGGCCGAGGCCCAGGACGCCGCCTTCGGCTCGTTCCTGCTGGGCCGCAAGGAGCGCTACCCGGTGCGCTTCAACGGCGAGCTGTTCGAGAAAGTGAAGGAATCCGCCGTGTCGCGGTTCCGCTGAAGGAGAGTCCCATGAGCCAAGCCAACCCAGTCAAGGGCATGCCCGAGGGGGCCTTCGAGGTCCTTCCCGCCGGCAAGGAATACCGTCCGTACATCGCCGCCGACCAGGTCCTGCCCGAGGTGACGGCGCGAGCCATCATCCTCGGCCTGGCCATGGCCGTGCTGTTCTCGGCCGCGGCCGCCTTCCTGGGGCTGAAGATCGGCCAGGTGTTCGAGGCCGCCATCCCCATCGCCATCATCGCCGTCGGCGTCGGGCCGCTGTTCCGCCGCCGCAGCACCATCCTGGAGAACGTCATCGTGCAGTCGATCGGCGCCGCCTCGGGGCTGGTCGTGGCCGGCGCCATCTTCACCCTGCCGGCCCTGTTCATCCTGGGGCTGGACCAGAAGATCGGCTTCGACCTGTTCAAGGTCTTCATGGTCTCCTTTTTGGGCGGGGCACTGGGCATCCTGTTCCTGATCCCCTTCCGCAAGTATTTCGTCAAGGAGATGCACGGCCATTTCCCGTTCCCCGAGGCCACGGCCACGGCCCAGGTCCTCGTGGCCGGCGAGAAGGGGGGAGCCCAGGCGCGGATCCTGGTCAAGAGCATGATCATCGGCGGCGTCTTCGACTTCATGGTGCACACCGTCGGCGCCTTCAACGAAGTGTTCACCACCCGCATCTTTTCCTTCGGCCGGGCGCTGGCCGACAAAGCCAAGATCGTGCTGAAGTTCGACGTGCTCTCTGCCGTCCTGGGCCTGGGCTACATCATCGGCCTCAAGTACACGATGATCATCGCCGCCGGCAGCCTGCTGTCCTGGTTCCTGCTGGTGCCGGTCATCTACTACTTCGGCCAGTTCATCCCCGCCGAGATCGTGGGCAATGCCGGCACGGTGATCTCGGCCATGAGCGCCGAGGATGTCTTCCAGAATTATGTCCGCTTCATCGGCATCGGCGCCATCGCCATGGCCGGCATCATCGGCATCCTCAAGTCGTCGAAGATCATCGTCCAGGCCTTCGGCATAGGCTTCAAGCAGATTTTCAAGAAGCAGGCCGGGGAAGCCGAGGAGCAGCCGCCGCGGACCCAGAAGGACCTGAACATGAAGTGGGTGATCCTGCTGCTGGGCGTGACCGTCCTGGTCATCTGGCTGTTCTTCACCTTCTCGGTGCTGAAGCCGGTCCCGCAGCCGTTGAAGATCGGGTTGATCGCCACCCTCACCGTCTTCGTCATCAGCTTCCTCTTCACCTCGGTGGCGGCGCGGGCCATCGCCATCGTCGGCACCAACCCGGTCTCGGGCATGACCATGATGACGCTGATCCTGAGCAGCCTGGTGCTGGTCGGCGCCGGGCTCAGCGGGGAGTACGGCATGTACGCGGCCCTGCTCATCGGCGGCGTGGTCTGCACCGCCCTCTCCATGTCGGGCGGCTTCATCACCGACCTGAAGGTCGGCTACTGGCTGGGCTCGACGCCGGTCAAGCAGCAGACCTACAAGTTCCTCGGCGTCTTCCTCTCCTCACTCACCGTCGGCCTGGTCATCTTCCTTCTGAACCAGACCTACGGCTTCACCCATGCCGACTCCCTGGCCGCGCCGCAGGCCAACGCCATGGCCGCCCTGATCCAGCCGCTGATGAACCCCGGCGCCCAGGTGCCCTGGCTGCTCTACGGCGTGGGCATCCTCACCGCCCTGATCATGGAGCTCATCGGCGTGCCGCCCCTGGCCTTCGCCCTGGGCATGTACATCCCCATCCAGCTGAACGTGCCGCTGGTCATCGGCGGCCTGATCGCCCACCTGGTTTCGCGCTCCAGCCGGGACAAGGAGCTGGCCACCCAGCGCTACGACCGCGGCATCCTCACCGCCTCGGGCTTCATCGCCGGCGGCGCCATCATCGGCGTGGTCAGCGCCATCCTGAAATGGAAGCTGCGCGACGGCGTGCCCTTCCTGAACTGGGCCGAGGGCCCCCACGGCGAGACGATCGCCCTGGTCATGTTCATCCTGCTCTCGCTGTACCTCTATTTCGACTCGCGCCGCGCCAGGAAGGAGGATTGATGGAGCGCGAGAAGATCGCCCAGGCCATCGAGATCCTGCGCGAGCTGGAGATCGACCTGTGGCTGGTCATCGACCGCGAGTCGGGGATCATCTCCGACCCGGTGATGGACTTTGTCGTCGGCCAGCACGCCACCTGGCTCTCCTTCTTCCTGTTCGCGCGCAGCGGCGAGAAGCACGCCGTCGTCGGCAACCTCGACGTGGAGACCTTCCGCCGCAGCGGGCTGTTCGACACCGTGTCGGCGTACAAGGGCAGCCCGCGCGAAGACCTGCTGCGCCTGCTGGGGCGCCTGGCGCCGAAGCGCATCGCCATCGACTATTCGCCCGACTGCGCCGCCGCCGACGGCCTGACCCACGGCAACTACCTCAAGCTGCTCGAGTTGCTGCAGGGCACCGGCTACGCCGAGCGCCTGGTCTCGGCCGAGGACGTGATCGCCAAGCTGCGCGGCCGCAAGTCGGCCGAGGAGCTGCGGCGCCTGCGCCGGGCCTGCGAGGCGACGGTGGCCATCTACGACCGCGTCGGCAGGGCAGCGCGGCCGGGGATGACCGAGAAGGAGCTGGCCGCCTGGATCACCCGCCGCCGGGAGAAACTGGGCTTGCCGGCGGCCTGGCACGTCGACAGCTGCCCCGCCGTGTTCAGCGGCCCGCAGGAGATCGGTGCCCACTCGGCGCCCACCGGCAACGAGCTACGGCCCGGCCATATCTTCAACATCGACTTCGGGGTCAAGGTCGAAACGTACTGCTCCGACCTGCAGCGCACCTGGTACATCCTGCGGCCGGGGGAGAAGCGGGCGCCCGCGGCGGTTCAGCGCGGCTTCGACGTGCTGCTGGAAGCGATCGCCCTGGCCTTCGCGGCGCTCAAGCCCGGCGCGCGCGGAATTGACGTCGACGCCGCCGCCCGCGGCCACATCGTCGCCGGCGGCTACGCCGAGTTCCCCCACGCCCTCGGCCACCAGGTGGGGCGCGACGCCCACGACGGCGGCGCCCTGCTGGCGCCGGCCTGGGAGCGCTACGGCAACCTGCCCTTCCTGCCGCTGGAGAAGGACCAGGTGTTCACCATCGAGCCGCGCATTTACATCCAGGACCACGGGGTGGCCACGGT
>JAKLEC010000118.1 GCA_022711715.1 Acidobacteriota bacterium
ATTTCGGGCGCTCATTGCTGCCCCGCATTTCTAAAAGCAATGTGGATGCCAAATCGAAAAGCCCTGAAAATCAATGGTTTTTTCAAGTTGGGCAACGCCAGTTCATGATTGTTGTCAAATTATTTTATAGATATCAGTAAAAAGCTTTCTCCTGCAAGCGTTTTTTGATTTGATAAAAATATTGACAGTTACGTTTGCGCAGGATTCTCTTCTCCCAGTGTGTTTTTATTGGGCTTTTTGGTATAAAATATTTTGCTGTATTTTTTTTTGATAATATATTATAGAATCATTTTTTTCATGGGTAACCCGGAAACGACAAACATGGCCTTGACGGGAGCATGGATTGCGTTCGCGCCGGCGTTTTGCTATGGTGAACCGGCCGGGAGGAGGGCTCGATGAACTTCATCATTGAGAAAACGTTCCTGTCGGAGAACGTGGCCAGGCTGGTGGTCGAGGCGCCGCTGATCGCGCAGAAGCAGCATCCGGGGCAATTCGTCATCGTGCGCACCGACGAGAAGGGGGAGCGCATCCCCCTGACCATCGCCGATGCCGACAAGGAGCGGGGCACCATCACCCTGATCGTGCAGCGGGTGGGCACCTCGTCGCACAAAATCTCGCTGCTGAACGCCGGCAGCCGGCTGCTTGACGTTTCCGGCCCCCTGGGCCGGCCCACCCATATCGAGAACAAAGGCACGGTGCTGGCCTGCGGCGGCGGCGTGGGCATCGCCCCGCTGTTTCCCATCGCCCGGGCATTCAAGGAGGCGGGCAACCGGCTGATCGCCGTGCTGGGCGCCAGGACCCGCGAGCTGCTGATCCTGGAGGGCGAGATGGCCGCCTTCGCCGACGAGACGGTCGTCATGACCGACGACGGCTCCTACGGGAAAAAAGGGGTCATCACGATCGGCATCGAGGAGGTGCTCCGCCGCGAGCCCGTGCACCTGGCCGTGGCCATCGGGCCGGCGGTGATGATGAAGTTCGTCGCCCTGCTGACCCGGCGCTACGGCGTCCCGACCATCGCCAGCCTGAACACCATCATGGTGGACGGAACCGGCATGTGCGGGGCATGCCGGGTGTCGGTCGGCGGCAAGACCCGCTTCGTCTGCATCGACGGGCCCGAATTTGACGCCCATGAGATCGACTACGACGAGATGATCCAGCGCTTGGGCACCTACCGGGCCGAGGAGAAGGAGTCCTATGACGCGTACCTCGGGACGCTGTCCTGAAGGAGAAGCACCATGCCGGTCGATTTTCAGGATCTGAGCGCGGACAGGGGCCAGAAATGGCGGGAGGATTTGCGGGCGGCGCTTGCGGCCAAGGAGCGGAGCGCCTTGCCCAGGGTGAAGATGCCGGAGCTCGCCCCGGCCGAGAGGATCAAGGGTTTCCGCGAGGTCAACAGCGGCTTGAACGAGGAGATGGCCGTCCGCGAGGCGAAGCGCTGCCTGGACTGCATCACCCCCTCCTGCGTGAGCGGCTGCCCGGTGGGCATCAACATCCCGGGGTTCATCAAGCGCATCGAGGCCGGTGATTTCCTGGCGGCGGCGCGGAAGCTGAAGGAGACCAACGCCCTGCCGGCCGTGTGCGGCCGTGTCTGCCCCCAGGAGGTCCAGTGCGAGTCGAAGTGCGTCTATCACAAGATGAAAAAGCCGCCGGTGGCCGTCGGCTATCTGGAACGCTTCGCCTCCGACTGCGAGCGTAGCGAACGCCGCGCCGCGGGCGCTGCCGCTCCGGTGCCTGGAGCCGAGGCCGCCAACGGCAGCCGGGTCGCGGCCATCGGCTCGGGGCCGGCCAGCCTGACCTTCGCCGGCCAGATGGCGCGGTTCGGCTTCCGGGTCACCGTGTTCGAGGCCCTGCACGAGCTGGCCGGGGTGCTGAGCTACGGCATCCCCGAATTCCGCCTGCCCAAGGGCATCGTCCGCTCCGAGATCGCCTACTTGGAGTCGATCGGCGTCGTGTTCGAGCGGAACGTGGTCGTCGGCAAGACCCTCTCCATGGACGACTTGAAGAGCCAGGGCTTCCAGGGCTTCTTCATCGGCAGTGGCGCCGGCCTGCCGAAGTTCATGCACATCCCCGGCGAGAACGCCATCGGCATCTACTCCTCCAACGAGTACCTGACCCGCGTCAACCTGATGCGGGCCTACCAGTTCCCCGAATACGACACGCCGATCGTGCGCGGCCGGCGCGTGGCGGTCATCGGCGGCGGCAACACCGCCATGGATTCGGTGCGCACGGCGGTTCGCCTGGGGGCCGAGAAGGCGATGATCGTCTATCGCCGTTCCGAGGAGGAGATGCCGGCCCGCATCGAGGAAGTGCACCACGCCAAGGAGGAGGGGGTCGAATTCCTGACCCTGACCAACCCCGTCGAGTATGTCCCCGACGCCTCGGGGAGGGTGAAGCAGATGAAGGTCCAGAACATGGAACTGGGCGCGGCCGACGATTCAGGGAGGCGCCGGCCGGTCGCCATCGCCGGCTCGGAGCACCTGATCGACGTGGACACGGTCGTCGTCGGCGTGGGCACCGATCCCAATCCGCTGATCCCGCGCTCCATCCCCGGGCTGGAGGTCAGCAAATGGGGAACGATCGTGGTCGACGAGGAGACCATGGGAACGTCATTGCCCGGGGTTTATGCCGGCGGCGACATCGTTCGCGGCGGCGCCACCGTCATCCTGGCCATGGGCGACGGCAAGAAGGCGGCCGAGGCGCTGCGCGATTTCCTGCGGCGCGAGTTCCCCGCGGGCTGAACGCCCTGCCGGCGCCGGGCCGGGTTCACTCGTCCTGATCGGGAACGCCGGCTGCGCCGCCTGCGGCCGGCGCCGGGCCGTACTCGACCTTGGCCAGGGTCAGCCCCTTGGCCGGGGCGGTCTGGCCGGCGCGGCGGCGGTCCTTGGCGGCGAAGATGGCCGGGATGTCCGCGGCGGCGATCTTGCCGCGGCCGACGTCGATCAGCGTGCCGACCATGTTGCGCACCATGTAGCGCAGGAAGCTCTTGCCGCGCACGGTGAAGGTGATCTCGTCGCCCTTGACGCGCATGCTGAACTCGTCGATCTCGCGAAGTTTTTTCTTGCCCGGCTCGTCGGAGCTGAAGGAGGTGAAGTCCCTGGCGCCGATGAAGTGCCTTGCCGCCCGGCGCATGGCCTTCCGGTCGAGGGGATAGGGCAGGTGCAGGGCGAAGCGCTGGCTGAAGGGCGACTGCACCGGGCCGGTGAAGATGCGGTAGACGTAGGTCTTGCCGACGGCGCCGAAGCGGGCGTTGAACGACTTGTCCATCAGCTCGCACTCCATGATGCGGATGTCGCGCGGCAGCAGCGAATTGAGCGCCCGCTTCAGCGAGTCGGGCTCGATGGCCACCGGCAGGTGGAAGTTGGCGGTCAGGCCACTGGAGTGCACGCCGGCGTCGGTGCGCGAGCTGCCGGTCACCAGCACCTGCTTTTTGGCGATGATCTTCAGCGCCCGGATCAGCTCGGCCTGGATGGTGGGGTATTCCGCCGTCTGGAACTGCCAGCCGTAGTATTCGGTACCGTCGAAATGGACGACCACGCGGTAGTTGTTGGTCATGGCACTAGGGGTTCAGCGCTTCCGCCCCCGCAGCGCGGCCAGGGCCCGCTCCATGGCTTCCCGGGCCGTGGCGACCGGCGTGACGCCGGGCACGTCCCAAGTCTCGATGCCGAAGACCTCCTTGCCGTAGATCCGGGCGTAGGCGATCTCGGAAAGGGTGCCGTAGGCGCCGTCGATGGCCACCAGCAGGTCGGAGTTCAGCACCACCAGGGCGTTGCGCAGGTACCCCAGGCCGGTGGGCACGGCGATGTCGGTGAAGCGGTTCGCCTCCCGGGCCGAGCGGCCCGGCAGGATGCCGATGACCCAGCCGCCGGCCGACTTGGCCCCGCGGGCCGAGGCTTCCATGACCCCCCTCATGCCGCCGTTGACGAGGACGAAGCCGTTCTCGGCGATGAGCCGGCCCATCTCCTCGGCGATGCGCAGGTGGCGCGGCGCGGGGGCATTGCCGCCGATGACTCCGATCCGCTTGCTGGATGCGGGTGGACTGGCGGGTAGGGGTTTCAAGCCGGGAGGACGGTTCAGCCGACCTTCTTGACCTTTCCGGAGCGGATGCAGGCGGTGCAGACCCGCAGCGACTTGGTCTCGCCGTCGACGATGGCCTTCACTTTCTGCAGGTTGGGTTCCCAGCGGCGGTTGGTCAATTTATGGGAATGGCTGACGTTGTGGCCGTATGCCGGCTTTTTCCCGCATATATCGCACATCTTTGCCATGAGAGGGCCTCCTTTTCGCTAGATCGTCCAATATTTTACACTGTTCCGTGAAAAAAAGCAATTGTGGATCAGAGAGGCAGGAAGCGCTGGGCCAGCAGCAGGGCCACCAGGGCGTAGCCGCCGGCCAGGACATCATCCGTCATGATGCCCAG
>JAKLEC010000119.1 GCA_022711715.1 Acidobacteriota bacterium
AGGCCGTGCTGCTGACCATGCATCTGGAGACCGTCGGCCAGATGTCGTGCAATCCCGCCATCGGCGGCATCGCCAAGGGGCACCTGGTGCGCGAGATCGACGCCCTGGGCGGCCTGATGGGCCTGGCCGCCGACGCCACCGGCATCCACTTCAAGGTGCTGAACCGCAGCAAGGGGCCGGCGGTGCGCGCCACCCGCTCCCAGAACGACAAGGCCGCCTACCGCCTGTTCGTGAAGGATTTTCTGGAGCGGGTGCCGGGGCTGAGGCTCTACCAGGGGGTGGCCGCGGGCCTCGCGGTGGAGGGGGGGGTGGCGCGCGGCGTGCGCTTGGCCGAGGGCGAAACACTGGCGGCTGACGCCGTGGTGGTCTGCTCCGGCACCTTCCTGGCCGGGCGCATCTTCATCGGCGCCGCCTCCTACGCCGCCGGGCGGGCCAACGAGCCGCCGGCAGTCGAGCTGGCCGAGGCCATCCGCGGCCTGGGCTTCGCCACGCTGCGCCTGAAGACCGGCACGCCGATGCGCCTGCACGCCGACGGCATCGACTGGTCGAAGTTCACCCCCCAGCCCGGCGACGAGCCGCCGCAGGGGTTTTCCGCGCGCACGCGGCGGACGCTGCGCAACCGCGCGCTGTGCTTCCTGGGCCACACCACCCCCGGGGTGGGGCAGGTCGTGCGCGAGCACCTGCACCTGTCGCCCCTCTACTCCGGGCGCATCCGCGGCGTCGGCCCGCGCTACTGCCCCTCCATCGAGGACAAGGTGGTCAAGTTCCCGCAGCGCGAGCGGCACCCCATATTCCTGGAGCCCGAGGGCCTGGGCAGCAGGGAGATCTACGTCAACGGTCTCTCCAGCAGCCTGCCGGTCGAGGTGCAGCGGCAGATCCTGGCGGCCGTGCCCGGACTGGAGCGCGCGGCCATGATGCGGCCGGCCTACGCCATCGAGTACGACGCCATCCAGCCCACGCAGCTGCGGCCGAGCCTGGAGAGCCGCGCCGTCGCCAACCTGTTCTTCGCCGGCCAGGTGAACGGCACCTCGGGCTACGAGGAGGCGGCCGGCCAGGGGCTGATGGCCGGCGTCAACGCCGTGCTCAAGGCCCGCGGCGAGCCCCCCTTCGTGCTGGGCCGGCACGAGGCCTACATCGGGGTGCTGATCGACGACATCGTCCGCCTCGGCGTCGACGAGCCCTACCGGCTGTTCACCGCCCGCGCCGAGTACCGCCTGCAGCTGCGCGAGGACAACGCCTTCGAGCGCCTGGGCGCGCACGGCCTGCGGCTGGGGCTGGTGGCGCGCCGCGACCACGAGCGCGAGCAGCGGCGGCTGGAGCGGCGGCAGCGGGCGATCCGCGAACTGGACGCGGTGCGCGTCCCCTGCGCCGGCGGCGCCGAGACGCTGCTGCAGGCGCTGCGGCGGCCGGAAGTCACGCTGGCCGGGCTGCGGGAGCTTCACGGCGACGCGCGGCTGCCCCGGGGGCTGGACTTCGCCGACGCCTCCTACGTAGAGGCCAGCGTCAAATACGAGGGCTATGTCGCCATCCAGAACCGCGAGGTGGCGCGCCTGGGCCGGCTGGCTTCCGTCGCCATCCCCGCCGGCCTCGACTTCGCCGCGGTCGACGGCCTTTCCACCGAGATCCGCCAGAAGCTGGCCCGGTCGCGGCCCGCGTCGCTGGGCGAGGCGGCGGCCATCCCCGGCGTGACCCCGGCGGCGCTGAACGCACTCCGCATCCACCTGGCCCTGAAATGCCGCGGCTGAAGGCCGTCTTCCTCGACAACGACGGCGTCCTGGTCGAAAACACTAAGAAAGTGTTAGTGTTAGTGATCGTGTTAGTAAAGGCACTCTCGGCTGATTTCTAAAGAATTTTAAGATCACAAAAAATGCATTTTAGTTTCAAAAAGACTTTGTTGCTGTTCCGAACACTAACACTATCACGATCACTTTTTCTTGGGCAGCAGGGAGAGGATCCGTTCCAGCAGCTTCGGGTCGTCGGGGAACTGCCCCACGCCGGGAAGCCGCTTGAGCAGCTCAGCCCAGTTCGCGTCGCGGGCGAAGACCTGGCGGAACAGCGGCAGGCTCTCCTCGACCTTTCCCGAGGCGGCCATGGTCACGGCCGGCCAGAAGACCATCTCCGGGTTGCCGGGGTAGATGGCCATGGCCCGGCTGTATTCCTCCAGCGCCGCCGGGATGTCGTTCAGGGTCAGCCGCTCGTCCCCGCGGTTCATGTGGTTATAGGCCTTGGCGATGGTGACCAGGCGCTGCAGCTCGGCCAGCGGCTGGGGATGGTCCTCGACGCGCAGATCGTAGATGCGCTCCTTCCAGGGCGTTCCCGACGCCTTGCCGCTCACCACCAGAATGGCCGCCGCCTGCCGGCCGCGGATGTCGCCGCCCTCCTTCTCCGCCGCCTGCAGGGCGGCCAGCAGGCGGTCGACCAGCTCACCGGGAGCCGATTCGAAGGCCTGGGCCATGGCGTCCCAGACGGTCGCCCTGGCCATCATGTTGGCCTGGCAGGAGTAATTTTTCCCCAGGCGATGGCCGGCGGCAGGGATGCACTTGTCCCCGGTGTGCACGGCCACGTTCCCCAGCGCATCCACCATGGCGACCTGGCGGACGCCCGGGAACCTCTCGGCGCTGAGCAGGGCGGCCAGGGCGTCGGGCGCCGCCTTGCCCGCCTTCATCAGCTGGAGCCCCAGCGGGCCGTAGGCAGGCTCGACGAACGACTGGGTGGCGACGGCGCCAACGCCCGCCTCCGCCCAGGTGACGATCGATCCCACCGAGAACCAATGGGACTGGACGGCGACCCCCAGATTGCCGCTGGCCGGGTCGTAGGCCACGATGGAGTAGGTGGCCACCGGCCGGAGGGCAGGGGCCTCCCCGCCCCGAAGCGGCGGGACGATGACCAGGAACAGCGCCGCGGCGCCGATAGCCAGAGCCGCGGCGATGGGAAGGCGTTGATTTTTCATGTCTGCCTCCTGCGTGTTCCGCTCACTCGTCGCCGCCGAGGACGATGGAGATGCCCACCCAGAATTCGGTCGCTTCGTTGACCTCGTCCATCAGCGGCACCATGACGTTCAGCGAGGGGACGAGGGTCGCCCGGCCCAGGGAAAGCGGTGCCCTGACGTACAGGTCGATGTCGGAAAAGCCGGTCTTTTCGATGTATTGCCGGCTGTTGAAGCCGATCAGGCCGCCCGCCTCGAGGCGGGCCTTCTCCGCCAGCTTCCACTCATGGCTGCCGCCGAGCGTGGCGTACAGGCCGCTGCCGAGGTTGAGGTCGTAATAGACGCTGAGGCAGGGCGAGAGCGGCAGGTCGCTGCGCGTCAGCGAGGCGAACAGCTCGGGGGAGGTGGCGTCGCCGAAGCGGAAATCCTCGGCGAACCAGTAGCCGTACAGCGTAGCCCCGGCCGCCAGTTCCCAGCCCTCGGGCATGGCGAAGTCGTAGGCGAGGGTCAGGTCGATCTCGTTGGCCGCCTTGTACTCGCTCCAGCTGGCCAGGGCGAAGCTGCTCCAGATCCCCAGCGAGAACCGGCTGTCGCCCAGGCCGGCGTTGAGGTAGGGTTGCACGGCGGGATGATTGTCGTAAAGCAGGTCGAATCCCCGCCATACGTAGCGGCTGACCACGTCGACGCCCCCCGACACCGAGCCCGGCAGCGGCAGCAGGGTGGCGGCCGCGAGCGCCAGCAGCAGTGCGATCTTCTTCATGCCTCCTCCTTGCGGCGCGCGGAACGGTCCGTCTCCGCGGCCGGCGCCATTCTATCATATCGCGAAAAGGTTGCGATGGCCGCGGTTGGCAGATGCGATTTTTTTCCCCTTCTGCTACAATCAGGGCATGAGAACGCGATGCCGGATCCTGCCGGCGGCGTGGGCCGTGCTGGCCGCGCTGCTGCCGCTGGCGGCGGCCGTCGACGGGCCGTCCCCCGCTTCGGCGTACTTCATGCTGGACAACGGCCTGCAGGTGCTGCTGCAGGAGAAGCGCGGCCCCGGGCTGACCGCCGTCACGCTGGCCGTGGACATCGGCACCAAGGACGAGACCGACGCCACCAGCGGCTACGCCCACCTGCTCGAGCACCTGCTCCTCTTCGGCGGCGGCGGCGCCGGCAGCGAGGCGCGCCTGGCCGAGCTCCGCCGCCACGGCGTCGCCCACAACGCCCACACCGACCACGACCTGATGACCTTCGAGGCTTCCTGCCCCGCCGCCGAGGGGGCCTGGACCCTGGAATGGGTGCGCGAGGCCGTTTTCTCCTGGCGCCCCGACCCCGCCCTGCTGGAGGGGGAGAAGCAGGTCATCGCCGAGGAGATCCTGCAGCTGCGCGACGACCCGGATCGCCTGGGGCGCCTGCGGGTGATGGAACAGCTCTTCGCCGGCCATGCCTACG
>JAKLEC010000012.1 GCA_022711715.1 Acidobacteriota bacterium
TTCGGCGCCGGGGCAGAACCGCATCGGCTTCATGCTCCCCTACTCCCCCCTGCACGCGCGGCTGCTCGCGGGCATGGACGAGCCGCTGGTCATGACCAGCGCCAACATCGCCGACGAGCCGATCCTCTTCGACGACACGGCCCGCGAGCTGCCGAAGCTCTGCGACGCCGTCCTGGTGCATGACCGGCCAATCCTCTCCTTCGCCGATGACTCGGTGATGACGGTCTTTGCGAAGGAGCCCTGTTTCGTCCGCCGCAGCCGGGGCTTCGTGCCGCTGCCGATCCCCCTGCCGTTCAAGGCGGCCGGGACGGTCCTGGCCCTGGGCCCCATGCTGAAGACCACATTCGCCTTCGTCGACGGCAACCGCGCCTTCGTCGGCCCGCACATCGGCGACACCGAGTCCAACACCGCCCTGGCCGCTGAAAAGAGGGCCGCCCGGCACTTCATGAAGCTTTTTTCCCTGCGGCCCAGCATCGTCGCCATCGACAAGCACCCCGCCTATCCCAACCGCCTGCTGGCCGGGGAGTTCCCTGGGGCGAGCATCGTCGAGGTGCAGCACCACCGGGCCCACATCGCCGCGGTGCTGGCCGAGAACGGCGAAAAGGGGCCGGCCGTGGGCATCGCCCTGGACGGCACCGGCTATGGCGACGACGGCGCCATCTGGGGAGGCGAGTTCTTCGTCGGCGGGCTGGCCGGCATGGAACGGGCCGGCCACCTGCGCTCCGTCTTTCTCCCCGGCGGCGACGCGGCGGCCCGCGAGCCGTGGCGCACGGCGCTCTCCATGCTGGATGCCATCGGCGCTGACCGGCGGGCCGGGCGCCTCGCCGCCCGCTTCGGCCGCAAGGGCCTCCAGGTGCTGGAGGCCGTGCGCGAGCGCCGCGGCGGGGCCATGTCCACGAGCTGCGGCCGGCTCTTTGACGGCGTCGCCTCCCTGCTGGGCCTCGGCGACCTCAATTCCTACGAAGGCGAGCTGCCGGCGCTCCTGCAGGCCGAAGCCGAGCGGGCGCGGCCGCTGAAGAGGGCCTATCCCTATGCCCTGCACAAGGAAGGCGGCGTGCTGGTCCTCGACCTGCTGCTCGCCGTCGAGTCGCTGCTGGCCGACCGGCGCAGCCGGGCGGAACAGGCCTATCGCTTCCACTGGACCCTGGCCAACGCCATCCTCGACATGGCGCTCGCCCTGGACCGCGAGGCCAAGACGGCAACCGCGGCCTTGAGCGGCGGCGTGTTCCAGAATATACTGCTCCTGGACATGACCGGCGAATTGCTCGCTCGGAACGGCTTCCGGGTGCTGCGCCACAGGCAGGTCCCGGCCAACGACGGCGGCGTCGCGCTGGGGCAGGCGGCGCTGGCGGCCGCCGGCCTGAAATAAGGAGAAATCGCATGTGCCTGGCCGTGCCCATGAAGGTGGTGGAGATCAACGGCGACATGGGCGTCGTCGAGAGCGCCGGCCTGCGCCGCGAGGCGGGGCTGATGCTGCTCGACCGCGTCAAGCTCGGCGACTGGGTGATCGTGCACGCCGGCTTCGCCATATCGAAGCTGACGAAGAAGCAGGCGCGCGAGACCCTGGCCATCTTCGCGGAGATGGGCGGCCTTGGCTGAGACGAAGCTGAAGCGGCTCGCCGCGGCACTGCGCGCCTTCCCGGCCCGCCCCGGCACCCAGTTCATGGAGGTCTGCGGCACCCACACCGTGGCCATCCGCCGCGCCGGCATCCACAAGCTCCTCCCCGACGGGGTCAAGCTGGTCTCGGGGCCGGGCTGCCCGGTCTGCGTCTCGCCCGACCGCCTCATCGACGAAGCGGCCGCGCTGGCGCGTCAGGGCGTGGTCATCACCAGCTTCGGCGACATGCTGCGCGTGCCCGGCAGCCGGACGTCGCTGGACAGGGAACGCGCCGCCGGAGCCGACGTGCGCGCCGTCTACTCGCCGCTCGACGCCCTGGCCGTCGCCGCGGCGACCGGCAAGGAAACGGTCTTCCTGGCCGTCGGCTTCGAGACCACGGCGCCGGCCATCGCCGCCGCCGCTCTCAAGGCCCGCGAGCGGAAGATCGCCAATTTTTCCCTGCTCACCGCCCTGCGCCTGGTGCCGCCGGCGCTCAAGGCTCTGATCTCGAGCAACATCGAGCTGGCCGGGTTCCTGCTGCCCGGGCACGTCTCGGCGATCATCGGCAAGCCCGCCTACGAATTCCTGGCCGCGCGCGGCCTGCCCGGGGTGATCGCCGGCTTCGACCCGGAAGCGATCCTGACCTCGCTGCTGCTGCTGCTGGAGATGCACGAAAAGGGCGTGCGCCGGATCGTGAACAACTACCCCGGCGTGGTGCGCGACGAGGGGAACGAGCGGTCGCGGGCGGTGCTGGCCGAGGTCTTCGCGCCGGCCGACGCCGAGTGGCGCGGCCTGGGCGTGATCCCGCGGAGCGGCCTGGAACTCAGGCCCGCCTACGCCGGCCTCGACGCCCGCCGGCGGTTCCGCATCGTGACGGAAGAGGCGCCGCCGCGCCGGGGCTGCCGCTGCGGCGACGTGCTGCGCGGGCGGATCGACCCGCCGGCCTGCCCGCTGTTCAACAAGGCCTGCCGCCCCGACTCCCCGGTCGGCCCCTGCATGGTCTCGGCCGAGGGCAGCTGCAGCGCCTGGGTGCTGTATGAATAATAAAGGAAGAATACTGCTGGCCCACGGCGGCGGCGGCAGCCGCAGCACCGAGCTGACCCGCGGCCTGTTCCAACGCTACCTGCGTGACCCGCTGCTGCTGGAGATGGACGACGCGGCCCGCCTGCCCGGCCAGGCGTTCACCACCGACTCCTTCGTGGTGCGGCCCCTGTTCTTCCCCGGCGGCGACATCGGCCGGCTGGCGGTCTGCGGCACGGTCAACGACCTGGCCGTGATGGGCGCCGAGCCGCTGTACCTGTCGATCGGCTTCATCATCGAGGAGGGGTTTCCCATCGCCGACCTGGAGCGGGTGCTGGCCTCGATCGCCCGCGCCTGCCGCGAGGCGGGCGTGCGCATCGTCTGCGCCGACACCAAGGTGGTGGAGCGGGGCAAGGCCGACGGCCTGTTCATCAACACCGCGGGGATCGGGCGCCCGGCGTTCCGCCGACCGGTGCTGGCCGCCCGCGTTAAGCCGGGCGACGCGGTCCTGATCAGCGGCCCCATCGGCCTGCATGGGATCGCGGTGCTGACCGCCCGCGGCGAGTTCGGCCTGAAGAGCGCGATGAAAAGCGACGTGGCGCCGCTGTGGGGGCTGGTGAGGACCTGCCGCGGCCTCGACGTCCCCTTCATGCGCGACCCGACCCGCGGCGGCCTGGCGCAGACCCTGAACGAGCTCGTCCAGGGAAGAAAGTTCGGCGTGCGCATCGACGAAGCGGTACTGCCCGTCCCCAGGAGCGTGGCCGCGGTATGCGACCTGCTCGGCCTCGACCCGCTGCAGGTGGCCAACGAGGGCAAGGTGGTCATGGTGGTCGCCGCCGGGGACGCCGAAAAGGCGCTGCTGCTGTTGCACCGCCACCGATTGGGCCGGGGCGCGCGGCGGATCGGCGAGATCAGCCGGGAAAACCGCGGCCGCGTGGTCATGGCCACGCGCGCCGGCAGCGAGCGCATCGTCATGCCGCCGGCGGGCGAGATCCTGCCGCGCATCTGCTGATGCACGAGGGAGCGATCGCCGCCGCCATCGTCCAGGGCGCCCTGGAGGCGCTGGAGCGCGAGGGACTCTCCTCCGCCCGCTCGCTGACCGTGCTCATCGGCCGCCTGCACAGCGTGGTCCCCGACGTCCTTCAGGACCACTACCGGCTACTGAAAAGGGAGCAGCCAACCCTGCGCCGCTCCCGGCTGCTCGTCGAGATCGCGCCGGTGCGCATCGCCTGCCGCGCCTGCCTCCGCGAGGCCGTGATCGAGCGGCCGGAGTTTGCCTGCCCCGCCTGCGGCTCGACGCAGATCGACGTCATCGGCGGAAGGGAAATGCATCTGAAGGAAATCCTCGGCGTACGGCCGACGGCGGACGGCGGACGGCAAAAGAAAAAAGCGAAGTCAAATTCCAAATCCCAAATAAATTCAAGCTCCAAATAAGCTGAGGCAAGTGCCAGTGTAAGTGTCCGTGTCAGTAAAACCCAACAGAGATGATGCCGGATTCTTGCTGTCACTGGCACGGTCACTCCCACTGTGCTTTGTCTGGGTCATTGGATCATTGGTGCTTGATGCTGGTTTTGAGTTTGGCGCTTGGAAATTGGAATTTTATTCCTGCCATGCCTGTACGCCAAGTTCGATCTTTTAAGTCCTGGATCGTGCCGTTGCCGTATGCCGTACGCCGTCAGCCGTGTGCCGAGTTTATCCCTGGAAGTTCGGCCGGTTCTTCAGGATCGTGATCCAGCTATCCATGCCGGCGCCGCTGTGCGCCGACACCTCGATGACGGCGCAGGCCGGATTCACCTTTTTTATGTTCTCCCGCAATTTATTCAGCGAAAAATTCTTCAGCGGCAGGAAATCGGTCTTGGTGACCAGGCACAGCGGCGAGACCTGGAAGGCCAGCGGGTACTTCAGCGGCTTGTCCTCGCCCTCGGTCACGCTGAGCAGCAGGACGTTCAGGTGGGCGCCGACGTCGAACTCGGCCGGGCAGACCAGGTTGCCGATGTTCTCCACGAAGAGGAAGTCCATGCCGTCGAGGCCCAGCTCGTCGACGGCGGTCCGCACCCAGGCCGCCTCCAGGTGGCAGTCGCCGCCGAAGGGGCCGGTGTTGATCTGGAAGGCCTGGATGCCCAGTTTCTGCAGGCGCTCGGCGTCGAGCGTGGTCTGGATGTCGCCCTCGATGACCTTGATGCGCTTCCCCAGCCGGCGGACCGTCTCCTCGACCAGGGTGGTCTTGCCCGAGCCGGGCGAGCTCATCAGGTTGACGAAGAAGATGTCCTTCTCCCGCAGCTGGCGGCGCAGCTCGTCGGCGACGGCGTCGTTGGCCTTGAGCAGCTTCTGCATGACGGCGACCTTGCGCGTTTCCATGGCCCGCTTTATACCTCAGGCCGCGGCAAAAAGCAAACGAGGGCCGAAGAAAGTGATAGTGATAGTGTTAGTGATAGCAAAGGCAATCGTGTGACGTGTTACGGTGATTTCAGGACAATACCATTTGCTGTTTCTTCTTCTTTCACTACCACTACCACTACCACTATCACTCATCACGCATAAGCTTCCTGCTCCCTTGACATCGCCGGCGAATCCAATATAATGAGCCTTAAAAAAACCATGGCACAAAACATTCAAACCATCATCATCCTGACCATTTTCGTGCCGATCATCGGCTCCTTCACCATCCCCCTGGCCGGCCTCATCTCCAAGAAGGCCCGATCGTTCTGGTCGGTCCTCCTCGCGCTCGCCACCACCGCCTCCTCCATGCTGCTGATCCCCTTTGCGCTCCGGGGAGGTGAGCTGGCCTTCCGTAAGGTACTGGGCCTGGGCGTCGACTTCATCGTGGTGGCCGACGCCCTCTCGGTCTTCATGGCCGTGGCCTCGTCCTTCATCGGCGCCCTGATCGTCGTCTACTCCCTGGGCTACATCGGCCACGAGGAGAACCAGAGCGAGTACTACTTCATCGTGCTGCTGTTCATCGGCTCGATGATGGGCCTGGTCTTCTCCGCCAACCTGGTCTTCCTGTACCTGTTCTGGGAGATCGCCGCCCTCGCCTGCTGGCGCCTGATCGGCTTCTACCGCGTGCGCGAGTACGTGCTCAAGGCCGACAAGGCCTTCCTGGTGACGTTCTTCGGCGCCGTGGCTATGCTGCTGGGCTTCATCCTGGTCTACGCCCAGACCGGCACCTTCGACCTCACCGCCATGCGCGGCACGGCCATCCCCGGCATCGCGGTGCTGCTGATCCTGATGGGCATGTTCTCCAAGTCGGCCACCGTGCCGCTGCACACCTGGCTGCCCGACGCCGGCGTGGCGCCCACCACCGTCACCGCCCTGCTCCACGCGGCAGTGCTGGTCAAGATCGGCGTCTACGCCTTCGCCCGCCTCTTCTGCTGGACCTTCCGCATCCCCGAGGGCTGGCAGGAGGCCATCCCGGTGCTGGCCGTCGTCTCCAGCCTAGTGGCCGCCGCCGCCGCCGTCGTCGAGACCGACCTCAAGCGCATCCTGGCCTACTCCACGGTCAGCCAGATCGGCTACATCTTCCTGGGCTTCGCCGTCATGAACCCCATGGGCGTCTCCGGCTCGCTGCTCTTCATCCTGATGCACGGCCTGGCCAAGGCCGGCCTCTTCCTCTGCGCTGGCATCGTCATCCACGCCACCGGCGAGCGCGACATCCGCCGGCTGGGCGGCCAGATCAAGAACATGCCCTGGACGGCCGCCGCTTTCATCTTCTGCGCCTTCTCGGTCATCGGCATCCCGCCCTTCGGGGGCTTCTTCTCCAAGTTCATGGTCATCGTGGCCACCGTGCAGTCGGGCCGCGTCTGGGTGGCGGCGGCGGCGCTGTTCGCCGCGGTCCTGACCATGTACTACCTGTTCAAGGTCTTCAGCGCCGTCTTCATGGGCGAGCCCGCCGGCCACGGCCACAAGGAGGGGACGCGCTCCATGGTCTTCGTGGTGGTGACGCTGGCCGTGCTGTCGCTGCTGGCCGGCCTGCTGGTCGCCTACCCCACGAAGCTGGCCAACGTCGCCGCCGGAGAAATCCTAAGGTGGATGAAATGAACCCGAACAACCTGCTGATCCCGGTCCTGCTGCCGCTGCTGCTGGCGCTCTTCTCCTTCCTGCTGCCCGGCAGCGTCAAGCGCCTGCGCGAGGCCGTCTCCGTGCTCGGGGCGGCCCTCTTTGTCTACGTCGCCGTCTCCTTCTTCGGCCAGAAGGAGACCCTGCTCACCGTGCCCTGGATGGGCCACGGCATCGACTTCGAGCTGCGCCTCTACCAGTTCAGCCAGTTCATCCTGCTGGCGGTCAGCGGCTTCACCTTCCTCATCGCCCTCTACTCCACCGTGCGCATGGCCGGCCACGCCCGCCTGCGCGAGTACTACGGCTACCTGTTCCTGACCGCCGCCATGTCCGCCGGCGCCGTGCTGGCCAACAACTTCGTGCCGCTGGTCTTCTTCTGGGAGGGGCTGCTGATCACCCTGTACGCCCTGATCACCGTCGGCGGCCGGGGCGCGCACCGCACCGCCGTCAAGGCCTTCCTCATCGGCGGCTTCTGTGACTTCTGCATGATCCTGGGCATCGCCATCCTGTGGTCGCAGACCGGCACCCTGCGCCTGTCCGACATCTCGGTCGTGCCCCAGGGGCTGACCGCGGTCAGCTTCTACCTGATGATGATCGGCGCCGTGGCCAAGGCCGGCTCCATGCCCTTCCACACCTGGATCCCCGACGCCGCCGTCGATGCGCCGGTGACGGTGATGGCCTTCATCCCCGCCGCGCTGGAGAAGCTGCTGGGCATCTACATGCTGTCGCGCATCTGCCTCGACCTGTTCCAGATCGAGGTCAACAGCGCCCCGGCGCTGGTGCTGATGACGCTGGGCGCCCTGACCATCGTGCTGGCCGTGTTCATGGCCCTGATTCAGAAGGACCTGAAGAAGCTGCTCTCCTTCCACGCCGTCTCGCAGGTCGGCTACATGATGCTCGGCGTGGGCACCGCCGTGCCCATCGGCATCGCCGGCGGCATCTTCCACATGATCAACCACGCCATGTACAAGAGCGGGCTGTTCCTGGCCGCCGGCTCGGTCGAGCAGCAGGCCGGCACCACCGAGCTGAAGAAGCTCGGCGGCCTGGCCCGCTCCATGCCGCTGACGGCGCTGGGCTTCCTGGTCTGCGCCGCCGCCATCTCGGGCATCTGGCCGCTGAACGGCTTCGTCTCCAAGGAGATGGTGTTCCACGGCTCCTATGAGACCGGCTACACGGTCTTCACCGTCGCCGCCTGGCTGGGGGCCATCCTCACCTTCGCCTCCTTCCTCAAGGCCGGCCACTCGGTGTTCTTCGGGCCGCGCGCCATGGAGAACGCCCAAGTGCACGAGAACAAGCCGCCGGTGACCCTCGCCATCCTGGCCCTGGCCGCGCTGTGCGTGCTGTTCGGCGTCTGGAACGCCCTGCCGCTGAAGCTCTTCATCCAGCCCATCCTGGCCGGGCACCCCGGCGCCGCCGGCGAGCACCTGGACTTCACCGCCCACGCCCTGGCCGTGTTCAATCCCATCGCCCTCATCTCCATGGGCTGCCTGCTGGTCGCCCTGGGGCTGCACCTCTTCGGCTTCAAGCGCGGCGGCAACAAGGCCTACCTGGCCTCCGAGCCCATCCACCGCCTGCCGGTGCTGCACACGATCTACGACCTGGCCGAGGCCCGCGTCTTCGACCTGTACGAGCAGGGCATCAAGGGGCTGCAGGCCCTGTCGCGCTTCCTGTTCCGCTTCGTCGACCGCCCGATCGACGCCTTCTACGAGAAGGTGGTGGTCGGAGTGGGGCGAGCCGCCAGCGGCGCCATCCGCGCCGCCCACAACGGCCTGTACGCCAACTACCTGGCCTGGACCATCGGCGGGCTGGCGATCATCGCCTGGGCCATCGGCGCCCTGCTGCGCTAGGGAGAAAGCCATGCTATTCCTGTACATCATCGTCCCCCTGTTGCTGGCCGGGCTGCTGCCCCTGCTGGGCAAGCTGTCCAAGCGCCTGCTGCCCGACCTGCTGGCCAGCGCCGCCATGCTCTTCCTGCTCGTGCTCACCGTGATCGGCGCCCGGCCGCTGATCTCCGGCGGCGGCGTCATCCAGCAGGCCACCTGGTTCCAGGCGCCCCTGAACATCCGCCTGCTGCTCGACGGCTTCAGCCTGCTGATGCTCTTCACCATCGCCCTGGTCAGCTTCGTGGTCTGCGTCTACTCCATCGGCTACATGGAGCACTACGGCGCCAAGGCCAACTACTACGCCCTGCTGCTGGTGATGATCGCCGGCATGAACGGGCTGGTGCTGAGCGGCGACCTGTTCACCATCTACGTGTTCCTGGAGATGGCCGCCGTCGCCTCCTACGCACTGGTGGCCTTCGGCCGCGGTCCCGACGAGCTCGAGGCCGCCTTCAAGTACCTGATGCTCTCCGCCGTCGCCTCGGCGTTCGTGCTGCTGAGCATCGCCGTGCTCTTCGCCGTCACCGGCGGCGTCGGCTTCGGCGCCGTCGCCCAGGGGCTCAAGACGCTCAACGTCCGCACCCTGGTCGGCATCTGCAGCGCCCTGTTCCTGGCCGGCTTCGGCCTGAAGGCGGCGCTGGTGCCCTTCCACTCCTGGCTGCCCGACGCCCATCCCTCCGCGCCGGCGCCCATCTCGGCCATGCTGTCGGGCGTGCTGATCAAGGTCTCCGGCGTCTACGCCATGACGCGCGTCTTCCTCGGCGTCTTCGGCCTGACCCCGGCCCTGACCACGGTGCTGACGGTGCTGGGCGTGGTGTCCATCTTCGTCGGCGCCCTGGCCGCCATCGGCCAGAACGACATCAAGCGCATGCTGGCCTACTCCTCGATCAGCCAGATCGGCTACGTGGTGCTGGGCATCGGCATCGGCACGCCGCTGGGCATCCTCGGCGGCCTCTTCCACCTGTTCAACCACGCCCTGTTCAAGTCGCTGCTCTTCCTCAACGCCGGCGCCGTCGAGCAGTCCACCGGCACGCGCTCGCTGGACAAGATGGGCGGCCTGGCCAAGGTCATGCCGGTCACGGCGGTGACCTCGGTCGTCGGCTCGCTGTCCATCGCCGGCGTGCCGCCGCTGAACGGCTTCTGGAGCAAGCTGCTGATCATCATCGCCCTGGTGCAGGCCAAGATGCTCACCCTGGCCGTCCTGGCGGTGCTGGGCAGCGTGATCACCCTGTGGTACTACCTGGTGCTGCAGCACCAGGCCTTCTTCGGCAAGCTGAACGAGGCCTGGAAGTCGGTCCGCGAGGCGCCGTTCTGGATGTCGGCCGCCACCGTGGTCCTGGCGCTTCTCTGCGTGGCGGTCGGCCTGGCCTTCCCCTTCGTCGTGGGCACGTGGCTGCAGCCGGCCGCCGACGCCCTGGGCCAGGGGGTCAACGTGGCGCTGAACTTCATCGGATTCTAGGAGACGCGCATGCATCTTTTTCTATTGATCGGATTGGTCGCCTTTTCCGCCGTGGCCATCCTGTGCCGCGAGCTGCTCAAGAGCGCCATCAGCCTGGCCGTGGCCAGCATCTTCCTGGCCCTGCTGCTGTTCGAGATGGGGGCGGTCTACGCCGGCGTCTTTGAGCTGTCGGTGGTCGCCGGGCTGATCACCGTGCTGTTCATCACCGCCATCGCCCTGACCCGCGGCGACGGCGACGTGGCCGAGGGCCGGGCCCAGCGCTGGGTCTTCCCGCTGTTCTTCCTGGCCCTGGCCGTCGTCGACGTGCTGGTCATGAGGCGGTTGCTGGGCCGCATCCCCGCCATCCAGGGCAGCGAGAGCGGCGGCTTCAGCCAGGTGCTGTGGAACCAGCGCACCTTCGACCTGGTCGGCCAGGTCGGCGTCATCTCCGCCGGCGTGCTGGCCGTGCTGGCCCTGTTCCGCCGCGAAGGCGGGCACGGCAAGGGGGAAGGCCATGAGTAACCTGTGGGTCCTGAACCTGGGCTTCGCGGTCCTGCTGGTCGGCGTCGGCCTCTACTGCCTGCTGACCATGCGCAACACCGTGAAGCTGCTGATCGGCATCGAGGTCATCGCCAAGGGCGTCACCCTGGCGCTGGTGGCCGGCGGCGCCGCCCGCGGCAACCTGATGGTCGCCCAGAGCCTGGCCATCACCGTCATCGTCGTCGACGTGGCCGTCATCGCCACGGCGCTGGCGCTGGTCATCAACATCAACCGCCATACCAAGAGCCTTGACGTCAGGAAACTGACCCGGCTGAAGGGGTAGCCATGAAAAACCTGCTGGAGATCCTGCTGGCGCCGCCGCTGGCCTTCCTGGCCTTCCTGGCGGCCTTCTACGTCCTGTACGCCCTGGCCGGGCGGCTGGCGCCGAAGGTCAACGCCGTCGGCGGCAAGCTGAAGAGCTACGCCTGCGGCGAGGACATCCCCGGGGCCAAGGTGCAGTTCGGCTACCGGTTGTTCTTCTTCATCGCCCTGTTCTTCACCATGATGCACGTCGCCGCGCTGGTGGTGGCCACCGTGCCGGCGGGCCCCATCGCCTACTTCGCGCTGTTCTACCTGGGCATGATCTTCCTCTCCATCGCCGCCCTGGTCACGAGGGACTAACATGATCGAACGACTGGTCCACTGGTCACGGGTCAAATCCCCGTGGGTCCTGCACCTGAACACCGGCGCCTGCAACGCCTGCGACATCGAGATCCTGGCCGCGCTCATGCCGCGCTTCGACCTGGAGCGTTTCGGCATCCTGCTCAAGGGCACGCCGCGCCACGCCGACGTCATCATCTGCACCGGCCCGATCACGCGGCAGAACCGCGACCGGGTGGTGCGCATCTACGAGCAGGTGCCCGACCCCAAGTTCGTGGTCGCCGTCGGCGCCTGCGCCATGTCCGGCTGCGTCTACCGCGGCTCCTACAACGCCAACCTGGGCGTCGACCAGGTGCTGCCGGTGAACGCCTACATCCCCGGCTGCCCGATCCGCCCCGACGCCCTGATCGACGGCGTGGTCAAGCTGCTCAACTCGCTGAAGTGAGGTCGCGATGAACCCCGAAACCATGCTGGAAACCATTCTTCGCGAGGCCCGGGACAAGATCCGCGAGGCCGCGCTTTCCGCCCCGCGGCGCATCGAGATCCGCGCGCCGCGCGAGCATCTGCCGGAGCTGCTGGCCTGGCTGAAGCAGGCCTTGGGCCTCGCCCACCTGGGCACCATCAGCGGCGTCGACCTGGGCGAGAGCTTCGAGGTGCTCTACCACCTGTCCAATGCCGACGGCACGGTGACCGTGCGCGTCCAGGCACCGCGCAGCGAGCCGCGCATCCCCAGCGTCTGCTCGGTCATCCCCGGCGCCATCCTCTACGAGCGCGAGCTGCAGGACATGTTCGGCCTGGTGGTGGAGAACATCCCCGACCCGCGGCCGCTGCTGCTGGCCGACGACTGGCCGGCCGGCGAGTACCCGCTGCGCAAGGACTGGACGTTCGTGCGCCCCGCCGAAGTCATCCCCGGAGGTGAATGATGGAATTCAAGGTCCAGCTGGGGCCCCAGCACCCCGCCCTGCACGAGCCCATCAGCATCCGCATGACGCTGGACGGCGAGGTCATCCGCGACGCCGACCTGCGCCTGGGCTACAACCACCGCGGCGTCGAGAAGCTGGCCGAAAGCCGCAGCTTCATCCAGAACCTGTACCTCACCGAGCGCATCTGCGGCATCTGCTCCTTCTCGCACCAGACCTGCTACACCCAGGGGGTGGAGAAGCTCATGGAGCTGGTGCCGGCCCGGCGCGGCCTCTACATCCGCACCCTGGTCTGCGAGCTGGAGCGCGTCCACAGCCACCTGCTGTGGCTGGGCGTGGCCGGCCAGGAGGCGGGCTTCGAGTCCTTCTTCATGTACACCTGGCGCGACCGCGAGGTGGTCATGGACATCCTGGACTGGATCTCGGGCAACCGCGTCCATTACTCGATGAACACCTTCGGCGGCGTGCGCCGCGACATCGACGAGATGCAGCGCAAGAAGATCCTCGACACGCTCGACCTGCTGAAGCAGCGCACCGACTACTACCTGAACCTCGCCGCCAGCGAGCCCACCTTCGTGGGGCGCCTGGCCGGCGTGGGCAAGCTCAGCCGTCAGCAGGCCATCGACCTGTGCGCCGTCGGCCCCACCCTGCGCGCCTCGGGCGTGCCCATGGACGTGCGCAAGGACGACCCCTACGCCGTCTACGACGAGATCCCCTTCGAGGTCAGCACCGCCGACTCCTGCGACGTGCTCGGGCGGGCGGTGGTGCGCGTCAAGGAGCTGATCCAGTCCTACCGCATCATCGAGTTCCTGCTGAAGAACCTGCCCGAGGGGCCCTTCAAGGTCAAGGCGCCGCGCAAGGTCAAGCCCAACGAGGTCTACTCGCGCTACGAGGCGCCCCGGGGGGAGAACGTCCACTACATCAAGAGCAACGGCTCGGACAAGCCCGAGCGCCTCAAGGTGCGCGCCCCGACGCTGGCCAACTACCCGGCGACCATCGCCATGCTCAAGAACGGCTTCATCGCCGACATCCCGCTGATCTTCGCCGCCATCGACCCCTGCATCTGCTGCGCCGAGCGCCTGGTGCAGCTGGACGACGGGCGCGGCCGCGGGCGCGTCCTGCGCTTCAGCGAGCTGCGCGCCATGGCCAACGAGCGGGCCAAGAAAATCGACTATACGAAAAGGGAAATCGCATGGCCATTCTGAAACCCATCCTCTACCTCCTGGTCTACCCGGGGCTGCTCTTCCTGCTGGTCTACTCCACGTTCGTCGAGTGGGTCGACCGCAAACTCTACGCCCGCATGCAGAACCGCTTCGGCCCCCTGCACACCGGCCGCGCCGGCATCCTGCAGCCGGTGGCCGACATCATCAAGCTCTTCGCCAAGGAGGACATCGTGCCCGAGCGCGCCGACAAGCGCATGTTCTCGGCGCTGCCGGTGTTCGCCATGGCCATCGTCTGCACGGCGGCCCTCTACCTGCCGGTCTGGCACTACCAGGCGGCGCCCTCGCCCATCTCCTTTCCCGGCGACCTGATCGTCGTCGTCTACCTGCTCAGCCTGCCGACGCTGATCTTCTTCCTGGCCGGCTGGCACTCCACCAACTTCTTTTCGGAGATCGGCGGCGTGCGCGTGCTGACCATGCTCTTCGGCTACGAGATCCCGCTGCTGCTGGCCCTGCTCTCCCCCGCCGTGCTGGCCGGGTCGTGGCGGCTGGTGGAGATCGCCGTCTTCTACCAGAATCACCCGCTGCTGATGCTGGCCAACCTGCTGGGCTTCCTCATCGCCGTCATTTGCCTGCAGGCCAAGCTGGAGCGCGTGCCCTTCGACATCCCCCACGCCGAGACCGAGATCGTCGGCGGACAGTTCACCGAGTACTCGGGCCGCAAGCTGGCCTTCTTCCGCCTGCTGGGCGACGTGGAGATGGTCGTGGGCGCCGGGCTGATCGCCGCCGTCTTCCTGGGCGGCTTCCCGGGCGGGCTGCTGCCCGGCCTGGCCTGGTTCGTCGTCAAGACCCTGTTCATCGTCTTCCTGCTGGCCGCCCTGCGCGCCGCCACCAGCCGCATCCGCATCGACCAGATGATCGCCTTCTCCTGGCGCTGGCTGGCGCCGCTGGCCGTGCTGCAGCTGTTCATCGCCATCATCATCAAGGGGAGTGCCTCATGAGCCTGCGAATCGCCCCGTTCCTTCCCGAGCTGCTGCGCAGCCTGTTCAAGAAGCCGGTCACGGTACGCTACCCGTTCGAAAAAACCCCCGTGCCGGCGGGATTCCGCGGCAACGTGGTCTTCGACCCGGCCAAGTGCATCGGCTGCAACATCTGCGTCGGCGACTGTCCGGCCGAGGCCATCGAGATCATCCGCGTTTCCGAGACCGAGAAGAAGTTCAAGATGATCCTGCACAACGACCGCTGCATCCACTGCGCCCAGTGCGTCGACTCCTGCCCCACCAAGACCTACCGCATGGACGGCGAGTTCGAGATCGCGGTCCTCAACCGCCGGCAGTTGAAGATCGAATACAAGTAGGACCGGCTATTTCCCAAGCTTCCGTGACGCGTGACGCCCCTGAAGGGCCCCGGCGAGGGGGTTGACGCGTGACAAGGAACAGCAAAGGATCGACCTGTGCCGCCCCCCGCCGCCGAGGAATGCCCGAGAGGGCATTCCCCTGGGCGGCCGATTTTCCCGCCCGCCTGGGCGGGGCGTTGCGCGGCGCCCGGCGCGTCTTCGTCCTGGGCATCGGCATGGACTGGAAAAGCGACGACCGCCTGGGCAACGTCCTGACCCGCGCCCTGGGGCGGCAACTGCCGGCGGCATCCCGCGCCCGCGTGCGCGTCGTCGCCGGCGGCGAGGCGCCCGAGAACTTCACCGGCGCGGCGCGGGCCTTCGCCCCCAGTCACGTGCTGCTGCTCGATGCCGTCGACCACGGCCTGGCGCCGGGATCCGCCTTCCTGGCCGCGGAGGAGGAGATCGCCGCGGGCGACATGACCAGCCACCACCTGCCGCTGAAGCTGCTGATGCGCTTCCTGGCCGGCTCGCTCCCCTGCCGCGTCGTCCTGGTCGGCGTGCAGCCCGGGACGCTCAGGCCGGGAGCGCGCCTCTCGGCGCCGGTGCGACGCACGGTCGCGCCGCTGGCCAAGCTCCTGGCGCAGGCCATACGCGATGCACTCTCCGAAATGAATCAAGCTCAGTGACGAGTAACAAGTGACGAGGAATCGCTTAGAACGAACTATCGTGATTCGTAATTCGTGATTCAGAACAGCAAGGGGACGAACCAGCAAAAGTGATTAGTAATTAGTGATTGGTGATTGGAACCGCAAAAGCCGATCTATGGCTGCTGCTTGTCACGCGTCACGCGCACCGCGTCACGATGGCTCGTTCTTCGCTGTTGCCCTACGCCGTCCGCCCTATGCCGAGTACTGGCTGCTACTGGAGCCCCAATCCGAACGTGATGGAGACGGTGAAGTAGATCGGCCGCGGCACGCCGTTGACGACGTAGGGCTCGTACAGCCACTGGCGGACGGCGGCCAGCGCCGGCTGGTGGAAGATGGGCAGGCCGCTGATGATGCGCGCCCGGGTGACGCGGCCGAAGATGTCGGTCTGGGCCTCGACGATCACCATCCCCTGCAGGCGCTCGGCGAAGGCCTCGCGCGGATACTCGGGGGTGACGCTGCGCAGCAGCTTGGGCTGCTGCTTGCCGCTGACGTAGACCGGCGGCTCGTTGGGAATCTCGCCGCCCAGCACCCCGCCCAGCACGCCGCCCACCACGCCGCCCTCGATCCCGCCCTCGACGCCGCCGACGACCCCCCAGGGCACGCCGCCCTCGACGCCGAAGTCGACCCCCTCGTCCTCCTCGATCGTGACCGGCACCTCGATCGGGGCGATCAGCCGGCCGCGGATGACCGGCGGCTCCGCCGCCTTGCGCTCCGCGCTGGGCTTGCGCGCCCCGGGGCGGCCGCCGCGTCCGAAGGGCGGCGGCGGGGGCGGCGGCGGCGTGGGCAGCGAGGGGGCGATGATGAACACGTTGGTCACCTGGGCGCGGGGCAGGTCGGCGCCGGCGCGCAGCAGGGGAATCAGGACCAGGGCGGCGACGGCCAGCAGATGGACGAGCAGGGAGACGGGCAGCAGCAGCCACCTGCGGCCGCGCGCCTGGGCGTCATCAGGGGTGAGCAGCGACTCATCCAGCATCCAGGGCCTCGGTTTTTTGAGCGTCTAGACGGTACCGGCGAATGGAACAGGATACATCATTTTGCCGCGAAAATCCAGCCCCGGCCGGCCGGCGCGCCGCTAGCGCTTCGTGGCCGTCCAGGTGCCCTTGGCGGTCGAGATGAGCGTGAAGGTGCCGCTCATGGTCTTCTTGCCGTCGAACTGCCCTTTGTATTCTTCCTCGTAGCCAGCGCCGTAGAACACGACCTCCTTCTTGTTGACCACGGTGAAGGAGCCGCTGCCGACGGTCACGCCGTTGACCATGCGCCGGTAGGTGCCCTGCACCGGGTTCAGGCTGTCGTAGGGGGTGAAAACCCAGACGCTGTCGAAGTCGATCTCGCCGGCGCTGGTGAAGGAGTTGTGGAAGTCCCAGGTGCCGCTGATGTCGTACTTGACCTTGGAGACCAGCATGACCACCAGGAAGATGCCCGCCACCACGGCGGCGCCGATGAGGACGACCGGCAGGATCTTCTTCTTCTCCAGCCTGACGCCCGCCTGCATCTCACGCTCGACCGCCTGCGGGGCGCTGTCGCCTCTCTCCAGCGACGGCTCGTCCGGCCGGCCCGCGCCCGGGGCGCCCGCCGCCGGCAGGGGCATGGCGGAGAGGCCCAGCAGGGCGAACAGGGTGAATGCCAGCGTCAGGGCGATCGGTCTCTTGCAGCGCATGATCATGGTGCAGCCTCCTTGGCCAGGCCATGGTATACGGATTCGCGGGCGAAAAGTCAAGAGCGGGCGCCGCGCTCAGTCGTGCAGGTCGACGGGCGCCACCGGCGCCTCCACCTGCAGCGACTGGATGGGCGAGTTCTCGAATATCTTGAACGTCTGCTCGCGCTGTTCCACCACCAGCGTGCGCGTGTACTTGCCCTCGCGCGTGGCCACGCGCACCGCCACCGGGAACACGAAGTCGCCGTTCTCCTGGGTGAGGGTGACCACGGCGGTGGCGCCGCTGACCACGGCCTGGCGGCGCACCCGCGGCAGCTGCCGCGAGTACACCCAGCCGTTGAAGAACTTCAGCAGCCGCTCCTCGCCGCGGCAGAGCAGCTGGATGAAGCGCGGGCTGGCCAGGCTCTGGTGGCGGCAGTCGGCCAGCACCTGGCGCAGGCGCTGCAGCAGCTCCTCCTCGCCGAGGATGTCCTTGAGCATCAGGAAAACCAGCGCCGCCTTGTTGTAGACGATGCTCTGGAAGGCCTGCAGGTCTTCGCTGAGGTTGGCGATGCGCCGGCCGTAGATGACCGGGCCGGCGTCGTTCTTGCGCGCCAGCCAGCGCTTGCAGCCGGCGAGCACGCGGCGGTAGGCGCCCTCGCCCAGCGTGTCCTCCAGGTACAGCAGGGTGGCGAACTGCGCCAGCCCCTCGGTCAGCCACTGGTCCTGGTAGCTCTTCCAGGAGACCAGGCCGCCCCACCACTGGTGGGCCAGCTCGTGGATCAGGTTGTCGCGGTTGATGTCGCCGAACACCACCGGGCTCTCCATGCGCAGCCGGCGCACCGTGCCCAGGTCGTCGACGGTGATCGAGTCGTCGAGCAGGTTGAAGACCACGAAGCCCTGGTGGCTCCAGCCGCCGAAGTCCTGCCAGCGCCGCAGCAGCAGGCTCACCTCCGGCACCTCCAGCGGCCCGAAGGCGTCCAGCAGGAAGTCAAGGTAGCCGCGCAGCGCCGCCGGGGCGTAGGCGTCGCGCAGCTCCAGCTTGGCGTGGCCGTACACCTGCAGCGGCAGCCGCCCCGGCACCGTGGCCAGCCTGCGGAAATCGCCGCAGACCAGCGAGACGCCCTTGCTGCCGGGGCTGGCGAACTCGAACTCGCTGCGCTCGCCCTGGCGGCGCCTGGCGACCAGGCTGCCCGACGCCAGGCATTCCATGGACGCCGGCAGCGAGATGCGCAGCCGGCTCCGGAAGAAGTGCTGCCCCGGGTTGGGGTAGAAGTCCTGGTCGCGGTCCAGCAGGTAATAGCGGTCCACGTTCTTGCCCGAGCGCCCGAACACGATCTTGGCCAGGTCGCCGCCCTCGTGGGCGGAGGGGACGGCCCCGGCGTAGAAGAAGCTGAACTTGCTGAGGTCCTCGCCCAGCAGGTAGTACGTGTCTTCGCGGCGGAACAGCTGCAGCTCGTGCTGCGAGGAGCGGCCGAAGCCTTTGACGGCCAGGCCGGGATTCAAGCTGACCGTCTTGATGCTCGACGGCTCCTTGAAGTTGAGGACCGAGGTGGCGGAGAGGAAGCCCTCCGCGGGGTTGATGAAGAGGTTCAGCTGCAGGCTCTCCAGCTCGTCCACCCCCGGCTGGCTGAACTTGAGCCCCTTCACCGCGTTGTAGTTCAGGTAGAACTTGTTCTCGGGCAGCAGCACCAGGCTGGTGTCGGGAGCGATGCCGCTGTTGAAGATGTAGCGGAAATGGGAGCGCCCGCCGCGCTGGGGCAGCAGGACGGCGTTGAACTCCGGGGCGAAGGGGAAGTACCACAGCTCGTCCAGCAGGGTGACGGGCATGGCCCAGCGCTCCTGGAAGGCGCGGTACAGCGCCAGCGTCTCCTCGTCGGCGGGCGCGCCGCCCTCCTCGGGCGCCGGCAGGCGCTGCAGCAGCTCGTCGGGCTGGGCGAGAACGAAGACCCCGGCGCGGGCCTCGCGCGCCAGCGTGTCGCCGCGCTCGAGCGTGTGCAGGGTCAGCCGCTCCTCCTCCGACTCGGGGCGGATGCGGAACTCCCATTCGCCGCTGAACAGGAAGATGCTGCCGATGGGCATGCCGCGGTGCAGGACGCCCTTCTTGAAGCGGACCTCGGCGTCGCCCAGCCGCAGCGTCAAGTCGGCGACGGGGTAGCGGACGAAGGAGCGGATGAAGTACAGGGGCTTGATGGTTCGCTTCAGCTTCAGGCCGCGGTAGCGCCCGGCAGATGGCTCGTAGGCGATCTCGCCGATCTCGGCCGCATCGGGGAAACGGGCGAAAAAAAGCAGCTCGTTGGGCCGCAGCGGCGCGAAGGCCACCGCCTGGCAGTCCTGGAAATACTCGGCCACGGCGCGGTGGCTGTCGTCGTCGCAGCGGGCGGCCAGGGCCGGCCAGTCCTTGCGGCTCACGGCGTCGGCGAGGGGCTCTATGGCCAGGGCCGGCAGAGCCGCGGCCGCGAGCAGGAGCATAAGCAGCACGCGGATACGCATTTTCATGGCCGCTATTGTAGCCCTTTGCATAAAAAAAGAAAATATGGTATACTGACGTTTCCAGTTCCGTCATATCCATCATGAAGATGAACCCCCGCGATCCCAACGTGCCCGCCAAAGGAGAGATACAATGAACGCAACGAGATTCATCGTCCTGACGCTGACCGCTTTGGTCGCCGTCGCCCTGCCGCTGACCGCCCAGCAGCAGCAGATCGTCATCCCGCCCCAGGTCGCGTCGCTGATCGACGCCGGGCTGGCCCAGAAGCAGGGGCGCATGGACATCCCCATGGCCTACCTGAAGACTTTCTTCCTGCCCGCGCAGCAGGGCCAGGTCTACCCCGTCTTCTTCTTCCAGCTGAAGAACTCCGACCTGGGCTTCGCCGCCCCGGCCGACAATCCCGCCCTGCTCAAGGCCGCCCACTACCTGTTCCTGCGCGTCTACCGCCTGGCCCCCGGCGCCGCGCCGGCCGTAGCCCGGGAGCGCAACGCCCGCTTCGACCTCGAGGAGGCGCAGGCGTCCTTCCAGCCCGAGGCGCTAAACTACTACACCCTGGCCGGCGACATCTACCCGGCCGGCGACTATTGCCTGGCCCTGGCCGTGACCACCCCCGACTACGCCAAGATCTCGGTGGTCTACGCCGACTTCACCCTGCCCGACCATTCGCAGCTGAAGGACCGGCTGGCCACCACGCCGGTGATCTCGGTCCTCAACCTGCAGATGCTGCCCGCCGCCGACACGCGCCTGACCGTGCACCAGAACTCCTTCGTCTACAACACCCTGATGCTCGCCCCCAAGATGAACAACGAATTCAAGGCCGGCGACAGCCTCGACCTGTTCTATTTCATCATCGGCGCGACGAGCGATCCGGCCAGCGGCGCCATCAACGCCCAGATCACCTACACGTTCAAGAAGGACGGCAAGGAGGTCAACAAGCTGGCCCCGCAGGCCGTCAACAGCTCCATCATCAGCCAGCCCATCGACTTCACCTTCACCGAGGTGACCAAGGACACCAAGGGCAAGGAAACGGAGCGCAAGCAGAAGCTGCTCGAGCCCGGCGACTACGTGCTGGAGATCGAGCTGCTGGACAACGTCTCCAAGGCCAAGGGCCTGCAGGAGTTCAAGTTCAAGATCGTTCCCTGAGCGCCCCTCCCCCCTGCCGGCCGGCTCCCTCAGCGGCCGGCATTTTTTTCGCACCACTCCCACTCGATCCGGCGGCAAAATTCCGAAAATTGAATTCAAATTCAATAATTTGAATTCTCAGCCTCCGGGAACTCATGCGCCGCGGTTCGCGGCGCCGCCTTTGCCGGGCCCCTTCCGGCAAAACCCAAGATAGACCTGGGTTCCAAGGTCCCCTTTTCCCTGCCCTCTCCCAATGGCCTTTGGGACGTTTTTGGCACAATTTATGCTTTATATAGACTGTTTTGGCAGAAAATCTAAGCAAGGAGGACATGCAGATGAATTGTGCCAAACGGTTCGTCGTGCTGGCTGTCGGCCTGCTCTTTTGTGCAGGGCTGCTGACCGCCCAGCAAACCAACGCCAAGATCTTCGGCGTTGTTCAGCTCGAGGACGGCTCGCTCGTCCCCGGTGTCACCGTTGAGGCCACCAGCCCCAAACTGGTCGGCAAGGAAACGGCGGTCACCGACGAGAACGGCGCCTTCAGGCTGGTCAACCTGACCCCTGGCGTGTACAAGCTGGTCTTCACCCTTCAGGGCTTCCAGACCGTCATCCGCGAGAACATCCCGCTGGTGGCGGAGCAGACCCTGAACCTGAAGATCCAGATGAAGCTCGGCAACATCGAGGAAGCCGTGACCATCACCGGTCAGGTGGCCTTGATCGACGTCAAGAGCACCGCCAAGGGCATGACCCTGACCAAGGAAGTGTTCGACGTGCTGCCCAAGGGCCGCAACTTTGACGGCCTGGTGGCGATCATCCCCGGCGTCGTCAACGAGAACTTCCTGAACGGCATCTCGATCGACGGCTCCTCCGGCGGCGAGAACATGTTCTACGTCGACGGCCAGAACGTCAACACCGTGTTCGGCGGCGGCGGCGCCCAGCAGGCGGCCTTCGACTTCGTCGACGAGGTCCAGGTCAAGGCCTCGGGCTACCAGGCCGAGTTCGGCGGCTCGCTCGGCGGCGTCATCAACGTCGTGACGCGCTCGGGCGGCAACGAGTTCCACGGCGACGTCGTGGCCTACTACTCGGGCAGCGCCCTGCGCGGCACCGAGCGCGACACCGTGCAGCTCGATCCCTACCAGAGCGCCCCGGTGCTGCAGCGTTTCAACTACACCAACGACCGCGACCAGAAGGAGAAGGACTGGCGCCTGGAAGCCGGCTTTGGCCTCGGCGGCTACATCGTCAAGGACAAGCTGTGGTTCTACGCCAACGCGCTGCCCGTCTTCCGCAGCACGACCCGCCCGGTCGTCTTCACCGTGGTCAGCGATCCGAATCACGTCGCCTCCGACATCGCCAACGGCGTGTTCAACCGCTACGACTACAAGCAGACCAACAATGACTACAACTTCCAGCTGAAGCTCTCCAGCCAGCCGGCGAAGAACGTCCGCATGTCGGCCAGCTTCGTCAACAACGCGAACTCCTGGAAGGACGGCCTGCCCGCCCGCAACGGCTCCTCCTCGGATTCGTACGACTGGACCAAGCTCGGCTACGACACGCCCAACTACAGCGTCAGCGGCAACGTCGACCTGACCCTGGGCAACAACTTCATGCTCAGCGGCCGCGCCGGCTACTTCTTCCTGGGCACCAAGAACAAGATGGACGCCTCGGTGGCCAACGTGAACAAGGACCCGCTGTTCACCTTCCTCAACAGCAACTTCACCACCCAGGGCCTGCTGCCCCAGAACCGCCGCGCCACCGGCTGGCAGAACCTGCCCGCCGCGGCCATGACCTATCCCCATGAGATCGACGAGGAGAGCAACCTCTCCCTCGGCGCCGACCTGACCTACTTCCTCAACCTCGCCGGCGAGCACGCCTGGAAGGCCGGCATCGCTTACACCAAGGCCAAGGTCAACAAGAACACCCTGTGGAACGGCCCGCTGATCCGCACCAGCTGGTACGCCACCTACGGCTACTTCGAGATCCGCGGCGGCCCGCACTCCCGCGATCACGCCGAGTTCGGCAAGCAGTACGGCGAACTGGGTCAGGCCGACTCCAACCGCCTGGCCCTCTACCTGCAGGACTCCTGGACCATCGGCAACAAGCTGACCCTCAACGCCGGCGTCCGCTTCGAGTCCGAGAACGTCCCCAGCTTCAACGACGACCTGGAGGAATTCGCGCAGTACGTCGGCCAGGACGTCATGAAGTTCACGCTGGGCGACAAGATCTCCCCGCGCTTCGGCTTCGTCTACGACGTGATGGGCGACTCCAGCCTCAAGGTCTACGGCTCCTACGGCGTCTACAACGACGTCATGGAGCTCGACATGGCGCTGGGCTCGTTCGGCGGCATGCGCTGGATCAGCGACTTCTACTACCTCGACGCGCCCGTCATCAACCAGTGGATGAACGTCGGCAAGCTGCTGCCCGACGGCAGCCGCGACTACTCCATGCTGCGCTACCGCCGCGCCGTTGACTATCGCTACCAGTCCTGGGGCTACGTCGATCCCAACCTGAAGCCCATGGCCCAGAGCGAGATGACCCTCGGCGTCGAGCGCAAGATCAACGACAACCTCTCCCTCTCGGTGCGCGGCACCTGGAGGAAGCTCATCCGCACCATCGACGACGTCGGCGTGCAGGTTCCCAATGACGCCGGCGGCTTCGACGAGGTCTACTACATCGCCAACCCCGGCTTCGGCTGGGCCGCCCCGATCTCCCAGGGCGGGAAGTTCTCCGACGACTTCTGGCCCACCCCCAAGGCGCAGCGCGACTACAAGGCCCTCAACCTCTCCCTCGAAAAGCGCATGAGCAACAACTGGATGGGCGGCATCAACCTGACCATCAGCCGCCTGTACGGCAACTACACCGGCATCGTCAGCGCCGACGAGGTCAACACCATGGGCACCGGCTTCGGCCGCCCCGACGGCAACGTGACCCGCTACTTCGACGTCTGGTGGATGTCCTACACGCAGGACGGCCAGAAGACCCAGAACAACGGCCTGCTGGCCACCGACCGCCCGATCGTAGCCAAGGCCTACGGCTCCTACGCCTTCCCCTTCGGCCTGACCGTGGGCGGCGTCTTCAACTGGATGAAGGGCACGCCGCGCACCACCGAGTGGTACGTGGACCGCGCCGACGGCTACTACCCGCTGGGCCGCGGCGACCTGGGCCGCACCCCCAACGTCTGGTTCCTGAACCTCTACGCCGAGTACAACCTGAAGCTGGGCAAGAACACCCTGCAGTTCAGCGTCAACGTCGACAACGTCAGCAACAACGACACGGCGGTGTGGTACTGGACGCGCATCAACGTCACCTCTCCCTACATCTGGTGGGACGACTTCACGGGCAACAACGTCGAGACCATCACCAACGGCTACGACTTCCGCCAGTGGGAAGGCCCCTATCCGCAGGCCATCGGCACCTGGCTGCGTGACGCCCGCTTCAACCAGGCTCTCGGCTTCCAGGCCCCCATCTCGGCCCGCCTGGGCGTCAAGTTCATGTTCTAAGTCTCCAACTGCATCTCCAGGCGCGCTGCGGCGCGCCTGATTTTCCCGCCCGCCCCGGGTTCGCCCGGGGCGGGTTTTTTTTGCCCCCCATTTCATGTTATCCTGGCCGCTTGAGCGCGGTCCCGAAGCGCTCTGGCTTCGCCCAAGGAGAGAGGGGAAATGAAAAAAAACCGATGCGTTTTCTGGATCGGGCTCGCCTGGTCCCTGCTGGCAGGCTCCCTGGCCGGCCAGGAGACGACCGGAGCCATGATCGGCAGGGTCATTTCCCAGGACGGCTCGCCCCAGGCAGGTGCCCGGGTGGAGGCCGCCAGCCCGAAGCTTCCCGGCGGCGACACGACCGTGACCGACGGGCAGGGCCGCTTCCGGCTGCAACAGCTGATCCCCGGGAGCTACCGGCTGACCGTGTCCCTGCCGGGTTCCCCCCTTCTGGTCCGCGAAGGGATCAGACTGCATGCCGGACAGACCGTCAGCCTGCCGCGCCTTGTCCTCAGTGCCGGAGCTGCTGCCGCCATTTCACCTGATGGTGCGATCCAGAGCGATGCCAGGTCAGCCGCGACAGCCACGACGCTGACGAAGGCGGAATGGGACGTCCTGCCGAAGGGGCGGGATCCCGAAAGCCTGCATGCCCTCGTTCCCGGCGCGCAGATTGAGCCTCTATTAGGCGGTCTTTCGCTCGAGGGCGCCAGCGACAGCGAAAACAGGTCTTTCATCGACGGCCAGCCGGGCAATTCCCTGTTCGCCGGCCGCTATCTGCAGCGCGCGGTCCTCGACTTCGTCGACGAAGTCCGGCTGCAGGCCGGTGGATTCGCCAGCGCGCATTCCGGAGCCCTGGGCGGGGTGATCAACGTCGTCACCCGCTCGGGCGGGGGCGCCTTCCACGGAGACGCGGTCGGCTATTTCTCGGGAAGCGCGCTGCGCGGCCGGGAGCGCGACACGACCATCCTCGATCCAGCCAGCGCCGCTCCCCGGGCGCTGACCTACAATTATTCGCAGCGGGGCCAGTCCGGCCGCGACATCCGCCTAGAGGCGGGAGCCGGGATCGGTGGGCCGCTATTCCGCGACAGGCTGTGGTTCCATGCCGCCCTGCTGCCGTCATGGACCCGCTCCACCCTCCCGGTCGTCTTCCTCCACCCCTATGACGCCCGCCACCTCGCCTCCGACCCGTTCGCCGCTCCGCCTCGCCTGAACCTCTACGACTACAGCCGCAGCGACGGCGAGCTTCGGCTGATGCTCAAGCTCTCCGCCCGGCCGCGGCCAGGACTGAACCTGTCGCTGAGCATTCTCGGCAGCCCCGGCTCCGCTTCCGGCGAGCTGCCCGACCGCGACGGCAGATCCGCCGACACCATCGACTACTCGGCACTGGGCTACTCCCGCTTCCAGTGGGCGCTCAGCGGCAGCGCCGACTGGAGCCCGCACCGCCGCCTCCTGATCGGCGCCCGCGCCGGCTTCATCGCCGCCGGCACGCGCAACGGCCTTTCTTCGCCGGCCGGAGAGTCCCAGGAGCCGCTCTACTATTTTCAGGCGGGGAACGAGGACATCGCGGGCTTCCCCGCGGAATTGCGCCGGCCGGCCGGCTGGATGAGCCGCTCCCCGCAGTCGATGACCAGCGGCCATTACCAGGACCTGGAGACGCGCCTCAGCCTGGGCGCCGACCTCGCCTGGTTCCTGGACCTGGCCGGCGAGCACGCCTGGAAGGCGGGGGTGGAATACACCCGGGCGTCCCTGGACCGCAACACCCTGTGGAGCGCCCCCGAGGTCATCTTCACCGATTTCAGCAGTCCTTCCGGCTCGGTCGCCGTCCTGGTGAACGGCGGCCCCGGCTCCCTGCCCGATTCCGTCAACCACAGCGCCGGCGGGCAGTACGGCGACTATGCCCGGGGGGCCGGCCGGCGCCTGGCCCTCTACCTGCAGGATTCCTGGACCATCGCCGGCCGCCTCACCCTCAGCGCCGGCGTGCGCCTCGAGTCCGAGTCGGTCCCCGGCTTCAACGACGATCCCGAGTGGGCTGCCATCATGAGGAAGGATTGCCTCGATTTCTCGCTCCTCGACAAGGTGGCGCCGCGCCTGGGCGTCGTCTGGAACCCCGGAGGCGACGATGGCCTGAAGCTCTACGCGGCGTACGGGATCTTCTTCGGGGACGTCGACCTTGACCTGGCCATGCGCGCGTTCGGAGGCACGCGCTGGGTCCAGGACTCATTCTGGCTCCCCGCCGCCCAGGTCCATCGCCTGTTCGAGATCGGCCGGCTGAAGGACGGCAAGCGCGACTACTCGTTCCTGAACCCGCGCTACCCATGGGACCGCCGCTTTCAATATTGGGATGTGCTGGACCCCGAGCTGAAGCCCATGGCGCAGCGCGAGCTTTGCGCCGGCATGGAGAAGAAGATCAGCCGCGATCTTTCCCTATCGCTCCGCGTCACCTGGCGCGGCCTGATCCGCGCCATCGAGGACGTGGGTTTCTACGATGACAGTATATGGACGTCGTATGTCTTCCTGACCAATCCCGGGTACGGATATTCGCGTCCCTACACGGAGGGAGGCAAGCTGCCAGCCGATACCTGGCCGATCCCCAGGGCCGAGAGGGATTACAAGGCCCTTACCTTCTCCCTCGAGAAGCGCATGAGCCGGAACTGGATGGGCGGCGTCCACCTGACCCTCAGCCGCCTCTACGGCAACTACACCGGCATCGTCAGCGCCGACGAGGCGATCGCCGGCAACGGCAGCGGCGTCAGCGGCGGGTATTTATCCCGCTCCTTCGACGGATGGTGGATGTCCTACACGCAGGACGGCCGCAAAACCCCGAGCAACGGCCGGCTGCCCACCGACCGCCCGATCGTCGCCAAGGCCTACGGCTCCTATGCCTTCCCCTTCGGCCTGACCGTGGGCGGCGTATTCAATTGGCTGCAGGGGACCCCGAAGTCGACCGAATGGTACGTGAACAACGCCGACGGCTTTTATCCCCTGGGCCGCGGCGACCTGGGCCGCACTCCCGCCCTTTGGTTCCTGAACCTCTACGCCGCCTACGACCTGAAGCTGGGCCGGAACACCCTGCAGTTCAGCGTCAACGTCGACAATGCCACCGACAACGACATTGCCACCTGGTACTGGACGCGCATCAATGTCACCTCCCCCGACGTCTGGTGGGACGATCTGGTCAACGACACCGCAACCGTGATCCAGAACGGCTACGACTTCCGCCAGTGGGAAGGGCCTTATCCACAGCGCCAGGGCACCTGGGTGCGCGACGCCCGCTTCAACCTGCCCATGCAGTACCAGGCGCCCATCGCCGTGCGCCTGGGCGTCCGGTTCATGTTCTAGCTCCTGACTGCATTTTCCCCGCGCTGCCAGCCGATGTTCCCTCCCCGCTGCATGTGATAGAATGCCGGTGGCATGAAACGCACGACCCGCTTCCTCCTGCTGCCGCTGCTGGCAACGGCCCTGCTCGCACCGGGCTGCCGGCGCTCGCGTCCCGCTCCCGCCGCCGGCGCCAACCTGCTCGTGATCACCCTCGACACCACGCGCTCCGACCGCCTGGGCTGCTACGGCGACGCGCGCGCCGACACGCCGGCGCTCGATTCCCTGGCCCGCGCCGGCGTCCTGTTCGAGAGCTGCTACGCGCCGGCGCCGCTGACCCTGCCGGCCCACTGCTCGCTGTTCACCGGCCGCTGGCCGATCGCCCACGGCGTGCGCAACAACGGCCGTTATGCCCTGCCCGCCAGGGAGACCACGCTGGCCGAGGCGCTTTCCGCTGCCGGCTACGACACGGCGGCGCTGATCGCCGCCTACGTGCTGAAGGGCAAGTACGGCCTGGACCAGGGGTTCGCCCGGTACGAGGACCGGCTCGGCGCCGCCGAAAAGCCGGGCGACGCCGACGCCGAGATACCGGCCGACCGCGTCTACGCCAAGTTCCGCGACTGGCTGCAGCGGCCGCGCCGGCGGCCGTTCTTCTTGTGGGTCCACCTGTACGACCCGCACAAGCCCTACGCGCCGCCGCCGGAGTTCCTCAAGGCGGCCGGCGACGACCCCTACCGCGGCGAGGTGGCCTGCGCCGACCATGCCGTGGGCCAAATGCTCGCCGACCTGCGCGGGCGCGGGCTGCTGGATAAGACCCTGGTGGTGGTGGCCGGCGACCACGGCGAGGCGTTCGGCGAGCACGGCGAGCGCGGCCACGGCATATTCTGCTACGAGGAGAGCGTGCGCGTGCCGCTGCTGTTCAGCGGCGCCGGGCTGCCCCGGCGGGCGGCGCGCGTCCCCCAGCGGGCGCGGCTGGTCGACGTGCTGCCGACGGTCCTGGAACTGCTGGGCGTGCCGGTCCCCGGCTCCTGCCAGGGAACGAGCCTGGCCGGGATGTTGGCGGGACGGGAAGAGAAGGGACAGCGGCCCGTCCTGGTCGAGAGCCTGTACGGCCGGGAGCTGAACAACTGGGCGCCGCTGACCGCCCTCATCAGCGGCCGGCACAAGTACATCTCCCTGCCCCGGGCCGAGCTGTACGACCTGGACTCCGACCCGGGCGAGCGCGAAAACCTGTTCCATAAGCATCGCGCCGAGGCGCGCCGGCTGGATGACGAGCTGGCGGCGTTCGTCGCCGCGCAGCGCGGCAGCGGCGCCGCAGCCAAACGCTCCCTGGACGCCGGCGAGCGGCGCAAGCTCGAGGCGCTCGGCTATGTCTCCGGCTTCGCCGCCGCGGGCCGGGCCGGCCTCGACCCCAAGGAGGGGATCGTCTTCCAGGAGCGCTGCGCCGAGCTGGTCGCCGCCCTCGACCGCGGCGAGACGGCGCGCGTGGAAACCGAGGCGCTGCGCCTGGCCGAGGAGACGGCGGGGCTGAAATTCCCCTTCGCCTACCTGCTGCTGCACCACGTCTACCAGCGCCAGCGGCGCTGGGACAAGGTGGAGGCCAACCTGCGCCGCGCCATCGCCGCCTTCGCCGCCGACCCGTCCCAGAGCGCCGTCTTCCAGGGCAACCTGGCGGAGCTCTACCTGGCGCGGGGCGAGAGCGACGCCGCCGAAAAAGTGGCGGCGACGATGCTGGCCGCCGATCCCCGGCAGCCGCGCGTGCTGGAGCTCCTCGGCCGCGCAGCCGAGGAGCGCGGCGACTGGCCGCGGGCCCTGGATTTCTACCTGCGGGCGCAGGCCGAGGAGCGCAACAATTATTCGCTGGCCAAGAAGGTCCTGCGGGCGCGGCTGAAGCTGGACGACCGCCGCGGCGCCCTGGAAGCCCTGGAGCCGCTGCTGGATGCCGCCGAGGGCCGGGGCGACCCCGACCTGCTCTTCACCGCCGCCATGCTCTTCGTCGACAGCGGCGATGACGCGCGCGCCGAGGCGCTGCTCGCCCGCCTGGTCGCCATCGAGCCCACGGCGCCGCGCTGGTTCGACTTCTCGCTGCTCCTGGCGCGCAGGGGCAAGACGGCGCAGGCGATCGCCGGCATGGAAAAAGCGCTCGCCGCGCCGGCGGGGCAGTTGGACGAGGAGCGGCGGCGGGCCGCCCTCCGCGCCCTGCGCGCGTGGAAAGCGCGGCCACCCCGCTAGGGGGCTACTTGTTCTTGGTCAGCGTGTCGATGACCGCCTGCACCACCGGCGCCTGGTCGGAATTGGGCTCCACTTCCAGGAACTTCTTGAAGCTGGCGATCGCGTTCGCGTAGTCGGCCTTGTTCAGGTAGGCATAGCCCAGCTTCTGGTGGGGCGTCCCCCACTGGGGCTTGATCTGCGTCGCCAGAGTGTAGTACTGGATGGCGTCGTCCACCTTCTGGTTGTTGAAATAGATCTCGGCCACGTTGTAGGCCAGCACCTCGTCCTTGGGGTTCAGGTCGAGCGACTGCTTGAAGAAATCCTGGGCGGTCTTGAAGTCGTTCTGGCGCAGGTGGACCTCGCCGATGGAGGCCAGCCCCTTGGCCTGGATCACGGCGTCGGCGTTGGCCTTGGCCTTGTCGATCGCCTGCTGGTACTGGCGGATGGCCGTGGGGAAGTCCTGCATCTCGCGGTAGCAGTCGCCGATGTTCATGTAGATGTGGTAGATGGCCGGGTTGTCGGCGGCGAACTGGTTGAAGACGGCCAGCGCCTCCTGGTACTTGCGCTCGTTGAACAGGCTGTTGCCCTGCTCGAGCTGGCCCATGGCCGCCTCGTCCTTCAGGCGCGCCTTCTTCTCCGTGTCCACCTTCAGCACCTGGTTCACCGGCGGGTTGCGCTGCAGCTGCGAGATGGTGATCTGCTGGGTGACAGGCAGGAAGCCGTCGGCGACGAAGATCAGGTTGGCGCGGCCGGTGCCCAGTCCCATGAAGACCCATTCGCCCTTGTCGTTGCTCGTGGCCTCGAACTTTTTGCCGCTGTTCTCGAACTCCAGGGAAATCGAGGCCTTGACGATGGGCTTGCCCGTCTCGTCCATGACCGTGCCGGTCAGGCGGCCGCGGCCCTGCCCGGCCTGGGCGCACAGCCCGGCGGCCAGGAACGACAGCGCCGCGGCGACGGCGGCGCGCTTGATCCAAGAATGACTATTCATGCAATCCCTCCTTCATTCGCTGCCTACAGCTTGAATTTTATCGTCTTGCTGACCTGGCTGGCGTCAGCGGCGTTCTCCAGGGTAACCTGGGCGGAGTAGCGGCCCGGCGGCAGCTTCAGCTCCAGGCGGATGCCCAGCGCCTTGCCCAGGGCGTCGAGGTTGCCGGCCTGCAGCGAGACCGGGTGGTCCTGCTGGCGGCGCACGACCTCCTGGCCGTTCTCGTCGAGGACCCGGGCGTCGATCTTCAGCGTGGTGGCGATGAGCGGGCTCCCCTGCTCCTGGGTCATGTTCAGCCGCTCGTAGGGAACGTCAATCAGCAGCGTTCCCTCGCCGGGGGCGGCCGCCTCGACCCGCAGCGCGAAGTCGAATACGACCTGCTGGGGAGCGCTGACCTGGGGCTTCAGCCCCATCTGCGCGCTGGTGATGACGCCGAGGTTCTGGGCGCTCTGCGTGTCCAGCTTGTAGACGCCGGTGAAGGTATGGTCGATGAAGAGCAGCGTGAAGTAGCGGTAGTACCAGATCTCCATCGGCCGCTCGTAGAAGGTGTAGCCCATGGGATAGGTGAGGCGCCTTTCGGGTTCGCCCAGCAGGATGTAGGCGCGGCCGCGGTCGGTGGTCCAGCCCGACGTCCCCTCGCGGAAGACGCGGTTGGCGTACTCGATGCGGCGGTAGTACTCGTCGCGGAACTCGTTCTCCTCGGTGCTGGGCGAGGGGTCGCGTTTCTTCCAGAACTCGTCGATGAAGCGCGCCCGCTCCTCGGGGCCCAGGCTGTAGAAGACCTTCCGCTCCTGCTTGCTGATGAGGTAGCGCACCTCGGAGAGGAACTCGCGGTCGGCCGGCGGCAGGGTGCGCACGGCCCTGCGGCCGGAGGCGCAGCCGGCTGCGGCGGCCAGCGCCGCGGCCAGGACCAGTCCGCGGATGGGTTTCATGGCGTGCCTCGCTTCAGGGCAGCGACCTTTTCCTTCAGCTGCGCCTGCTTGTCGTCCAACTGCAGCGATTTTTCCCAGGACTCCAGCGCCGCCCGGCGGTCGCCGGCGGCGAGCTGGCATTCGCCCAGCGCGTTCAGCGTGCGCACGCTGGGCCCGGCGTGGGCGATGTAGCGGCCGTAATGCTCGGCGGCCTCCCGGTACTCGCCCAGGGCCTGGCCGGCCTGGGCCAGCGGCAGCAGGAACTCGTCCCGGCCCTGGCCCTGGAAGGCGCGCAGGGCCACGTCCTTGGCCTGGCGGAAGTCGCGCTGCTCCATGAGGATGCGGCAGAAGTCCAGCACGAAGCGCGGCGTCTGCGGCGCCAGGTGGTAGGCGCGCTCCAGCCGCTCGCGGGCCTCGGCCTTGCGCCCGAGCTGCAGGTACTGGCTGCCCAGGTCGTTCCAGTACTGCGGGGCCGTGCTCGACGACTGCGGCAGCGAAAGCACCCAGGGCCGGGGCAGGACGGCCACCGGCGAGATATAGAAGGACGCCTCGTCGGCGGCCAGCGCCTGGCCTTTCTCCGCGAGCAGGGTGACGCGGGCGACGTAGTTCGCCGGCGCCAGGCCCGACAGCGGGAAGCGCTCCAGCACGTCGGGGAACTGGGGATACTCGCCGAGGCGCTTCTCCTGCGTCCGGACGACGGCGCCCTCCTTGAGGATCTCGACGCGCAGCGAGCCGCCCCGATGCAGCTCGTCTCCGCTGCCGGCCAGCTGGCAGAACAGGTACAGCGGGTCGTTCTGGGTGAAGTCGTTGCGCGGCGAGGGCACCAGCTGGCGGTCGTCGAGCAGGAAAGGCTTGCTCTGGCCGCGGTAGCTGGAGTTCTCCACCAGCTTGTTGGCCAGGAACAGCGCCGCGATCCCCGGCGCCGGCTTCTCGCTCACGACGAGGGTCTCCTCGATGGAGGTGAACTCGCGCGAGACGGTGTTCTTCAGCAGCACCGTCAGGCGGTAGCGCCCGGGTACCAGCGGGAACATGTCCTGGAAGCTGAAGAGCTTGTCCTGGATGCGCTGCATCTGCTCCTGGCTGAGCTCGATGGGCACCGACTTGTTGAACTGGAAGACGGGGCGGCCCTCCATGTCGGCGACGCTGCCGAATACCTCCAGCGTGGTGTAATAACGGCCCTCGTAGGCTTCCAGCGAAAGGCGCTTGGGCTCGATCAGGTAATGGACGAAATGGATCCCCGAGCGCGGGTCGAGCAGCACGGCCGTCATCTTGGCGTTCTCGATGTAGTTGGCCGTGTAGTCCATCTCGATCATGTCCTTGTAGCGCAGCATCTTCTCGGCGTAGGCGGTCTTGACCTTCTTGACCGGCGCCACCGGGATCTTGGTGGAGAGCAGCGCCTCGGAGGCCAGCGACGGCGCCATGCCCGGGTTCTCGCCGGGGATCAGGCTGAGCGAGAGGTCGGCGATGACCGGCTCGATCCCCTGCAGTTGCGTGTAGGCCTGCTGGTAGTCGGTCATGTCGCCGGTGTAGTTGTACATCAGCGCCTGCGGCCCGAAGCGCACCGGCGAGTAGAGCCGGTAGTCGCCGGTGTAATCCTGCTTGAAGAAGACGACGCTGAAGGCGTTGGGCAGGCCGTAGTCCATCAGCCCCTGGTAGTACCAGACGATGGTGGGACGCAGTTCGGTCTTGTTCTCGTACTTCTCGATCGACTTGGGCTCGCCCAGCAGGATGTAGATCCGCCCCTGGTCGGACATCCAGCCGGGACCGGGCGACTCCTTGCCGAACCAGGTGTTGGCGTACTCGATGCGCCGGCGATGCTCGATCTGGAACTCGTTCTGCGGCGTGCTGGGATTGGGGTCGCGCTGCTTCCAGAAGCCCTTGATGAACTGCTCGCGCTCCAGGTCCGACTGCAGCTGCAGGAAGACGCCGCGCTCCACCGGGCTGATGATGTACACCACGTCCTCGGTCAGCCACTTGCGGTACTGCGGCGGCAGTTTCTGGAGAAGCTCTTTCTCCGCGGCGGCCGGCAGGAATTGGAGGACGGCGAGGGCGAGGGCGAGGATGACGGCGATATTCTTCATGGCTTCCTGACCTTGGTTAGACGGATCATATTGATCGATTATATCACCGCGCTCCGGCGATGACAAGAAAACAAGGGGCAGAATTGGCAACCGCTGCCCGGCACACGGCGAGAGGAATGAGGGGGATGAAGATCTCAGGGAAGCGATTAAGGGAAGAGTGAGGGAAGAAGGAGGGAAGAGAGAGTGGGAAAAGCTATTTCAAGACTTCTTTCTCACCCCGCATTCCCTCTGCCTTCCCCTCTGTCCTCCCTGGAGTCCTGAAGCCGAATGGATCCGCTGCAATCTCCCCCCTGAGGCGAAACTTGCTCTCCGATCCCCGAGGCTTTGCCTGCCTCGCGATCGGAGTATCAATAGCCTCCGGGGCTTCCGCCAGCGGCGAAACTGCCACCCCAACCCGCGGGGAGTCAGAACCCCACGGTCGGGGATTGAATGGCCGCCGGGGCATCCCCGACGGCGATGCTGCCACCCCGACCCGCGGGGAGTCAGAACCCCACGATCGGGGATTGAATGGCCGCCGGGGCATCCCCGACGGCGATGCTGCCACCCCAACCCGCGGGGAGTCAGAACCCCACGGTCGGGGATTGAATGGCCGCCGGGGCATCCCCGACGGCGATGCTGCCACCCCAACCCGCGGGGAGTCAGAACCCCACGGTCGGGGATTGAATGGCCGCCGGGGCATCCGCCATTCCCATTCTGTGGGATGCGAAAATCCTGACCTGCCGCCGGCAGGTCCGCGCTGCCCCGCTGCCGGCTTTTTCCGCCTGCCGGCGTTCAAATTCTTGTGCTTTCCAGCGAATTCCGGAGGAAAATTCCGTTTTCGGGGTTTTCGCGGCCGTTCCCCGGCCGCCGGGCTCCTTCCCTTCCGCCCCATGGCGGGCGGGCATATCGCCGAAAAATCAACTGCAGTAGGATATCTTCGCGTTCCGGTCAGGAAGCCGCCAGGCCGGATGCCCGGCCGCCAAGGGATTGGCACGAAGGTTGCAGCCTTTGAAGCGGTTTGTCAAAACCAAGGAGGACAACCATGAGTATCCACAAACGGTTCGCGCTGGCGGCCGCCGTCCTGCTCCTGTGCGCAGGGCTGCTGACCGCCCAGCAGACCACGGCCAAGATCTTCGGCACCGTGCAGCTGGAGGACGGCTCGCTCGTCCCCGGCGTCAACGTCGAGGCCACCAGCCCCAAGCTGGTGGGCAAGGCGACGGCGGTTACCGACGAGAACGGCTCCTTCAAGCTGTTCAACCTCACGCCCGGCGTCTATAAGCTGGTGTTCAGCCTCGACGGCTTCCAGACCGTCGTGCGCGACAACATCCCGCTGGTCGCCGAGCAGACGGCCGCGCTCAAGGTCGAGATGAAGCTGGGCAACCTGAACGAGGTGGTCACCATCTCCGGCCAGGTGCCGCTGATCGACGTCAAGAGCACGGCCAAGGGCATGACCCTGACCAAGGATCACTTCCAGACCCTGCCCAAGGGCCGCGACTTCAGCAGCCTGGTCACCGCCATCCCCGGCGTCTACAACGAGCCCATGACGAACGGCCTGTCGGTCGACGGCGCCAGCGGCGCCGAGAACGTCTTCTTCGTCGACGGCATGGAGACGGGCGAGATCCGCGGCGCCCAGCAGCGCATGCAGGCCGCTTTCGACTTCATCGACGAGGTGCAGGTCAAGGCCTCGGGCTACCAGGCCGAGTTCGGCGGCTCGATGGGCGGCGTGGTCAACGTCGTCACCCGCTCGGGCGGCAACGAGTTCCACGGCGAGGTGGTGGGCTACTACCAGGGCAGCGCCCTGCGCGGCAACACCCGCGACATCCCGCGCCTGCTCCCCGACGATCCCACGCAGTGGGAATACTACGATTACGAGAAGTACAACAAGAACACGTTCAACCGCATCGAGGGCGGCTTCTCGCTGGGCGGCTACATCATCAAGGACAAGGTGTGGTTCTTCGGCTCCATCCTGCCGGTCTACCGCAAGTTCGCGCGCGACATCAACTGGAACGACGAGCCCGGCGCCGCGCGCGACCGCTTCGAGCGCAAGGACACCTGGACGAACGGCACCTTCAAGCTGACGGCCGAGCCCGCCAAGAACCTGCGCATGTCGGCGTCCTTCATCTCCAACAGCAACCGCTCCCGCGGCGGACTCCCCGGCGACGACCCGGCCACCGACGACGTCGACTGGGCGCAGCTGGGCAGCTCGACGTTCAATTACGGCGACGTGGGCGAGAACGCCCCGACCTGGTCGGTCGCCGGCAACGTCGACTACACCCTGGGCAACAACCTGCAGGTGTCGGCCCGCGTCGGCTTCTACGACCAGGACAACGTGCAGAAGCTCGACCCGCCGGGAACCTACTTCCGCCACTGGGTCTACAACGAGGGCGGCGAGGCCGCGCTCGGCTGGCCGGCGGACAAGATCCACGACGACGGCTGGCAGAACTTCACCTGGGGCCTCTTCTACAAGCAGAACAAGGCCCACTACACGCGCACCAGCGCCAACGTCGACCTCAACTACTTCATGAACCTGGCCGGCGAACACTCCTGGAAGGCGGGCTTCCAGTACATCCAGATCATGGACGACTACGACGGCCTTGCCCCCAACCCGGTCATTCTCCTGCGCGTCGGCCGTCCCTTCCCCTACCAGATTGACGGCAGCCCGGTCAACGCCGGCTACATGGGCCGCTACGGATACTACGAGAACCGCTCGCCCTTCGGCACCCTGGTCAACAAGGCCAAGTCCAACCGCTACGCGCTCTACATCCAGGACTCCTGGACCATCGCCAACCGCCTGACCCTCAACGTCGGCCTGCGTGCCGAGAACGAGCAGGTGCCCGCGTTCAGCGACCTGCCGGAATACAAGGATGTCACGGTCCTCGACTTCGGCTGGGGCGACAAGCTGGCCCCGCGCCTGGGCTTCATCTACGACGTCTTCGGCAACTCCAGCCTGAAGCTGTTCGGCTCGTTCGGCATCTTCCAGGACTGCATGAAGCTCGCCCTGCCCGAGGGCTCCTTTGGCGGCGACCGCTGGATCAGCCAATACTACGAGCTGGACACCTACGACTGGGAGCAGATCGGCGTCAACGGCAATTTCCCCGGAACCTACCTGGGCAGCCTGAACTGGCGCATCCCCTCCATTAAAGAGACCGATCCCGACATCAAGCCCATGTCCCAGCGCGAGATCTCGCTAGGCGCGGAGAAGAAGATCACCGACAACCTCTCCTTCTCGGCCCGCCTGGTCAACAAGAAACTGCTGCAGGCCATCGACGACATCGGCATCCAGATGCCCGAGGGCGAGACCTACTTCATCGCCAACCCCGGCAGCGCCTACGTGGAAAAGCAATACCAGACCGCCAAGGACGCCGGCATCCTGCCGGCCAACCTGCCGCCGGCGCAGAAGGCCAAGCGCGACTACTGGGCGGTGAACGTCGCCCTGGAGAAGCGCTTCAGCAACAACTGGCTCGGCGGCTTCTCCTACACCTGGAGCCGGCTGACCGGCAACTACGCCGGCCTGAACAGCTCCGACGAGGCGTCGCGCAACGACCCCAACGTCAACCGCTACTTCGACCTGTGGATGACCGCCTACGACCAGACCATGAAGCCCATCGACGGGCCACTGGCCACCGATCGCCCCCACTACTTCAAGGCCTATGCCTCCTACGTCTTCCCCTGGGGCCTGACCCTGGGCGGCGTGGTCAACGCCTACTCCGGCGTGCCGTTCTCGACCGAGATCCAGGTGAACGGCCAGCAGGGCTACTACCCCTACAACCGCTTCGACACCGGCAAGCGCTCCCCCTTCACCGTCAGCGCCGACGTCTACGCCGAGTACCGCATGAAGCTCGGCCGCAACAGCCTGCAGCTGTCTCTCAACATCCGCAACGTGACCGACGCCAAGACGGCGCAGCGCATCTACGGCTTCTACAATCGCGACGACGTGTACATCAGCGACGAGGACCTCATCAGCGGCCAGACCGACGCCAAGTCCCTGGTCGAGGTGCTCGACCCGATCTTCGGCAACGGCTACCGCTTCCTGCCGCCGCTGGAGGCGACGCTGGGCCTCAAGTTCGCGTTCTGATCCCCGCCGCGGGCGGGCGCTCCGGCGCCCGCCCGCGCTTGCTCTGCCGCCCGCCCCGGCCGCCCGGGGCGGGCTTTGTGCCATCATGAAACGGAACGAAGAAAGGCGATCCCGGGCCGGGGCGGCCACCAGCCGCGAAAGGCGGCGGCGTCGGCGGCTGCTGCTGCTCGTGGCGGCGGTGGCCGTGGCCGCACGCCTCGTCTACCTGGCCCAGTCCGCCCGCAGCCC
>JAKLEC010000120.1 GCA_022711715.1 Acidobacteriota bacterium
GCAGCCTGGTGGCCTTCGTCATGGGCATCACCAACATCGACCCGCTGGAGTACGACCTGATCTTCGAGCGCTTCCTCAACCCCGAGCGCGTCTCGCTGCCCGACATCGACATCGACTTCGACGCCGAACGCCGCGAGGAGATCATCTCCTACATCCGCGCCAAGTACGGCGAGGACAACGTGGCGCAGATCGTCACCTTCAACCGCATGAAGGCCAAACTGGCCGTGCGCGACATCGGCCGCGTCATGGAGGTCAAGCTGGCCGACGTCAACCGCCTGGCCAAGATGATCCCCGACGGGCCCAAGGTGGAGCTGAAGGACGCCATCGACAAGACCCCCGACCTGCAGCGCGAGATCCGCCACAACCCGGAGTTCGTCACCCTGGTCAACTACGCCCTGCGCCTGGAGAACAACATCCGCAACACCGGCAAGCACGCCGCCGGCGTGGTCATCGCGCCGCGCAAGCTGACCGAGTTCATGCCGCTGTACAAGACGCGCGAGGACATCACCACCCACTTCGAGAAGGAGGAGGTGGAGAACATCGGCCTGCTGAAGATGGACATCCTGGGGCTGAAGACCCTGACCATCATCCGCAACATCCTGCAGGAGGTGCGCGAGCGCGAGGGCAAGGCCATCGACCTGGACAACATCCCGCTGCAGGACGCCCGCACCTTCAAGATCTTCCAGAAGGGCGACACCGACGGCATCTTCCAGTTCGAGAGCTCGGGCATGCGCGACTACCTCAAGAAGTCCAAGCCCGGCCGCATCGAGGACCTGATCGTGCTCAACGCCCTCTACCGCCCCGGGCCGCTGCAGTCGGGCATGGCCGACGTCTACGTCAACCGCAAGCTGGGCAAGGAGAAGGTGGCCTACATCTTCCCCGAGCTGCAGGAGGTCCTGGAGGATACCTGGGGCATCATCGTCTTCCAGGAGCAGGTCATGCAGATCTCGGTGCGCATCGCCGGCTTCTCCATGAGCGAGGCCGACGAGATGCGCAAGATCATGGGCAAGAAGGACGTGAGCAAGATGCCGGCGGTGGAGAAGAAGTTCCTGGAGCGGGCGGCCAAGAGAGGCTACGACCGCCGCAAGGCCGAGGAGCTGTTCGCGCAGATGCGCACCTTCGCCGAGTACGGCTTCAACAAGTCGCACGCCACCGCCTACGCCTACCTGGCCTACCAGACCGCCTTCCTCAAGGCCCACTACCCGGTCTACTTCATGTCGGCCCACCTCACCTCCGAGGCCGACAAGACCACCACCTCCTCCAAGATCATCCAGTACATCTCCGAGAGCAAGAAGATGGGCATCGACATCCTGCCCCCGGACATCAACCAGAGCCGCGAGACCTTCCGCGTCGAGGGCGACAACGCCATCCGCTTCGGCCTGATCGGCCTGAAGAACGTCGGCAGCGCCGCGCTGGCCGGTATCCTCAAGGCCCGCCAGGAGGGCGGCCCCTTCCGCAGCTTCAACGACTTCGTCGAGCGCGTCGACCTCAGCAAGGTCAACAAGGGCGTGCTGGAGAGCCTGGTCAAGGCCGGCGCCTGCGACGGCTTCGGCATCCGCCGCCGCGTGCTCCACGAGGGCATCGGCGAGGTGCTGCGCCGCGTCGCCGCCGTCAGCCGCAGCCGGCAGAAGAACCAGAAATCGCTGTTCGCCGAGCCCGTCGCCGAGGAGTACCTGCCGCGCGAGCTGCGGGCGCTGGACGAGTGGACCGAGGGCGAGATGATCAAGGGCGAGAAGGAGATCGCCGGCATCTACCTCACCCGCAACCCGCTGGAGAAGTTCAGCAGCGAGATCCGCAAGGTGTCCAACACCAGCGTCATGGCCATCCAGACCCGCGAGTTCAAGGGCGAGGCCATCAAGCTGGGCGGCGTGGTCACCGAGTTCGCCCGCCGCACCTCCAAGAAGGGCGACGCCTACGGCGAGATCTTCTTCGAGGACCTGACCGGCCGCATCAAGGTGCTGTGCTTCAAGGACCGCTGGCGCGAGCTGGAGAAAGAGCTGAAGACCGACGTGCCCTACTACCTGGAGGGGCGCGTGCGCGCCGGCGGCGCCGGCGACGAGGGCGAGGAGACGATCTACCTGGAGAACCTGCAGGAGCTCGAGGCCCTGCTCAAGAAGAAGGCGCGCAAGATCGTCATCACCATCGGCTACGAGCAGATCGACGAGGCCTTCAACGACCGGCTGCAGCAGAAGCTGGAGAAGAACCGCGACTCGGTGCCCTACATGATCGTGGTCAACCACCCCGACAGCGCCCGGGTGGTGATCAACTCCGAGCCCGGCGTGGGCCTGCGCGCCACCGCCGCCATGAAGAAGGACGTCGAGAAGCTGACCGGGCCCGACTCGGTCGAGATCCTGTTCTGAGCCATGGGCGAAGCCAGGGAAGAGACCACGCTGGCAGCGGCGCGGAAGCAGATCAAGTTCCTGGCCGCCGAACTGCGCCAGTTCAACCGCCTGGTCCGCAACTTCGAGCCGCCGCCGGGCGAGCTGCCCGAGGTGCCCAGCATCGACATCTACGGCAAGGCGCTGCCGCGCAACGGCCATGCCGGCGGCGACCACATCATCTACGTCGACTTCAAGAAGCGCTACCGGATGGACAAGCTCATCGCCGAGGCGCCCGAGGCGCTGAAGGGGAAGCTGCGCGCCACGGCGGAGCGCGCCGGCATCGCCGTCATCGACGTCGAGGGGCACGACTACGGCTCAGCCTTCATCGCCTCGGTCTTCCACCAGGCCTTCCTGCTCGGCGTCGCCTACGAGCTGAGGTTTTTCGGCGAGATCACCACCACCCTGTTCGACAACGTCAACACCCGCTTCTTCAACTCCTCGGGCATCGCCAAGACCCTGACCATGGTCTACGGCGAGATCACGGCCAACGGCACTTTCCGCTTCCTGTCGGCGGCCCACCCGCCGCCGCTGGTGTTCTCCAACGAGTTCGACCGCCTGGTGGCCATCAGCGAGGAGCGCCTCGTCTCCTTCCCCCAGATCGGCACCATGCCCTCGCGCGGCAACAGCGAGAAGACGGTGCCGCTGCTCGGCGTCAAAGAAAAATACACGGTGAACGAGATCAGCCTGATGGGGCGCGGCGACATCCTGCTCCTTTACAGCGACGGCCTCTCCGACCACCGCGGCGCCAAGGGGCAGAAGTACTTCCCGGCGCGCCTGGAGGAGGTGCTCAAGGCCAACAAGCACCTGGCGGCGCGCGAGATCTTCCAGCGCATCCAGAAGGACATGATCGCCTTCAACCCCAAAATCAGCGACGACGTCACCATCGTCGTCATCAAGAAGACATGAGCCAAGGAGGACACATGGCAGTCGACACGACGTTCGGCAGCGACAACCATTCGGGAGTGCACCCGCGCGTGCTGGAGGCGATCGCGGCGGCCAACCAGGGCCCGGCCGTCGCCTACGGCATGGACGCCTGCACAAAAGCGGCCATGGCCCGCTTCCGCGAGCACTTCGGGAAACGCATCGACGCCTACATGGTCTTCAACGGCACCGGGGCCAACGTCGTCTCCATCGCCACCCTGGCGCGGCCGCACCAGGCGGTGATCTGTTCCGAGCACGCCCACATCAACGCCGACGAGTGCGGCGCCCCGGAAGCCGTCGCCGGCTGCAAGCTGCTGGCGGTGCACACCGCCGACGGCAAGCTGACCGTCGAGCACGTCGCCCGCCATTTGCAGGGGCGCCTCGACCAGCACCGCGTCCAGCCGGCCATCGTTTCCATCACCCAGCCCAGCGAGCTGGGCACGGTCTACCGCGTCGGGGAGGTCAAGGCCATCGCCGCCTTCTGCCACCGCCACGGCCTCTACCTGCACATGGACGGCGCCCGCCTCGGCAACGCCGCCGCTGCCCTGGGCAAGGGGCTCGGCGAGGTCAGCGGCGCCTGCGGCGTGGACATGCTCTCCTTCGGCGGCACCAAGAACGGCCTGCTGCTGGGCGAGGCCGTCGTCAGCTTCCGTCCCGAGCTGAGCCGGGACACGATCTTCATCCGCAAGCAGAAGATGCAGCTGGCCTCCAAGATGCGCTTCGTCGCCGCCCAGTTCTCGGCGCTGCTCTCCGACGGCCTCTGGCTCGAGAACGCCTCCCACGCCAACCGCATGGCCAAGTTGCTCGCGGACAGGGTCGCGAAAATTCGCGGCGTCAAAGTCGTCCAGCCGGTCCAGGCCAACGCCGTCTTCGCCTCCCTGCCCCGCCCCGCGCTCGACAAATTATTGAAAAAGTATTTCTTCTACACCTGGGACGAGGAGAAGTGCGAGGTGCGCTGGATGTGCTCCTGGAACACGACCGAGCGGCAGGTGGACAAGTTCGCGGCCGAGATCGCCCGCTGCTGCAAATAAAGAAGACG
>JAKLEC010000121.1 GCA_022711715.1 Acidobacteriota bacterium
GCTATTGGCTGGTGAAGTAAATGGGATTGGCGGCCAGGAACTCGTCGCTGAAGATGTCGCGCACGACCTCGCCGCGCAGGCTGCGCCCCAGCGGGAAGCCGGCGTAATAGACCAGGGTGGGGAACAGGTCTTCCAGGTTGACGTTCTCCTGATACAGCCCCTTCTTCAGGGCCGTCTTGGCGTACATCAGGAAGACCCCCGGCGCCCGCAGGGGCTTGTAGACGTAGGTGTCGTGGCGGCCGAGATAATTGACCAGGATGCGCCGCCAAACGGGCATGGGCATGACCTCGTGCAGGTTCAGCACCAGCAGCAGCTCGTTCTCGCCCATGGCGCCGATGATCTTGCCGACGACCGAATCATAGAATTCGTAGTAGCGGTCGAGGATCCACCCGTACTGGCGGCTCTGCTCCTCGTCGATGAGATCGCCGAAGTTCTCGGGGCGGGCGTAGTGGTAGTAGCGGGCGTTGATGCTCGCCAGGCCGCCCAGCCGCACCAGCGCGTAGCGGTAGCGGCTCGACTTCAGCTCGGGGATCTGCTTGCGCAGGAAATCGTCGTAGAAGAAGGCCTTCTTCAGCACGTCGAGCTTGGGATCGGGGTTTTCCAGGGTATCGGAGAAGAACTGCACGAAGGCGTTGTTCTTTTTCAGGTTCTTGCCGGCATAGGGCGGCCAGGCGGGCGGCGTCAGCATGCTGAAGGCGGCGTAGCCGTTGTGCTCGTACAGGGCGCGGATGCGGTCGTCGGGGGCGGCGTCGCCGCGGCGGTAGAAGAACGTCTTGCCCAGCCGGGCCGAGCTGCGGAAAAACAGGTACTTGGGAAAGACGTCGAACTCCAGCGGCACGTCGTAGAAGCGGAAGCGCGCCGAGGAGTGGGGAACGGTGCGCGCCGGCGGCTCGCCGCTCAGCAGGGTGTGCAGCAGCGAGAGGTCGGCGTTCGGCCGGTGGGTGCGGAAGCGCCCGACCACGCCGTTGCTGCGGATCCAGTTCAGGTTCAGCAGCTTCTGCTCCTCGGCCGAGCCGAGCAGGGTATTGAGCGAGAGACCGTCCAGGATCAGGATGTTGATCTGCCGCGGCGGATCGATCACCGGCGCGGCCCAGTGGGCCTCCGGCGCCGGCGCCGGGCGCCAGCGGGTCACCAGGGCGTAGGCCGCCAGCCCGTCGGCCAGCAACAGCAGCAGGAAAAGGGCCTGCAGCCACTTCTTGCGCTGCGAGCGCACGAAGACGAAGACCATGCCCAGCAGCAGCACCAGGAAGTGCAGCAGCAGCACCTGCAGATAGCGGCGGCGGGCGGCGGCGGCGAAGAAGTCGTTGTAGTAGTCGTAGTTGGCGTAGAAGACCACGGCCACCACCACCATGGTGAAGGAGAGGATGTAGACCGCCGTTGGCGGGCGGAGGATGCCGATGGGATAGCGGCGCTCGGCGAAGAACTGCACGACAAAGAAGACCAGGGCGACGGCGACGAGCCACAGCGGCCCGTAATATTCCAGCAGGTCGAGGAAAAGCGCATGCAGGGCGGCGGGGGCGATGGCCACGCCCGGATTGAGCAGGCCGATCAGGCAGGCCGCGAAGAAGGTGAAAACGGCCGCGGCGGCGGCGAAATGCAGGACCAGCTTGAGAGACCTCAGCAACTTACTTTTCGTAGCCCTGGGAGGTCGTGATGAGCATCAGGGTCGTCTGGCCGATCTTGAACTCGGTCTGGTCGGTGATCTCGGTGATGGAGACCTTGTCGTCGTTGATGAACGTGCCGTTGGTGCTGCCCAGGTCGCGCAGGAATATCTTCTCATTGCGCACCTCGATGGCCAGGTGCTTGCGCGATACCTCCTTGTCGGGGATGATCAGGTCGACCTTGCCGCGGCCGATGAGCACGTAGGGCTTGTTCAGGTGGTAGATGAAGCCGGCGCGGGCACCCTTGATCACCGCCACCGAGATCTTGCGATCGTCCGGGAGCTTCAGGTTCTCGTTGATCCACAAAGAGTCCTCGACCTTCTGCTGGATGATCTTGGCCGTGTCCTTCTTGCTGGAGGAGTCGCCCTTGGCCTCCATGACCTCGAAGACCGTCTGGCAGCGGGAGCACTTCAGCTTGCTCTTGCCCTTTACCCGGTCCTCGGGAATGTCGTACTTGGCCTTGCACTGCGGGCATTCGATAATCATGGCGGAATTATACCATCAGCGAAAAAAATTAGTCAATCGGCAGGAAGATTTTGTCCCCCGGCTCCAGGCCGAGCCGTTCGGCGGTGCCGCCGGCCAGCTCGAGCACGTAGCGCGCGGGATAGGCCGAGGTGTAGCTGGGGCAGGGGTCGGCGCGGCAGGGCGGCGCCCGGCGCACCAGGTCGACGACCAGGCGGTCGCCGTTGATGAAGATCATGTCCAGCGGGATGAGGGTGTTCTTCATCCAGAAGCTGCGGTAATCCTCGTCGGCGAAGACGAAGAGCATGCCCGAGCCGGCCGGCAGCGCGCGCCGGTGCATCAGCCCGCGGGCATGCTGTTCCTCGCTTTCCGCGACCTCCACGCGGAACGGCTTGTCCTTGACGTAGACGGTCAGGAAGCGGGCGCGGTCCTGCGAGGCCGCGCAGCGGCAGCAGCCCAGGACCATCAGGAGCGCGATCAGCCGTTTCATACCAGGGGCACGAAGACGACGCCGATGAGCTCCTCGGCGTCGATCCTTCCCTCGCGCTTGCGGAAGCGCACCAGGCTCTGGCCGCCGGCGCCCAGCGGCGCCAGGGCGATGCCGCCCTCGGCCAGCTGGCGGAACAGGGGCGCGGGGAACTCCTCCGGGGCGGCGGTGAGCACGATGCGCTCGAAGGGGGCGAACTCGGCCCAGCCTTCCTGGCCGCGGCCGACCTTGTAGAACACGTTGCGGTAGCCCAGCTCCCCCTCCAGCAGGGCGCGGGCGCCGGCGCTCAGCTCGGGGATGCGCTCGACGGTGTAGACCCGCGAGGCGGTCTCGGCCAGGACGGCGGCCTGGTAGCCGGAGCCGGTGCCGATCTCCAGCACCGCTTCGCGGCCGCTCAGCTCCAGGCGCTCGGTCATGTAGGCCACGATGTAGGGCTGGGAAATGGTCTGGCCGCGGCCGATGGGCAGGGGGCCGTCGACGTAGGCGCTGCCGCGCAGCCCCTCCGCCACGAAGCGTTCGCGCGGCACCCGGGCCATGGCGCGCAGCACCGCCTCGTCGGCGATGCCGCGGGCGCGCAGCTGCTCCTCGGTCATGCGCCGGCGCTTGCCGGCGAAGGGATCGTCCATATCAGTAGGACTTGGCGAAGAGGGCGGCGTGCGCCGCCTTGCCGCCGCAGGCCACGCAGGCGTCGAAACCGGGCGGCGGCGGGTCGAGGATCACGCGGATGGTCGCCGCCGTGTCGGCCTTGACCTTGGCCTCGCAGTCGCGGCCGCCGCACCAGCCGCAGCGGATGAAGCCGCGGCCGCCGGCCATGGCGTCCCGCAGCTCGGCATAGGAGCGGGCGTCGTGGGTGTGGGCCTCGCGGAAGGCCAGGGCGCGGGCGTACAATTCGCCCTGGATCGCGTCCAGCTGGCGCCGCGCCTCGGCGGCCAGTCCGTCCCAGGGAACGAAGCTCTTCTTGCGGTCGACGCGGCTGACCAGGACCGCCTGCCGCTTGTCGATGTCCTTGGGGCCGACCTCGACGCGCAGCGGCACGCCGCGCATCTCCCAGTCGGCGTACTTCCAGCCCGGGGTGAAGGTGTCGCGGTCGTCGAGATGGGCGCGCACGCCGGCCGCCTTCAGCTCGTCGAACAGGCGCCGGGCGTGGGGCAGAACCGTTTCGCGCCAGTTGCCGGCCGAGATGGGGACGATCACCGCCTGGATGGGGGCCACCCGCGGCGGCAGCACCAGCCCCGAGTCGTCGCCGTGGGTCATGACCAGGGCGCCGACCAGGCGCGTGGTCGAGCCCCAGGAGGTCTGCCAGGCGTACTCCAGCTTCTGCTCGCGGCTCTCGAAGCGGATGTTGAAGGCCTTGGCGAAGTTCTGGCCCAGGTTGTGCGAGGTGCCGGCCTGCAGCGCCTTGCCGTCGGGCATCAGCATCTCGATGGCGTAGGTGCGCACGGCGCCGGCGAACTTCTCGCTGTCGCTCTTGCGGCCGGTGACCACGGGGATGGCCAGGTACTCCTCGGCCAGGCGGCGGTAGATGCCCAGCATGCGCAGCGTCTCCTCCTCGGCCTCCTCGGCGGTGGCGTGCACCGTGTGCCCCTCCTGCCAGAGGAACTCGGTGGT
>JAKLEC010000122.1 GCA_022711715.1 Acidobacteriota bacterium
GTGCATGGCGTTGACCAGCGCCAGCCCCTCCTGGACGCCGCTCTCGCGCAGCGCCTGCTCGACATCAGGGGTGATATTGATGAACGCCCTTCTTCCGGGCGTCTGGAACCACAGTTCTTTGCGATAGTTTTTCATGCAGCCATTATACCGCAAATCTCTCGTGTCAGTGTCGGTGACAGTGACAGCACAGCCCCAGGTGAAGGCATTCGGCTAATGCCTTGCTGACATTGACACCGTCACTGTCACTGAGCTCGGCGGGCATTGATGATCGACGCTCCGGTCACCGCCGCGATGATGATCGCGCCGCCGGCGATGGCCGTGAGGCCCGGCCTCTCGCCCAGGGCCAGGAAGACCCCCACCGGATTAAACACCGGCTCGATGACGGCGACCAGGTTGGCCGAGAAGGTAGAGATGGGCTTGATGGCGTGGGTGAAGAGGACGGCGGCCGCCCCGATCTGGAAGATACCGAGGTTGGCGATGGCGCCCGCCGCCTTCAAGGTGAAGTGGAGCGCGGAAAGAAAAAGCGATGCGGCCACGGTGAGCCAGTGGGCCAGGGAAAGAATGGGGTCGGTACTTTGATTCATGAGAGTTACCGCCCCCAATTCTTTCAGCTTGTTGCATCCTGACACTGCCGTTGCCAGTCCCAACAAACAAGGTTTTTAATAACCATCAGCAGGATCTGTCACAAACAAATACAAGAATTAAAGTACCGTCCCCATTTTGAGGCTATGTTCTTCCGCGTCACGCGTTACGCGTCACGTAGTTCGACGAGCGCTGATCACCGACGCCGCCGTCACCGCCGCGATGATGATCGCGCCGCCGGCGATGGCCGTGAACCCCGGCCGCTCGCCCAGCGCCAGGAAGACCCACACCGGGTTGAACACCGGCTCGATGACGGCGACCAGGTTGGCCGAGACGGCGCTGATGCGCTTGATGGCGTAGGAGAAGAGGATGGCCGCCGCGCCGATCTGGAAGACGCCGAGCATGGCGATGGCGCCGGCCGCCTTCCAGGTGAAGACCGGCGCCGGCAGGAAGAGCGAGACGCCGACGCCGATGGCCACGGTGAACCAATGGGCCAGCAGCATCGACTCCAGCGGCGAGGCGTCCTTCTGCATGCGCAGGAAGACGAAGCAGAAGCTGAAGGCCAGCCCCGACAGCACCGCCAGCACGTTGCCCAGCAGGCGGCCGCCGCCGATCTTGTCCATGAACAGCAGGGCCATGCCCAGGCCGACGAAGGGGAAGGAGGCCCACTGTTCCCAGCGCACGCGCTCCCTGAGAATCCAGGCGCCGAGCAGGGCGGTGGAGACCGGGCCGAAGTACTGCAGCAGGATGGCGTTGGCCGCGCTGGTGGTCTTGTTGGCGGTGACGAACAGCAGCATGGTGGCCGTCTGCGCCAGCGCGGCGCCGACCTGCGGCCATGACCAATGGATATGCGGTCTCCTCAGCCAGGCCAGGATGACCAGCGAGGCCACGGCGCTGCGCGCGGCGGCGATGGCAAAAGGGTGCCAGTCGACGACCTTGATGAACAGCCCGGCGATGCTCCACAGGAACGCGGTCAGGGCCATGGCCAAGAGGCCGGAGTTTGCCGGCTTGCGCATCGGGATGTCAGTCATGACCAGCACTCGGCGTACGGCAGACGGCGGACGGCGGACAGCAGAAGGGAAAAGTGCCAAAATCCATGCAGCAAATCCCGAAGAAATTCAACATGACAAGCTCCAATGACCGGAACGGCGGCAATATCAGCGCTTTAATTTGGGTCATTGGGACATTGATGCTTGGAATTGACTTGGAATTCGGGGCCGGGTGCGTAAATCTCATATAATTCAATTTTGGCCTTTGACGATGTCATCTTTCTTCCGTACGCCGTGCGCCGTATGCCGTCAGCCGGTTTCTACTTAATTTGCAATCTGCCGCCATAGCACTTGCGGCACACCGACACGTACTTGTCGTTGCCGCCGATCTCGATCTGCGGCCCCTCGCCCACCGGCTGGCCGTCCTTGTACTTGAGCAGCATGGTGGCCTTCTTGGTGCAGTACCAGCAGACGGCCTTGACCTCCTCCACCTTGTCGGCGAAAAGCAGCAGCGCCTCGCTGCCGGCGAATAGGTGGTTGCGGTAGTCGTTCTTCAGGCCGTAGACGATGACCGGGACGTTCAGCGTGTCGACGATGCGCGTCAGCTCGATCACCTGGGCGCGGGTGAGGAACTGCCCCTCGTCGACGAGCACGCAGTCGGGCTTGGCCGCCGCCGCCAACCCCATCATGTCGGTCTCCTGGTTGATGATGATGGCGTCGCGCTGGAAGCCCATGCGCGAGGTGATCTTGCCGCGGCCGAAGCGGTCGTCCAGCGCCGGGGTGAAGAGCATGGCGTGCTTGTTCTGCTCCTCGTAGTTGTGGGCGATCTTGAGGATCTCGGTCGACTTGCCGGCGTTCATGGTCGAATAGCGGAAGTAGAGCTGGGCCATGTCTCAGCCTCCTGGGACGGTCAATAGCGGTCGTTGCGCCCCGGGGGATCCTGGAAGGCGCGCTGGATGTCGCGGTAGAGGGACAGGTCGGCGCCGTCCTGCAGGTAGCGGATCAGGGCCTCGGCGGTGGTGGCGTTCAGCGAGCGGCCCGGGTCGCGGTGGGCGAAGCGGTAGGAGCTGGCGACGTAGCTCGACACGCCGACCTTGTAGTCGCGGTCCTCGGCGAGCGGCCGCCCATCCAGGCCGCGCAGGTCGATGCCCAGGATGCGCAGCTCCTTGTCGGTGCGGATGGTGTAGGACAGCCCCGAGACCTGCAGGTCGAGCTCCCTGCCCTTTTCAAACGAGTCGCGCAGCAGCGAGCGGATCTCCCCGGCGTTCATGGCGATCTCCACCACCTGGTTGCCGAAGGGGTCGAGCGTGTAGACGTCCTTGAGCGTTATGGCCGGGTCCAGGCGCCGCAGGCGGATGCCGCCCTCGTTCTGGAAGGCGACGTCCAGGCCGTGGACGGCGCGCATGGCGTCGGTCATCATCGAGCCCAGGGCGTCCTTGCCCTCGATGGCGAAGGGGGCGGTGGCGATGACGCGGGCGAAGGCCGGGTTGTCGTTGAAGCGGGCGACCATGGCCTTCACCTCGGGATCCTCCGCCGCCAGGCCCTTGACGTCGATCAGCTCGCCCTTCTTGGCGGCCACGCGACCGCCGCGCACGAGCAGCTCCACCCGCCCGAGCCAGCGCAGGTCGCTGCCGGCCTGCGCCACCAGCACGCCGTTGACCGTCTCGGCCGGAGCGACCCGGGTGTGGGAGTGGCCGCCGATGATGGCGTCGAGCTCGGGCATGGAGGCGGCCAGCTTGACGTCCTCCTCGTAGCCGATGTGGGTCAGGGCCAGGAAGGCGTCGGCGTTGCGGCGCAGGGGCTTCATCTCCAGCGCCGTGGCCAGCGGCTCGCTGAAGCGCAGCCCCTGCACGCGGTCGGGGTGGGTCGAGGGCAGGCCGTTGCCGGGCTCGATCTGGATCAGGCCGAAAACGGCGATGCGCACGCCGCTCTTCGTGGTCAGCAGCCGCGAGGCGTACAGGTTGGGGATCTCGTTGCCGGGCCGGGGACGGATGTTGACCGAGACGAAGGGGAAGCGGGCCTGGGCGGCGAACAGCCGGAGATTCTCCATGCCCACGTCGAACTCGTGGTTGCCGGGGGTCATCAGGTCGACGCCCAGGCGGTTCAGCAGCTCCAACATCGGCCGGCCCGGCGGGTCGTACTGGTCGATGACCGGATTGCCGGTGAAGTTGTCGCCGGCGCAGAACACCAGCACGTCGCTGCCGCGGCGGCGCTCGGCGTCGATGAGGGCCGCGACCTTGGGGAAGCCGTCGATCTTGCCGTGGACGTCGTTGAAGTGGAAGATGACGACGCGCGACTCTTGCGCCGGCGGGACGGCCGGAGCGGCCGGCGGCAGTGAGGCGCAGGAGGAGAACGCCAGCAGGGCCAGGAGCGGCAGGAGCGCCCGGATGACGGCGGCGCGGCGGCTCATGCGCGGCCTCCGCGGCGCGCGGCGCGCTTGACCCGCAGGCGCGAGCCCTCGGCGAGGGCGCCGTCCAGGGCGACCTCGTGGCCGGCGCCGTCGAGGACGACCTTGGCGCCGTTCTGCACCTGCTTCCAGGTGACCTGGGAATAGGCGCGCAGCGCGTCGGCCACCTGCGCCCCGGAAAACACCTCGACCACCCGATCGTTGACCTGTATGTTCATGATGGCAACTCCA
>JAKLEC010000123.1 GCA_022711715.1 Acidobacteriota bacterium
CGATGACGATGAAATTCCTCTTGCTCATGTTGTCTGCTCCTTGGGGAAGCCGCTCACCACTTCTTGTACTTGACGTTGGTCACGGTGATGGCCGCAGTGCGGTAGGCGGTGTCGATGCCGTCGCTCGCCGAGAGCGTGACGCTGTAGGTCCCCGACTGGACGTGGCTAGGCGTCCACTTGAAGACGCCGGTCTCGGGGTCGACGACGGCGCCCTCCGGCAGGTTGCTGCCGCCGTAGGTCAGGCCGTCGAGGTCGGCGTCGCTGCCCTGCAGGGTGAACGACAGCTCCTTGCCCTCGTCCACGACCTGGGCGGGGACGACGGCCAGCGCCGGCGCCGTGTTGCTCACCCGCGGGCCGTACAGGCTGACCGCGTAGCTGGCGATCTTGCAGTTGCCCCAGCGGATGCGGAAAAAGCCGCTCTCGCCCCAGCTCGGGCCCCAGGAGTTCTTGCAGATCCAGTAGCGCTCCGCGTCATTGTAGCCCACGATCACGATTCCGTGCCCGCCCTTGTAGACGGAGCCGGCCGTGCGCTCATAGATGCCGCTGCGGTAGTTGTAGAAATCGGAGTACACTTCCATGAAAGCGGCGACGGGGGCCGTCTGCAGGGCGTTCTCCAGGGCCGCCGGCGAGGGATTGCCGTATTGGCGGAACGAGGTGATGCGCACCGTCTTGCCCATCCAGCCGCCGCAGGGATGGCAGGCTTCGTCACTGGCCGAGTACGGGAAGCAGTCCTCGCGGGGGGCGCCGGTCTGGCGCAGGAACTCGGAGGCTTGGCCCATGTAGCCGCCGCCGCAGTCGCCGGCGCCGCTGCAGGACAGGACGGACTGCTCGGACAAATCGATCTCGCCGGGCATGTGCTTGGTGATCTTCAGCAGCGATTCCAGCACGCCGACGGTGGCGAAGGCCCAGCAGCTGCCGCAGGACTCCTGATCGCGGATGCCGGTGACCCAGTTGCCGCCGTGGTTGCGCCAGTCGAGGGTCGCGGGCAGGGCGACGGCGGCCAGGTCGCCCTCGTCCGCCACCGCGTCCTCCGGCAGGGGCAGCAGCCGGGCGCCGAGCCGCCTGGAGCGCTCCTCGTCGCTCAGCACCGACATGGAGGTCTCACCCGCCTCCCAGCACAGCCCCTCGGCCGCGATGGACCGGCGCAGGGCGGCGAGCTGCCGCTCCGGGTCGTTCGCGTCCGGGAACTTGTTCTCCGCCCGCTGCAGGCCGGCGATCCCCAATCCGGCCATGGCCAGCAGGCCGATCCACGCTATCGTTTTTTTCATTCTGATCCTCCTCGCAAGGTTCCGGAACTCCCTATTATGAACAAAGGAGGTGGGATGTCAAGGGCGGCGGATCAGCGGTCCAGGACCCGGCGAACCGTGCGCAGCAGCGTCGCCGGGTCGAGCGGTTTCATCAGCAGCGGGACGCCTTCGCCGGCGAGCCCCCTCTGGGCGATCACGTCGGCGGTGTAGCCGCTGATGAAGACGGCCGGCACGCCGGGGCGCATCCCGCGCAGCCCGGCGAGGGTCTCGCGGCCGTTGAGCCGCGGCATCAGCAGGTCGCACAGCACCAGGTCGACGCGCTCGCGGTTCTCGCGGAAGACGTACTGGGCGGAGACGCCGTCGACCGCCTCCAGCACGGTGTAGCCGAACTCCTCGAGCATGGAGCGCGTCACCTGGCGCACGGCGGCTTCGTCCTCGACCAGCAGGATCGTCTCGCGGCCCCGGGGAATGGGCTCGCCGCGGCGCCCGGCGGCGGCCGCAACGTCCGCGTCCCGCCGGGGCAGGAAGACGGTGACGGTCGTTCCCCGGCCCGGGACGCTGTCCACCGTCACGTGCCCGCCGTGCTTTCCGACGATGCCCTGGACGATGGCCAGGCCCAGCCCCGTCCCCTTGCCCGCCTCCTTGGTGGTGAAGAACGGCTCGAAGACGCGCGAGCGCACCTCGGGGCTCATGCCCGTGCCGGTGTCGGAAACGGAAATCACGGCATAGCGGCCCGGCGGCGCGCCGCCGGCGCCGGCATCGAGGTCGGCGGCGGCGGTGGCGATGCCCAGGTGTCCGCCGCGCGGCATGGCGTCGCGGCTGTTGGTGGCCAGGTTCATCAGCACCTGTTCGAGCTGGCGGGGATCGGCGTCGATGATCAGCTCCTCGTCGGCCAGGCGCAGGCTGAGGTCGATGTCCTCGCCGATCAGCCTCCCCAGGATGCGGTGGAAGCCGAGGACGGTCTCGTTGAGGTTGACCGGGTGCAGCTCGACCTCCTGCTTGCGGCTGAAGGCCAGCAGGCTGCTGGTCAGGTTCGCCGCCCGCTCGCCGGCGGCGAGGATGCGCTCGACGTGGCCGGCCAGCGGGTCGTCCGCAGGGAGGCGCATCTGCAGCAGCGAGGCGTAGCCGACGATGGCCGAGAGGATGTTGTTGAAGTCGTGGGCCACGCCGCCGGCCAGGATGCCGACGGCCTCCATTTTCTGCGCCTGCAGCAGCTGCTCCTCCAGCTGCTTGCGCGCCGAGATGTCGCGCACCATGGCCAGCAGCAGCACGTCGCCGGAGGCGTCGATACGCGTCAGGCTGACCTCGGCCATGAACGGTGTGCCGTCGGCACGGGCGTGCCGCCACTCGAAGAACTGGGGATGGCCGTCGTAGGCGGCGCGGATCCGCTCCAGCGCCTTCTCCCGCGAGCTGCGGCCATCGGGCTGCAGCGGCGGCGAGAAGCGGTCGGGCGGGGCGCCGATGATCTGCTCGCGCGTGCAGGCGAACATCTCCAGGGTCTTGGTGTTGCAGTCGAAGAAGGCCTCCCCTTTCATCACGAAGATGGCGTCGCTGGCCGCCTCGAACAGCGAGCGGTAGCGGTACTCGCTCTCGCGCAGCGCCTGCTCGGAGCGCCGGCGCTCCGTGACGTCGCGGAAGCTCCACACGCGGCCGCTGGGGCGGCCATGGACCCGCTGCGGCCGCGAGAAGCGCTCGAAGCAGCGGCCGTCCTTGAACAGCAGCTCGTCGAAGCTCTCCTGCTCGGGGTCGTTGTACAGTTCCCGCACCTTGGCCAGGAAGGAGGAGGGCTCCAGCAGTTGGCTCATGACGAAATCGAGGGCCTGGTTGTCGTCGCGGGCGGCGAGGACGTCCTCGGGAATGCCCCACATGCGCACGAAGCGCTGGTTGTAGTTGGAGATCTTGCCGGAGGCGTCGATCTCCAGGATGCCGTCGGCCGTCGACTCCAGCGTGGCCTGCAGCAGCGAGATGACGTTCTCCCGCTCCTGCTCGGCGCGCTTGCGGGCGCTGATGTCCTCGACCATGGCCAGCAGGTACAGCACGCGGCCGTCGTCGTCGTGGACGGCGCTGACGGTGGTCATCGCCCAGACCGTGGTGCCATCCCGGCGCAGATAGCGCTTCTCGGTGCGGTAGAAAGGCTTTTCGCCGCGGAGCAGCCCCTGCACCGCCCGGCGGTCGGCGGCGGCGTTCTCCGGATGGGTGATGTCCAGGAAGCGCAGCCGCTTCAGCTCCTCCTCGCGATAGCCGACCAGGTCGCAGAAAGCCTGGTTGGCTATGGCGAAGTGCAACGTCTCGTCCACCATGACGATGCCGATGGGCCCGGACTCGAACAGGACGCGAAAGCGCTCCTCGCTGCGGCGCAGCTCGCCCTCGGTGATCCGCCGCTCCCGGCTCTCGCTGCGCGCCCGAGCCAGCGAGTCGCCGATGGAGCGGGCGGCCAGGTCCTGCAGCAGCAGGACGACCGCCAGGTACAGGGTGTTGATCAGCCAGAAGCGCAGGGGATCGGGCGAAGGCAGCGGCGCCTTCAGGGCGATGAACAGCGTGGAGGCGCTGCAGGCCAGCGCCGTCGCCACCGCCGGCCACTTGCCGAGCGTCATGCCGGCGATGAAGACGACGGTGAAGTAGCCGTAGACGGCGCGGATGCCCAGGCCGGCGCGGGTCCAGGCAAAGAGGGCGATCAGCAGCCAGAGGCTGGCGACCAGCAGCGCCGCCGCCAGGCGGGCACGGCCGCCGCGGTTGAGGCGCAGCAGTCCCAGGCCGACCCCGACCGAGCCCAAAAGCATCGCCAGCCAATAGGCGGTGATGCGCGGGTGCAGGGCGATCAGCGCCAGCTGCAGGAGCGCCGAGGAAAAGATGAAGGCGCGAACGATCAGGAAGACCCGGCGCGCGAGCAGGGT
>JAKLEC010000124.1 GCA_022711715.1 Acidobacteriota bacterium
TGGCGGCGCCGAACGCGACCTCGTTCCCGGCCGCGACCACGAAGGCCTCGCGCAACAGGACGGTCTGCAGGACCATGGCGAACGCGCCCAAGGAGCCGTAGGCCAGCGGAATGATGAACGTCACATAGGCATTATATTCCCGGGCTGATGCGGGTTCAACGAGCTATCGTGACGCGTAACGCGTGACGCGTGACGAGTAAGACTTGAAATACCAAGCACCATAATCCAAATTCCAAATTAACTCTAACTTCCCAACTCCAATGTTCCAAGCGAGAGCCCGAACAGGGTCCCTTTTTTCGATTGGGTCATTCGGTCATTGGAAATTGGCGTTTGTTTGCTGCTTGATGCTTGAGATTTGGGATTTGCTTCTTCCGCGTCACGCGTTACGCGTCACGCGTCACTGAATTTTTCTACACCTGCCAGTTCGCCGCGTACTCCCTCTCCGTCGGCACGGTCAGGGCCAGGGGCTCGCGGGCGGGGATGGACTGGAAGGGGCTGCCGGCGAAGGACCAGTGCAGCTGCAGGCGCAGCACGTCGCCCGCGCCGGCGCCCAGGGTAGCCAGCGGCACTTTCAGCTCGATGACGCGGCCGGCGGCCGCTTCGGCGCCGGGAGGGAGTCCGACCGCCTCGACGGACGGGCCGGAGATGACGATCTCCGATTCCTGGGGGGCGGCCTTGTCGCCGCGTTCCCGGTGCAGGCGGAGGCGCAGGGCGAAGCCGGTCTCGAAGTACGTGCGGGCGTTCTTCTTGGTGTCGACGCGCAGGAACAGGCTGCGCTCGTCGAACCCGAAATAGAGCGTCTTGACCAGCGGGTTGGCGATGTTCATCGCCCCGCCGTAGGCGAGGACGTCGATGCGCCCGGCGCCGAGCCACTCGAAGAAGCCGGTGACCTCGCCGTCGATCCGCGCCTCCACGGCCTCGCGCGGAGGCACGACCTGCAGGCGGTCGGCGGGCACGGCGGACGGAATGGGCGAGAGCAGGGCCTCGGGCGGCGGCAGGCCGAGCAGGTCGTAGGCCTTGCGCAGGTTCAGGCGGAACAGGCTGTCGAAGACATCGATGTCGGGAGTGAAGTTCTCCCGGCCGTACCACCAGTACCAGTCGCTGCCCTCGGCGACAAGGAGAAGCTCCTCGACCTCGGCCGCCGTTTCCGCGGCCAGCGTCCCCCGGGAGGCCTGGAAGGCGTCGCGCGCCCCCTTCAGCAGCTCCCAGCCCTTCTGGTCGTCGCGGTCGCCGATCCAGATGTCGAAATTGGCGTTGATCCAGGAGCCGCTGCGCAACCGGGCCAGCGGCCTGGCGTCGTCCGCGCCGGCCTGCGAGAAAGTCACCGTTTCGATGTCGGGATCGCCGGCCAGGAGGCGGTAGAACTCGCGCAGGAACGGGCGCCCCGAGCTGGGGTAGAACTCCCAGGCATTCTCGCCGTCAAGGATGACGGGAACAATCATGCCGGCCGGCCCGGCGGCGGCGATGGCGCGGATGCGCCGCAGCAGGTCGGCCGCCGCCTCCTCGGCGGGGAGCTTCTGGTAGTAGAAGCCGATCAGGTCGGAGAGCAGGTGGTCGCGGAAGAAGATTTTCAGCGGCACACCGGCGAGCGCGTAGGGGGAATAGAGGGCGCCCGGGTCGGTGACCGCCAGGCGGTCGTCTCGCTCCAGGGGCCGGGGCAGCGAACGGCTGAGCACCCCCTCGTCGGAGGCGGTCCAGGCGATGCCTGCGCGCGCCAGCAGGCGCAGCGTGGCCTCGGAAACGCCGCCCTCGGGCGGCCAGACGCCGCGCGGGCGGACGCCGAAGATGCGCTCCATGAGCTCCAGCCCCGACTGCAGCTGTGCCCAGGCGTCCTCCTCCCAGCAGAAATCGAGGTCGTAGGGGGCCAGGCGCTCGTTGGCCTTGCGGCCGGCCTGCGGGTCGAGCAGCAGGGGCAGGATCGGGTGGTAGAAGGGGCTGGTGCACAGCTCCGCCTGGCCGCGCTCCTGCAGGCGCCGGTAGGTCGGCACGATGCGGCGCAGGATCTCGTCCTCCACCTGGGCCAGCGTCGCCTTGTCGGCCTCGCTGAAGCCCTGCCCCTTGCGCAGCAGGCCGGCCACGCGGGGGTCGCCCTGCTTGTACGACTCGTCGACGTAGGTCAGCTGGAACCAGGCCTGCAGGTCGCGAAGCTCGTCGGCGCTGAACACCAGGCTCCAATCCGGGTCGGGCGGTCCCGACAAGCGCTCCATCTTGCGGCGGTACAGGTGCTCGTAGCGCCGGTAGGGGCGGATGTGGGTGTCGTGGTGGATGGAAAAGAAGTGGCGCACCAGGAACTGGACCTCGTCGGGCGCCAGCTCCTCGGCGGGCTTGCGGAAGGCCTCAACGAAGGGATCGACGGCGCCGGCCAGGTATTGCTCGAGGCCCGCCAGCAGGGAGGGCACGAGGTTGAAGGTCAGCCGCAGGGCGGGGAACTCCTCCAGCAGGGCGGCCATGCCGAAGTAGTCCTTCAGCGCGTGCAGGCGCAGCCAGGGCAGGTCGAAGCGGCCGCTGTAGGGATTCCTGTAGCACGGCTGGTGCATGTGCCACAGGATGGCCAGGCGGAGCTTAGGAGGCATCCCCTTTCTGCTGCAGCTCGTAGAGCACCCCGGAGAAGCTCTTGGGGTGGGCGAAGGCGATGCGGGCGCCGTGGGCGCCGCGGCGAGGCTCGCGGTCGAGCATCTGCACCCCGCGGGACTGCAGGGCGTCGATCTGCGCGCGCACGTCGTCCACCTCGAAGGAGACGTGGTGCAGGCCGCCGCCCTTCTTCTCGATGAAGGCGCTGATGGGCGAATCGGCCGCCAGCGGCTCCAGCAGCTCGATGTGCACATCGCCGGCCTGGAAGAAGGCCACGGTCACCTTCTGCTCGGGGACGACCTCGGTGCCGAGGAACGTCAGCCCCAGCACGTCGCGGTAGCGGGCGATCTCCTCCTGCAGGTTGCGGACGGCGATGGCGATATGGTCAATTTTTTTTATCATGGGCTCCTCCTTTCTTCAGCAGCTCCAGGATGCGCTCGGCCGCGCGCTGGGGATTGCCTTCGCCCTCGCCGCGGGCCAGGGCGGCGGCGGCGGGATCGAGGCGCATCGCCTCCTGCACGCGCTCGATGACGATCTTCTCGATGTAGCTGGCCTTCATGCGGGCGGCCTTGTCGCGGATGCGGCCGGCCTCCGTCTCCTGGAAGCGGCGGATCCCGGCCAGCAGCTCGCGGATGCCGCGGTCCTCCTTGACCGATGTGGGGAAAACCAGGGGATCGCGGTCCGACAGGGCGAAATAGTTGCGGATCTCGGCCACCTTGTTGTCGGCGCCGGCCAGGTCCGACTTGTTGACGACGAAGATGTCGGCGATCTCGATGATGCCGGCCTTGAAGATCTGGATCTCGTCGCCGCTGTCGGGATTGATGACCATCAGCACCACGTCGGCGACGTTGACGATGTCCACCTCCGACTGCCCGACGCCCACCGTCTCGATGATGATGACGTCCTTGCCCGAGGCCTGCAGCAGGTCGACGATCTCGTGGGTGGAGAGGCTCAGGCCGCCGAGATGGCCGCGGTTGGCGATGCTGCGGATGAAGACGCGGGGGTCGTTGCTGTGCTGGATCATGCGCAGGCGGTCCCCCAGGAGGGCGCCGCCCGATAGGGGGGAGGACGGGTCGACGGCCAGGACGGCCAGGTTCAGCCCCTGCTCGCGCAGCCCGGCGATCAGCTTTTCGATCAGCGAGCTTTTGCCGCTCCCCGGGGCGCCGGTGATGCCGATCTTGAGTGCCGTGCGCGGCAGTGGGTAGATGCCGTCAAGAAGCCTTTTGTAGTCCTTTCTGCGGTTCTCGACCAGCGAGATGGCCTTGGCCAGGGCCAATGAATCGTTCTGCTGCAAACGGGGCAATAACTCTGAAATTTTCATCTTTTTCGATGATATCCCAATTTTTTATGAAAATCAAGCACTTCTAATTTATAATGTTGATATAATAACACTAAGATATTCTTAATAAAAAATAAATAAGATTTGTTGACAAAAACTGATTTTCACTCTATATAATGCCTGAAAGAAAACCAAGGAGGTTAAAATGAAGATAACCAAATGGCAACCCTATT
>JAKLEC010000125.1 GCA_022711715.1 Acidobacteriota bacterium
AGACCTCGTTCGAACTGCTGGGGCTGATGAAGGAGGAGCCCGGCGTCGACCTCTACTCGCGCAAGGTCCTCATCCAGAAGGGATCCAAGGAGGTCATGCCCGAGTACCTGCGCTTCGTCAAGGGGGTCATCGACTCGGAGGAGATCCCGCTGAACATCTCGCGCGAGACGTTCCAGAGCAACGTCCGCGTGGAGAAGATCCGCAAGCACGTGGTGCGCAAGCTGCTGGAGCACCTGGAGGCGCTGAAGGAGAAGGAGCGCGACAAGTACCTCGCCATCTGGAAGAACTTCGCCCGCAACCTGAAAGAGGGGGCGGTGAACGACTTCGAGAACCGCGAGAAGCTGGCTTCGCTCCTCCTGTTCCCGAGCTCCAAGACCGCCGGCGACGAGCGGATCGACCTGAAGCAGTACTCCGGCCGCATGGCCGAGGGGCAGAAGGAGATTTACTACCTGGGCGGCAGCGACCGCGGCGCGATCGAGAGGAATCCGGCCCTGGAAATCTTCCGCAAAAAGGAGCAAGAGGTCCTCTTCCTCACCGATCCCCTCGACGAGTTCGTCATCGACCACCTGCGCGAGTTCGAGAAGAAGCCCTTCAAGATGGCCGAGAGCGCCGACATCCCGCTGGAGGAGAAGGTGGGCGACGAGGAGGCGCGCAAGGCGGCCGGCGACCTGGCGACCTACCTGAAGGCGACCTATGGCGACCAGGTCGAGGACGTGAGGATCTCGAAGCGGCTCGTCGACAGCCCCTGTATCCTGCTCAACCCGGCCGACGGCCCGTCCGTGCAGATGGAGAAGATCATCCGCATGGTCAACAAGGACTACCCGCTCGCCAAGCGCGTCCTGGAGATCCATCCCGGCCACCCGCTGATCCGCCGCATGACCGCCCTGCACAAGGCCGACCCGGCGGCGCCGCTGCTGAAGACCCTGGCCCTGCAGCTGCTGGACAACATGAAGCTGCGCGAGGGGATCCTCGGCGACACCGAGGCCACCATCGCCCGCATCCAGGAGATCATGCTGCAGGCGGGGCAAAAGGGGACGGAGTAGCCGGCTTCCCCCCTAAAAAGCAGTGACCAGGCCGACGCCGAAGCGGGGATACTCGCCCTTGTCGGACTTGAAAGCGTAGGTGGCCTCGGCGACCAGCCGGAAATTGCGCCGCAGCATCCAGCCGCCGTGCAGGCTGGCGGCGGCATAGCGCAGGTCCTCCCGGTCGGAATCGATCCAGTTGAAAATGCCGGCGCCATACCAGGGACTGTCGTCGCCGCGCGGCAGGTAGACCAGCTCGGCGAAGGCTCCGCGGGTGGCGACCTCTGCGGCCTGGAAAAGGAACGACGGATTGTCGTCGCGGCGCTCGACGTACTGCAGGTTCAGCTCCAGCTTGCCCAGCGCCACGGTGGCGTCGGCCCCGGCCAGCCACAGCTCGTTGACCTGGCCGGTCGGCCCCCGCTCCTTGCCGAGATATCCGAAGGCGCCGACGCGCAGGCTCGCGCCGAGGTCCTGGCTGACCCGCGCCATGACGTTCTTGTACTTGTCGGCGTCGAAGTTGCCGTGGGGATTGGCCTCGCTGTCGCCGATGCCGCTGCCGTTGACCACCTCCAGCGTCAGGTCGGTGCCGCCCTTCAGCCCGTATGTGAGCATGATGCCGCGGTCGTAGGTCAGGTCGATGCCCGACAGGCCGGGCTTGGCCTTGTAAATGGCATAGGATTCATAGGTCAGGCGCAGCTCGCCCTTGAACAGGGGGTCGGAAACCTGGAACTGGCCGACGATGACGTCGAGGTCGCCCAGCACGCCGTTGAACATGAGGAAGGCGTCTTCCAGGCCGGCCACCTTGCCGCGCTCGCTGAAGAAGAAATAGAAATAATAAGAGACGTTGCGCAGGATCTCCCCTCCCGAGAGCAGCTTGATCAGGTAGGGGGTGGAAATATCGAGCATGCGGCCGTGCTCGTGGTTGAGCGAGGCGAACGCCTCGACGCGCAGGGCGACGGGCAGGTTGCGGATGAGCGACACCTTCTCGTCGCCGGTATCGGCGTAATAACGCGGCGCCTCCTTGTCCTTCAGCACGAAGCCGTTGGCGGCGAACTCCTCGCCGTAGGGCTTCAGCCGGGGGAAGGGGGCGTGGCAGACCTTGCACGACATCTGGTACTTGCGGGCGAAGGCCGGCATGGCCTGCAGGGTCGCGCCCGCCCCGACGCCCAGCGCCAGCAGCAGGAGAACGGCGGTTGTGCGTTTCATGTCTCCCTCCTCAGTCGACGACCTCGATGGAGGTCGTGTGGGCGTTCACGCGGACGATCTCGGACTCGTCGGCCGGCACGCCCAGGAAATCGGCCACCGGCTTGACCAGCTTCTGGTAGTTCAGCACGGCGGTGACCTGCAGGGGACCGATGGCCACGTCCTGGGGCAGGGTGAAGGTGCAGGTCTCGAGCTTGGTCTCGCGCGGGCCGATGCGGTAGTCGACCCCCTGGGACTTGGTGTTCCACTGCTGGATGGTCATGCGCCCCTGGGGATCAAAGTAGGGCATGCGGAAGATGCGGTCGCCCAGGGGGATGCCGTCGCGCTGCACCCCCTTGAACCCCGGGTCGTTGAGGGCGATGCCCATGTCCTGGTAGGCCAGCACGTCGCTGCCGATGGTGAACTCCTCGCCGGCGAAGCCCTTGCGGTCCACCGGGAGGTGATAGACCCTGCCGGCGGCGTCGACCGCCTCCACGTGCATCCAGACGATGCGGTCCTCGACCGATCCCGAAGGGAACTTGTGCCCGGTCTTCTGGTTGAAGAGGGCGATGGTGAACTTGACGCGGTCGCCCGGCTCGGCCTCGCGGATGTCGGGATGGACGCGCAGCTCGATCACCCCCGCCACCTTGCCGTTGTCATGGGCGCCATGGAAGAGGTGCTGGCGCACGTCGGGGTAGCGGTTGCCCATGGCCGCCGAGAAGCCGTCGGCATAGGTCATGTGGCAGTCGTGGCAGCGCACGCCCTCCCTGCTGTACGGCCCATCCTTCCACTCCAGCTGCGTCGACTTCACCCAGACGCCGTAGGGGCTCATCTCGTTGTGGCAGGTGCCGCAGAACTCGGCCTTGTTCAGGAAATCCGACCGGGCCAGGTCATGCTCGGGCGAGTTCCTGCCCGCGCGCGGGCCGTACTTGGTCCGGCCCGGGCTGGAGATGAAGTTGAAGTTGTGGGGCACGTCGCCGCCGAAGCCGACCGCCGTGTGGCAGACCTCGCAGGAAACCGACTCGTTGGCCCGGCTGTTCTTCTCCGGCAGCGGCGGCGGCACGTCGCCGGCCAGGAAGGCGATGGGCGCGTGGCAGCCGTTGCAGCCCGCCTTGACGCCCGCCACCACGCTGTCCTTCTCGGCGTGGGGCACGGCCAGCTTGAAATACTCGATCTCGTCCCAGTGGTGGGTGTAGGCCTGCGACATCATCGCCTGGCGCCACTGCTGGTAGATGTCGCCGTGGCACGACGTGCCGCAGAACTGCGGTGTCTGGTACTCGGAGTATTTCCGTGTGCCCAGCGCCTGCTCGCCGCTCTTGACCAGGGCCTGGGCGGCCAGCCCCGCCAGCAGGAGGCCCAGCGCCGCCGCGGCCATGATGACGGTTTTCTTTCTCATGCGCGCTCCCCGGCCGCGATGCCCGTTCGCCCCATCGGCAGCCCCCTTTCGTCGGCCCCATGCTACCCAGGCGGGAATGTGAAGTCAATACCCGGGAACTTTATCCGGGCGGCCTCCTGAACATGAGCCGGGCCAGGACCAGCGCCACGAAGAGAAGCTCGCCCATGACAAAGGCGGCCAGGGCGCGGCCGACGCCGTGGGTGAAGCCGTAGGCGTGCAGGCCCTTGCCCAGCAGGTTGACGCCGAACCAGGTGAGCGCCACGGCGACGATGACGCCGACGGCGCCGGCAGCCAGCCCGGCCCGGCCGAGCCATCCGGCGCGGCGGGCGTGGAGCAGGATGGCGCACCACAGGATGATCAGCAGCGCCCCGTTCTCCTTGGGGTCCCAGCCCCAGAACCGGCCCCAGGACTGGTCGGCCCAGATGCCGCCCATGGCCGTGC
>JAKLEC010000126.1 GCA_022711715.1 Acidobacteriota bacterium
TACGAGTGAGGCCGGCGGCCGCGCCGGCCTGATCCCGCGGCACCCGCTTCTGCCGGGCGGGCGTTTGTGCTAGACTCCTTTCCTGACGAACGGCATGGCGTTCAACTCCTACGCATTCCTGTTCCTGGTCCTGCCGCTGGCGCTGGCGCTCTTCCTGCTGGCACCGCCCCGGCTGCGCCGGGTTTTCCTCGTCACCGCCAGCCTGTTCCTCTATTACTGGAGCGAAGGGCCGTACGCCGCCATCCTGCCCGTCGTGGTCCTGGCCCTGTACCTGGCGGCGCGCGCGAATGGCTGGGGACGCCGGGGCGGCAGGGCCGGATTCGCCCTGGCGCTGGCCTTGACGCTGCTGCTGCTGGTCTACTTCAAGTACGGCGGCTTCCTGGCCGCCAGCTTCAATTCGCTGCGCGCCTTCCTCGCCCTGCCCCCGCTGCGCTTCAAGCAGGTCCACCTGCCGCTGGGGATCTCGTTCTTCCTGTTCTCGGCCATCTCTTGCCTGGTCGACTGCCGCCGCGCCGGAGCGGGCGCCGGGCGGCCGCGGCTGGCGAGCATCGCCCTGTATGTCACCTTTTTCCCCAAGCTCCTGACCGGGCCGCTGGTCCCCTTCCGCCGCTTCGCCGAAATGGAAGCGGGCTTCGGGGTGACGGCGCCGCGCCTGCGCGCCGGCATCCGCCGCTTCGTGATGGGACTGGGCAAGAAGGCGCTGGTCGCCGACGCGCTGGCCCGGGCGGCCAACGGCGTCTTCTCGCTCCCCGCCGGGGAGCTGGACCTGGGCCTGGCCTGGATCGGCCTGGCCGCTTTCGCCCTGCAGATCTACTTCGACTTCTCCGGGTACAGCGACATGGCCATCGGCCTGGGCGCGATCTTCGGGTTCGACCTGCCGGAAAACTTCCGCCATCCCTACTGGGCGCGGTCGGTGCGGGAATTCTGGACGCGCTGGCACATCACCCTCTCGCAGTGGTTCCGCGACTACATCTTCCTGCCCCTCGCCTACCGCCTTCTCGGCCGGCTGCCGCAGGAGCGCTACCTGGGCGTGCGCGCGGAAAGCTGGTCCTACGCCGGGGCCACCACCCTGACCATGCTGCTGTGCGGCTTCTGGCACGGCGCCGGCTGGGGCTTCGCCCTGTGGGGGCTGTACCATGCCGCCTTCATGCTCCTGGAGCACTTCGGCTGGGAGAAGCGCCTGAAGCGCGCGCCGCGGCCCTGGGGCCATCTCTACGCCATGCTGGCCGTCGCCGGCGGCTGGGTGCTCTTCCGCTCCCCCAGCCCGGCTTACGCCGGCGCGTTCTTCCGGGCGCTGCTGGGGTTGGGCCGGGGGAGCGGCGCCCTCTATTTCCCGGCGCTCTTCGTCGACCGCGAAGTGCTCGCCGCCGCGGCCGTGGCGCTGGCCGGCAGCGTCCCGCTGCTGCCCTGGCTCGGCGAGCGGATCCGCCGGCTCCTCGCGCCCTGGCGTCCGGGGCGGCCCCGCCTGGCCGCCTCGGCCCTGGCAGCGGCCCGCCTGGCCTTCCTGGCGCTCGTCGCCGCCCTCAGCACCCTGGCCATCGCCGGCGGCAGCTACCAGCCCTTCCTGTACCTGAGGTTCTGAGCCATGGCCCTTTTCACGCGCAGCGCTCCACCCCCCCCGCGGCGGCGGCGAGACCTCGCCGCCGCCGGCGCCCTGGCCCTCTTCCTGGCCTGGCTGGCATTGCCCCTGGCCCATGCCGGGCTGCGCCGCGGCCGGGCCGGAGACAACACCCTTCGCGAGGCGCCGCCGCCTTCAGCGGCCGTGAAGGGCCGGCCGCTCTCCGACCGGCTGCGCGAGTTCGCGGCGGAGTACGAGCGCACCAGCCCCATCCGCCGCGATCTTGTCCGCCTGTACATGGGCCTGAAGGTCCGTGTTCTGGGCGCGGCATCCATCGCCACGCTGGTGGTCGGCAGGGAACGCTGGCTCTTCGTCGGGCGCGAATCGCCGACGGTCGACGAGCGCCGCTACTTCCTGGGCCTGCGCCCGTTCACCGAGGACGAGCTCGACCGCTGGTGCCGCGCCCTGGAGGGACGGCGCCGCTGGCTGGCGGAGCAGGGCATCGCCTACCGGCTGGTCGTCGCCCCGAACAAGAGCAGCATCTATCCCGAGCAGATGCCGGCGGGCTATCCCCATGGCCGCCGCACCCGGCTCGACCAGCTCAGCGAGCGCCTGGCCGCCGTGGCGCCGGGATTTCCCCTGGTCGACCTGCGCCCGGCGCTGCGGGCCGGCAAGGGCCAGGGCCTCGTCTACTGGCCGACCGACTCGCACTGGAACGATCTCGGCCGCTACCTCGCCTACCGCGAGATCGCGCGCAGCCTGGCGGGCGTGTTCCCGGCGCTGCAGCCGCTGCCGGCGGAGGACTTCGCCTTCGTTCCCGGCCCACGCAGCCGCGACCTGGAGGAGCTGCTGCTCATCCCCTGGGACCCGCCCGGCCCCTTTCGGCGCATGGTGCCCAGGAGGCCGCTGCCCGAAGTCACTGCCACGGCGGAGGAAGGCGGCGCCTGGACGGCCCTGCGCTGCCGCGGTGCGGCACGGCGCACGGCGATCGTCATCCACGACTCGTTCGGGGAGACGCTGAAGCCGCTCCTGGCCCTGCACTTCCGCCGCAGCCGCTGGGCGCTGGACCGCAACCACGCCTTCCCCGCCGCAGCCATCGCCGGCATGCGCCCGCAGGTGGTGATCGAGGAGATCGTCGAGCGTTACCTGGACGAGGAGCCGTGGCGCAACCCGCCCCTGCCGCCGGCGGGGCGACTTGCAGCGGGAAGGATTTTATTTTAAGATGGGGTCATGACGGACACGGGAAAACGTCCATGAAGCGCCTGCGCGTGGCCCTGGTGTACAACTCGTACGAGGAGACGGCGCACGAGGCCGTTCCCGGCGACAGCAGCTCCGGTCATGAACTGCAGCTGATGATCCGGCGCATGGCGCGCGCCCTGCGCAGCCTGGGGCACGACGTCACGGTGATCCACCTGGCCAGCGAGCTGTCCCGCCTCCAGCGCCGGCTGATCCGCATCCGTCCCCACGTCGTGTTCAACCAGTACGACGACGTCGTGCACGGCGCTCTCTACGAGATGCGCTTCGCCGCCTTCATCCGCATGCTCGGCTACCCCATCACCGGCTCGCCGGCGCTCGCCCTGGGCCTGAGCCGCGACAAGTACATGGCGCTCAGCCTGATGAAGGGGGCCGGCATCGCCATCCCGCCCGACACCGCCCTGCTGGAAAGGATCGGCGACGTGGACCGCCGCAAGTGGCGCTTCCCGCTGATCGTGCACGCCGCGCAGGAGCACGCCGGCATCGGCATGGCGCGCGACTCGGTGGTGCACTCCAAGAAGGCGCTGCGCGACAAGGTGCGCGAAGTGATCGCCGCCTACAAGCAGCCGGCCCTGGTCCAGGGTTTCCTGCCCGGCCGCGAGTTCAACGTCGGCGTGCTGGGCGGCCGCCGGCTGCGCGTGCTGCCGCTGGCCGAGGTGGATTACTCGCGCCTGCCGCAGGGCATCCCGCCCATCATGTCCTACGCCGCCAAATGGGTGGAGAGCTCGGTCGAGTTCAAGCGCACGCGGGTGATCTGCCCGGCGCGCGTCGAGCCGGCGCTGGCCGAGCGCATCCGCGACGCCGCCATCCGCGCCTTCCGCGTGATCGGCGGCTGGGGCTACGGCCGCGTGGACATCCGCCTCGACGAGGACGGGGAACCGCGGGTCTTGGAGGTCAACTGCAATCCCTGCCTGGACAAGGGCATCGGCTTGGCCCGCTCGGCCGAGCGGGCGGGGATCCGCTATCCGCAGCTGCTCCAGGTGGTGATCCAGGCCGCGTTCGAGGGCCCGCCCTACGACATGCACCTGCCCATATTCGCGCCGCCGCCGCCGCCGGCCGCGCCGCGCCGCCGCCGGGGCGCCTCCAGGCGTCAGCCGGTCAGGCGGCCGGT
>JAKLEC010000127.1 GCA_022711715.1 Acidobacteriota bacterium
TGTATCGCGGGCTGGGCGGGAAGCTGGCCGCCGCCCCGGCCGCCGATCCCGCCCTCGCCGGCGAAACGGCCGCCGTCAACGCCGCGCGAACGGAGATGGAGGGGATCCAGGCGATGATCGGCGGCCTAGAGCGGCAGCGTGACCCGTCCCAGGTCAGCGCCTACAAGAAAATGACGGCCATCGTCATCGGCGGCACGCTGCTGCTGCTGGCCATCGTCACCGCCCTGGTCGTCCTGCTGGCGCCCAAGCGCCGGCCGGCGCCCTTGCCAGGCCAGGGCGATGCCGCGCGCAGCCTCCAGCAGCTGGCGGGACAGAACCAGAAGGGGCAGGGCGGCGCGATCGTGATCGCCTCGGAAAGGGCGCTGCGCGCGGCGCTGCCCGTTGTCCCCGGCTGGCAGCCGCGCGACGCGCGCTACGACAGGGCAAGCCACGAGAACCTGGAAACCGCGATGCTGCGGGCCGATTATGCCGGCCCGGGAGGAGCTGCCGTCCATCTCCAGCTCACCGACGCCGGCACGGCCTCGGCGCTGCTGGCGCCGCTCAAGATGGTGATCTCCATGGGCATCCGCGTCGACGACGCCGGCGTGACGCAGCAGACCGGGACGGTCGGCGGCCTGGCGGTGGTGGAGCGCGTCGACAAGAAAGAGGGCGAATCCACCCTGGGCCTGGTGCACCGGGACCGCTATCTGGTCGAGCTCAAGACCCGGTCCGCCAGGGGGCTGCCGCTGCTGCGCGAATTCGCCGCGGCCATGGGCCTCTCCCGGCTGCCGTGAGCGCGCCGCATGTTGCCAAGGTGATTCCCAGGAAGTAGAATATAGACCCGGGAGGAAAGCATGGCTTTCAAGACGATCTTCGTCATCTGGCTCCTGATCACGGCCGTCTCCGGCGCGCTAACCTACGCCGTGAAGCTTCTCATCAAGGGGCACCCGCTGTGGCCCTGGGGCGTGCCCTTCCTGTACATCGGCGTGCTGATCCTCTTCGCGATGTACACGCTCACCGCAAGAAAAAAAGAGTAAACCCGGCCGGCGGTTGACGGAAAGGCAAAACGACGCCATCATTGTATCCATGAAATATGCCACCTTTGTAATCTCATTTACGGCCGCCGCGGCCTTGTACTCGCTGCTGGCCAAGCCCGAGGTGAACATGGCCGACGACAGGCTGACACCCGCCGAGGAGCGGGTCATCGTGCACAAGGGGACCGAAGCCCCCTTCTCCGGAAAATATCATGCATTCAATGAAAAAGGGACTTACGTGTGCCGGCGCTGCGGGGCCCTCCTCTACCGCTCCACGGCCAAGTTCGACTCGGGCTGCGGCTGGCCGAGCTTCGACGAGGAGATCGCCGGTGCTGTCCGCCGCCGGCCCGATGCCGACGGCCGGCGCACCGAGATCCTCTGCGCCGCCTGCGGCGCCCATCTGGGCCACGTGTTCCTCGGCGAAGGCTTCACCGCCAAGGACACCCGCCACTGCGTCAATTCTGCTTCCATGAGCTTCATCCCCATCGACGGCCGCGGCACCGAGACCGCCATCTTCGCCTCGGGGTGCTTCTGGGGCACCCAGCATGTCCTGCAGGCCCGCCGCGGCGTGCTGACCACCACGGTGGGATTCACCGGCGGCCACCTGCCCAAGCCGACGTACGAGCAGGTGTGCGGCGGCGACACGGGCCACGCCGAGGCGGTACGGGTCGTCTACGATCCGGCGCAGGTCAGCTTCGAGGAGCTGGCCCGGCTGTTCTTCGAGACCCACGACTTCACCCAGGTCGACCGCCAGGGGCCGGACATCGGCAGCCAGTACCGCTCGGAGATCTTCTATCTCGACGGGGCGCAGAAGCAGGCGGCGGCGAAGCTGATCGCCGAGCTGCGCGACCGGGGCCGCCAGGTGGCGACGCGCCTCAGCCCCGCCGGCGAATTCTGGCCGGCCGCGGACGATCACCAGCGCTACTATTGGAAGACGGGCGGCCGGCCCTATTGCCACGTGCGGCGCGAGGTCTTCTGAAGGCGCTTCCCCGCCGGGTCGCGGGCGCCCCTGCCGGCGGGCTTACCGCCCGAGGACGACCCGCTCGATCTGTCGCACCTGGTCGCGGTAGAGCGAGGTCACCCGCGTCCCGTAGTCGGCGATCAGCTGGATGATGTCGCGCGGGGCGTCGGGGCGGTCGGGGCCGTTGATGCGGTCGCCGGCGTCCCCCAGGCCGGGCAGGATGTAAGCCCTCTCGTTGAGCGCCGGGTCCATCCACAGCGTGTAGACCTCGGCCTCGGGCACCGCGCGCACGATGCGCAGCGCGCCCTTCAGCGTGGAGACGACGTTGAAGAAGCGGATGGAGCGCGGCGCCACCCCCCGGCCGCGCAGGTACTGGATCACGGTGACCAGGCTGCCGCCGGTGGCGTTCATCGGGTCGGCGAAGAACAGGTCGCGGCCGCGCAGGCCGTCCACGTCGAAGTAGGAGCGCTTCAGGTCCAGGATGTAGGCCATGTCGCTTTCGCTGCGGCTGTCGTCGCGGCTGATCTTGAACAGGGCGAATGGGGTGACCGTCCCGCGCGTGGAGTATTCCTGGATCTCCTTGGCCACGATCATCGACGGCAGCAGCGCCGCCCGCAGCATGACGCACATCACGCCGTCGCCGGTCATGGCGTCGATGTCGGGGATCTTGTGCACGGCGTAGTTGGCCGCGGGCACGGTCACCGGCGTGCGCACGAAGATCGGGTGGCGCCCCTGGCGCCGCGGCCCGGCGAACGCCAGGTGGAACAGCATCTCGTAGGCGCGCTGGATGTAGTAGACGAACTCCGGGTTGCCGGTGCGCACGTCGCGCAGCTTGGCCACCAGCCGCGACGCCTCGCCGTGGATGAACTCGGGCGTCTCCAGCGAGTAGACGTGGATGCGCCGCTCGCCCTGCACCACCTGCTGCAGGCGCTCGCCGAGCTCGTTGAACAGCGCCAGCAGCCGCGCCTCGGCCGCGGCGCGCTCCGTCGCCGCGCCTTGCTCCAGCACGGCGAAATCGGCCGCCGCGCGGGCGTAGAGCGCCTCGACCCGGGCGATGGCTTCGTTGTCGGCGGGAGAGAGATAGCCGTCGAGGTCGGCGGCCTGCAACACGACCTTGTCCATGAGCGTCCTCCTGGTCCGGCGTCCCGTTCGCGAGTATACCCCCGCTCACGCCCCGAGGCAAGGAAAGAAGCCCCCTCAATCCTGGGGCAGCAGATGGACCGAGGTCGCCTTGAAGGTCAGCATCGTCTCGCGACCGGGCTGCAACCCCATCTGGGCGCAGGAGGCGGGGGTGATGAAGACGGTCAGGGGAACGCCGGAGCAATCGACCGTCAGGGCCATCAGCGCTCCCAGGTCGGCGACGGCGGCCACCGTGCCGCGGAACGAGTTGCGGGCCGATGAGGAGAGCGGTCCGGCCGAGAGCAGGATGTCCTCGGGGCGGATGACGGCGGCGGCCCGACCCTCGCTGCGTTCGCTCAACACTTCGATGGCGAGCGGGCCGCCAGGCCGCTGCCCCCCTTCAGGGGGGACCAGCGGGCCGCAGTCAAGGAACGTCGTCCCGTCGCGCCGTGCCAGGCTGCCGGCGAGGATGTTCTCGGCGGCGGAGAACTCGGCGATGTCGAGCGAGAGGGGGCGGCCGAGCACTTCGGCGGCCGGCCCCGACTGCACCAGCCGACCGGCCTTGAGGAAGGCGATGCGACCCGACAAAAGACGCGCCTGGGTCAGGTTGTGGGTGGCCAGCACGACTGTCCGGCCTTCGCGCGCCAGCGCGGCGATGGCGGCCTCGATGCTCTTGGCGCTCAGCGGGTCGAGATTGGCCGTCGGCTCGTCCAGCAGGTAGAGTTCGGGGGCGAGGAGCATGACTCGGGCCAGCT
>JAKLEC010000128.1 GCA_022711715.1 Acidobacteriota bacterium
CACCGGCTCGCTGACCGCCACCAAGAACCTGCTGTTGTGCCTGAAGAAGGCCAAGGTCAACGTGCTGGGCACGGTGCTGTCGCACATCGCCACCGCCGAGGCGGTGCTGACCGCCGACGAAAGGGAGCTCGGCGTGCTCTCCATCGACATCGGCGGCGGCACCACCGACATCGCCGTCTTCGAGAAGGGGTCGATCAGCTACTCGGGCACCATCCCGCTGGGCGGCGACAACTTCACCACCGACCTGTCCATCGGCATCCGCACGGCCATCGACCGCGCCGAGAAGATCAAGCGCCGCTACGGCTGCGCCATGGACCCCAACCTGAAGGACGAGACCATCGAGGTGCCGGCGATCAGCAGCAAGAAGCCGCGGCAGATCTCCACCTCGATCCTGATGAACATCCTCAAGCCGCGGGCCTACGAGATCTTCGAGATGGTCAAGGCCGAGATCGAGAAAGAGGGGCTGCAGAACTCGATCAACGCCGGCGTGGTGATCAGCGGCGGCACGGCGCTGCTGGACGGCATTCTGGACGTGGCCGACGGCATCTTCTCGATCCCGGTGCGCATCGGCTACCCCCACGGCGTCGGCGGCCTGATCGACAAGGTGAACACGCCGGACTTCGCCACGGCGGTCGGGCTGATCAAGTACGGCTTCGCCGACATGAAGGACAAGGGATACATCCGCAACAAGCCGAAGAACGTCGTGCAAAAGTTCAAGGACTACTTCGGCATCTAGGAGGGAGCATGGACGACGACATCAAGATCACGTTCGGACGCGAGAAGAAGCGCGGCGCGGTGCTCAAGGTCATCGGCGTCGGCGGCGCCGGCGGCAACGCGGTCAACCGCATGATCGAGGAGGAGCTGAAGGGGGTGGAGTTCGTCGCCGTGAACACCGACCTGCAGGTGCTGTCGACCATCGCCCCTCCCGCCCTGCGCCTGCAGATCGGGGACAAGATCACCAAGGGCCTGGGCGCCGGCTCGAACCCCGAGATCGGCGAGCAGGCGGCCCTGGAGGACACCGGGCCGCTCATGGAGGTGCTGGAGGGCGCGCACATGGTCTTCATCACCGCCGGCATGGGCGGCGGCACCGGCACCGGCGCCTCGCCGGTGATCGCCAACCACGCCTCCACCATGGGCATCCTCACCGTGGCCGTGGTCAGCAAGCCCTTCCACTTCGAGAAGGAGAAGCGCATGCGCGTGGCCGAGGAGGGCATCCGCAAGCTGAAGGAGAACGTCGACGCCATCATCGTCATCCCCAACCAGAAACTGCTCGAGCTCAACGACGCCACCCTGACCTACAAGCAGGCCTACAAGAAGGCCGACGAGGTGCTGCTGCAGGCCGTGCGCGGCATCGCCGACATCATCTCCTCCACCGGCGTGCAGAACGTCGACTTCGCCGACGTCAAGACCACCATGGCCGTCCGCGGCGTCACCCTGATGGGCACCGGCGAAGCCAAGGGCGAGAACCGCGCCGAGGAGGCCACGCAGCGCGCCCTGAACTCGCCACTGCTGGACAACCAGTCGATCCACGGCGCCACCGGCATCCTGTACAACATCACCGCCGCCGCCACGCTGACCATGGCCGAGATCGAGAAGATCTCCTCGCTGATCACGCAGAACGCCGCCCCCGACGCCACCATCAAGTTCGGCGTGATCGAGGACGCCGACGCCGGCGACACGCTGCGGGTGACGGTCATCGCCACCGGCTTCAAGGAGGGCCGGGCCGAAACCCCGGCGCGCGTCAAAACGCCGACTCCGGCCTTCGCCGCCGGCGAACCGGCCTACCGGCAGCCGACGCCCCAGGGGCAGCTGTTCCTCGGCCAGGGCCGGCCGGCCGCCGCCACCGGGGTCGACCTGCGCGGCTACGTCAACGACGGCACCATGCCCAACATGACCCACGGCCCGGAGGCCTTCGAGGACCCGCTGGACGTGCCGACCTTCCAGCGGCTGAACCCGATCAAGAAGAAATAGTTCGCGCGGGACACTTGTCGCTGGGCCCCGGCGGCACCTCCTCCGTCGGGGCCGAGGTGTGGGCGCGCTTTCCCTCGAAGAACGGAAACGATTGCGGTGAATGCGCTCCTGAAGAATCTGCGCGGTCCCTGACATGCGATGGCCGTCTTCAGGGTACGTGCGCCTGCAGCCGTTCCGTCAACCATTGATCCCGAAATGAAAGCCCGGCTCAGCCAGGAAGCCATTCTTCCATTTTCAAAAAAGGTAAAAGGCAAAAGGAAAAAGGGAAAAGCGGAGGGCCCTGACCGGTGACCGGCGGCCCGTCGGGCCGGGTCTCCTGTGCGCTGATTGTTGCCATGCGGGCCTATCCTGGCGAATGAACGCGACCGGTAAAAGGCAAAAGGTATTCATCATCTTGCTTTCCCGGTCATGGCTCAGCCGCCACTATTTGTTCCGGCCGGTTTTTTGATTGCTCTCGACAGGAAGGGGATTCAGAATCAATCGTCCCAGCATGAGATAGGTCGGCGGTTCCTGGAGGGCATTCTCGCTGACGGGAAAACCCGTCGTCCCGGCGGCTTCGCGCTGCCCTGCTTCGGCGATGAAAGCGATGCTCCCGCCTTTGTCCGCAGCCGTTCTGATGTGAAAGCAGGCGCCCAGGTAACTGGAGTACAGGAGCCTGCCGTTGCGGATGTCGATCACGGAGACGAAGGATTTCCTGCGTCCCCAGAAGGTGTTGTTGAAGGTCTTTTCCCAGGAAGGGAACTCGGAAAACAGGGCGTTTTCCGTGAGCGGGAAATTCGCTGATGTCGTAATGCCGCCGACCATGACCGTATCGGGATCGAGAAAGGACACGCTTTCGATTGCGTCCGCTTCGCTTCCCCCGAGCAGAGAGGAATACTCCAGCTTCATGTCGCTGGAATGGAAGACTGCTACAAAGCAGTCCCTCTCTCCCCTGCGGACGGTGCGCAGCGCCCTGGCGGTGATCGGGAACCCGTCCTCGGCCGTGCTGCCGCACACCGCCAGCCGGTCCGGATCCGCCCAGGAAAGGACGGCGCTCACGTCCCCTCGGGCGGCCAGATAGCTCAGGTACAGGAGCCGGGTGCCCGTGCCATCGACCTTGGCCAGGAAGTGATCGTTGCCGGGCCCGAGATCCCGGCGCATGGCATTCGCGGTCACCGGAAGATCCGGGGTCGCCGTGTAGCCGGTCGCATAAATGTTGTCCTGCCTGTCGACGGCCAGTCCCGTGATCATGTCGCCGGTCCCATTTCCCAGGAAAGTGGAGAACAGGAGCGCATCGCCATGGGGGCTAAACTTGGACAGGAAGGAGACCTGCTTCGCGAACGTGCTGCCGATGGCCCCTTTCGTGGTGGGGAAGTCATGCGAACACGTGACCCCGGCGACCACGACGTTCCCCCTGGAGTCGATGCGGATGCCCCCTGCCGTCTCCTCCACTTTTCCACCCAGGAAGGTCGACCAGACGATGCCGCTTCCGGCTGGATCCATCTTGACGACGTACACGTCGCCGGCCCACTCTCCTTCCCCGTTGAAGCGGGTATCGTAGCTTCCGGGGGTCACCGGAAAGTCGGGGGAGTGAGTGCCTCCCGCCAGGTAGATGGATCCGTCGCCATCGACCGTGATGCGCGTATGGTGTTCCCTCTTGCTGCCGCCGATCAAGGTGGCGAAAACGATCTTGCCGTCCGGGGCCAGCTTCACCACAAAAGCGTCCGCCTCGCCATGGAG
>JAKLEC010000129.1 GCA_022711715.1 Acidobacteriota bacterium
CGGCCTGTCCATAAAACGATTTACTTGGGACAGCAGAGCCTGATCTGGGGCTGTTACTCGTCACGCGTCACGCGTTACGCGTCACGAGTGTCTTGGACAGAACTGAATCGGCTTCAGTCCTGAGCGGCGCCGGGCCGGCGGTCGGCCTGGATCTTCTCCCACGTCTCGCGGAAGATCGCAGGCATGTCGAGATGATAGGGGCACTTGGCGACGCACTCGCCGCAGGCGGCGCAGTCCCTGTAGGTCCTGGCCAGGCCGGCGAGGCGCTCCAGCGCCCATTCCTTCAGGTCATACACGAAATAATAATTGCGCAGCACGTGCAGGAACGAGATGGGCAGCCCCTGCGGGCAGGGCATGCAGTATTCGCAGCGGCGGCAGAAGCGCTCGCCCAGGCGCTCCTTCTCCGCCTGCAGCCGGGCGGTTTCCGCCTCGTTCAGCGGCGAGAGATCGTCCAGCGCCGCCACGTTCGCCGCGACCTGCGCCTCCGTGTCCATCCCGGGGATGGCCACGTCGACGCCGTTGACGAAGATGAAACGGAAGTTGAGCGCCGTCTCGCGGATGTTGCCGCCGCCCACCGGCTTCATGGCGATGACGCCGGCGCCGCAACGGCGTGCCGCGGGGATCAGCTCGGCCATGGCGTCGGTCTCCATGAAATTGGCCGGCACCTGGACGGCGGCGAAGGGGAAGCGCTCCAGCGCCTGGACCAGGATGCGCGGCTTGTGGCCGCTGATGCCGATGAAGCGCACCTTGCCCTGCTCGCGCGCCCGGACCATGCCGGCGACGGCGCCGTCGGGGGCCAGGATCCTCTCCAGGTCGGCCTCGCTGGCCACGTTGTGGCACTGGTAAAGGTCGACGTAGTCGCTGCGCAGGTTGCCCAGGGTGGTCTCGATGTCACGCCGCATCTCGGCGGCGCCGCGGCTGAACGACTTGGAGGCGATGAGCACCTTCTGGCGGAGGCGGCTCAGGACGCGGCCGAACTTGGATTCGCTGTCGGTGTAGCCGCGCGCCGTGTCGAAGAAATTGATGCCGGAGTCGACGGCCTTTTCCAGGACGCGGTCGGCGTCGCCCGTGCCCAGGCGCTGGATGGGGATGCCGCCCATGCCCATGCGCAGCGCCTCGATGGCGTCCGGCAGCAGCCGCGCCGTGCGCCGGGGCTCTTGCCTCCCTCGTTCAGCCATACAGCTTCACTCCTCGTTCGCCCAGCAGGCGGTAGAACAGGTTCAGGGGGAAGCCCATGACATTGAAGTAGCAGCCCTCGATGCGCTCGACGAAGACGGCGGCCCGGCCCTGAATGGCGTAGGCCCCCGCCTTGTCCATGAAGTTCTCGTGATCGAGATAGTGGCCGATCTCGCCGCCGCCCAGCTCCTTGAAGCGCACCAGGGTGCGCGAGATGGCGAACGAGGTCTCGCCCCGGTACAGCAGCGCCAGCCCGGTCAGGACCTCGTGCTCGCGGCCCGCGAGGCGCGAGAGCATGACGCCGGCCTCCTCGCGGTTGGCCGGCTTGCCGATCAGCTCGTCGCCGAGCCGCACCACGGTGTCAGCCGAGACCAGCAGCGACGAAAAAAAGCGCTTGCGGTAGACGGCCAGCCCCTTGGCGATGGCCACCCGCCGCAGGAAGCCCTCGGTCGTTTCCCCGGGAAGAACGGCCTCCTCGATGTCGGCGGGGAGCACCTCGGGGTCCAGCCCGATCAGGCGCAGGAGCTCCAGGCGGCGGGGCGACGCCGAGGCCAGGACGACCTTCATCGCCTGAAGTACTCGCGGATGCGCGCCTCGTAGGGAGCGGGGACGGCGAGCTTGCCGCCGTCCTGCAGGAAGCGCCGCAGGTCGTCCAGGGAGCGGATGCGGTGGACGTCGAACAGCTTGTGCACGGTCTTGGGGCCGATGCCCTTGATCTGCGCCAGCTCGAAAAGGCTGTCGGGGAACTCGGCCTGCAGCTCCTGCAGCACCTTGAGCGTGCCGATGATGACCAGGTCCTCGACCTTCTGGGCGAGGATCTTGCCCAGGCCGTCGACCTTGGTCAGGTCCTCGCCGGCCAGCAGCATGTCCTCGACCGGAACCGGCAATTCGCGGATGCTCTTGGCGGCACGCGTGTAGGCGCCGATCTTGAACTCGTTCTCGTCCTTCATGGCGAGAAAGAAAGCCACCTTGTCGAAAGCGCGGGCGATCTCCTGGTTGGTCATGGTCGGGTCTGAAGTTCGTTTTGCGCCGGCAAGTTCATCCCGCCTATCATAGCAAAATCCGCGGCAAAAGTAAATTTGACTTTGCCGGCGCCGTCGCCTACAATCCGGCCATGCACAAGATCGCGTTCTCGGGCGTCCCCGGCAGCGGCAAGACCTCGACCCTGGCCGAGGTGAAGAAGCTGCTGTCCCTGAAGTACCGCGTGGAGGACGTCCCCGACCTGAAGCCGAACGCCCCCTTCGACTTCGACCAGAAGACCGGCTTCGTCAGCCAATTCTATTTCATCACCAGCCAGATCAACGAGGAGAACCTCCACGCCCAGGACGGTCCCGATTTCCTCCTGTGCGACGGAGCGCTCCCCGACCACTGGCTGGAGTGGTGCGAATGCCTGCGCCAGCCCGATGCCCCCGGCCGGCCGGCCGGAGGCGACGCCCTGCTGGCGGCGCTGGCCCGCTTCTGGATGCCCACCTACGATGTCGTCTTCCGCCTGCGCGCAGACGCGGCGGCGCTGAAGAAGCGCACCCCCCGCGCCGGGATGCGCGAGTACCCGCTGGAGCGCGGCCGCGAGGACGATGAACGCTTCGCCCGCCTCGCCCGGGAGGAGCGCATTCCCAGCTTCGACGTCTGGAACCACCAGACCGTCGACGAATGCGCCCAGGACGTGATGACGCGCCTGGCCGAGATGAAGCTGATCTGAGGCGGGGCAACGGGGGGGCGGCATGCGCGTGAAACTGGCGGGCTTCAACGTCGACGCGGAGCGGCTGCGGCGCCTCGCCGGCGGCGGCGACCTCACGCCGGAGACGCTCAGCGCCGCCTACGCCCGCATCAGCCGCAGCCCGCTGGCCATCGATGCGCTGCGCCGCCAGGCCTGCCGCGACGTGGAGAAGGCGCGGCGCTCGAACCAGCGCATCATCTTCGCCATGGGGCACCATTCGGTGGCCGAGCACGCGGTATTCAACTTCGACCTCATCGGCGTCTCGCGCCTGGCGCTGGAGGAGATCGAGCACTTCCGCCTCGCCTCCTACACCGAGAAGTCGCAGCGCTACGTCACCCTGGAGGGGGAGCGGGTGCGCCCGCCCGAGCTGCGCGACCCGAAATTGCGCGCCCTGTTCCAGGACATCAGCGGCCGGCAGTTCCGCTTTTATTTCGCGGCCTTCGCGCGCCTGCACCGCCGCCTGCGCCGGCAGCACGCGGAACTCGTCTCCAGCGCCACGGGCCAGCGCCTGGTGGAGGGCTGGGCCAAGGAGGACGCCCGCTTCGTCCTGCCGCTGGCCGCCGGCGGCCAGGTGGGCATGACGGTCAACGCCCGCACCCTGGAACACATGTTCCGCCGCTGGCGCCTCAGCCCGCGCGCCGAGGTTCGCCGCCTCGCCGCCAGGCTGCAC
>JAKLEC010000013.1 GCA_022711715.1 Acidobacteriota bacterium
ACCTTGTCCAGCAGCGCCCGGGCGTTGCCCAGCCCGTGGGCCACGGCCACCTTGACGGTCAGGTCGCCCAGCCCCTTGGCCGGGATGCCGAGCGACGCCTCCTTGATCCCCTCCAGGCCGCGCACGGCCCTGACGTCGAGGTTGTCCAGGTTCTTGCCGGCCAGCAGGAAGTAGGCCGAGCGGATCGCCGCCTCCATGACGCCGCCGGTGGCGCCGAAGATCGTCGCGGCGCCGGTGTAGGCGGCCATCAGGTCGTCGGCCTTCTCCTCGGGGAGGTTCCGGAAGTCGATCTTGGCCTCCTTGATCATGCGCACGAACTCGCGGGTGGTCAGCACGTGGTCGACGTCCTGGTAACCCGAGTCGCGCATCTCGGGCCGGCGCGCCTCGAACTTCTTGGCCGTGCAGGGCATGATCGACACCGAGACGATCTTGCCCGGGTCGAGCCCCTTCTCCCTGGCGAAGTAGGTCTTGACCATGGTGCCGAACATCTGCTGCGGCGACTTGCAGGTGGAGATGTGGCCGGCGAAGCCGGGGAAGTAGGTCTCCATGAACTTGATCCAGCCCGGCGAGCAGGAGGTGATCAGCGGCAAGGCGCCGCCGCTCTTGACGCGCTCGATCAGTTCGGTCCCCTCCTCCATGATGGTCAGGTCGGCGGTGAAGTTGGTGTCGAAGACGTAGTCGAAGCCGATCTTTTTGAGCGCCGCGTACATCTTGCCCACGGTCACCATGCCCATCTCCATGCCGAACTCCTCGGCCAGGGTGACGCGGATGGCGGGCGCCTCCTGCACCACCACGATCTTGTTGGGGTCGAGGATGGCGTCCCAGACGGCGTCGGTCTCGCTGCGCTCGCGCAGGGCGCCGGTGGGGCAGAACACCGTGCACTGGCCGCAGTTGACGCAGGCGCTGCGGCCCAGTCCCTCCTTGAAAAAGGTGTTGACGTTGACGTCGAAACCGCGGTTGACCATGTCGATGGCCCACACCGACTGGATGTCGCTGCAGACGGTGACGCAGCGGCCGCAGGCGATGCACTTCCTGGGGTCGCGGTGCACCGAGGGGCTGGACTCGTCGATGGGCTTGTCCTCCACGATGAGCGTAAAGCGGTTGAAGTCCACGCCCATGGCGTTGGCCAGGTCCTGCAGCTCGCATTTGCCGTTGGCCGCGCAGGTCGGGCACTCGGTGGCGTGGTTGGAGAGGATCAGCTCGACGAGCGTCTTGCGCAGCGAGCGCAACGCCTTGGAGTTGGTCGTGACCTTCATCCCCTGCTCGGCCGGAGTGCAGCAGGCGCGCTTTGGCCCGGGCATGCCGGCGATCTCGACGACGCAGACGCCGCAGGAGGCGGTCGGCCTCAGGTTGGGATGGTGGCACAGGCTGGGGATCTGGATGCCTGCCTGGCGCGCCGCCTCAAGTATGGTCATGCCTTCGGCGACAGTGGTTTCCCTGTCATCCACGGTCAGTTGGATCGTTGCGTTCATTGTACTCACCCTAGAATCAGGCAGCCAGCGAGGGCGGCCCGCACCTGACTTGACATGAATGCCCTCCCAATATACCATGAAACCGACCAGGCAAATAATTCATTCTGTTCATATGCAGCATGAAAATAAATAATAATAAAAAATGGCGCTCGACCTTCATCAACTGAAGACGTTTTGGGCATTTGCCCGGCTGCGCAGCGTCACCCAGACCGCCGAGCGTATGTTCGTCACCCAATCCGCGGTCAGCCACGCCCTGAAAAAACTGGAGCGCTCCGCCGGGACCCGGCTGTCTATCCGGCGCGGCAGGGAGTACGAGCTGACCGAGGCGGGGGAAGAGCTGTTCCGGGCTTGCGACCGCATCTTCGGCGAGATCGAGCGCTGCGAGGGCATCCTGCACGGAAGCGGCGGACCGCTGCGGCACAAGCTGATGCTGGGCGCCCCGGTGGAATTCGGCACCACCCTGCTCCTGCGCGAGCTCGCCCGCTTCATCCCGCTCCATCCCGAGATCCGCCTGCACTGCACATTTTCCCACCACCTGCACGCGCCGCTGCTGCGCGACGAGCTGGACCTGATCATCGACTGCAAGCCCTGCCACCACCGGGACGTCGAACGCGTCTTCCTGTTCCGCGAGCGCTACGCCGTCGTCGCCTCCCCCGCCTTCGTCCACAGGAACCGCCTGCGCGATCCCGACGACCTGGCCCGGGTGACGATGCTGTCCCTGGACGAGAAGGGAGAGTGGTGGAACAACTTCGTCATGGCGCTGCCCCAGAAAAACCCGGCGCTGCCGGCCCACATCATGCAGATCAACCACGTGCGCGGGCTGATCAACGGGGCGCTGGCCGGCATCGGCGTGGCCTTCGTGCCGCGCTACACGGTGGAGGGCGAACTGCGCCGGGGCCAGCTGCTGGACCTATTTCCCGGCCGAGGATGGATGGACGACCAGTTCTGCGTCTATGTCAAGCGCGTTCGCCGCGATCTCCCGGGCACCAAGGCCCTGGCCGAATTCCTTCTCGCCCGCTTCGCTGATTTCAAGGCCTGAACGCGAGCGGCGGCCAGCCGCCGCGCGGGCTAGGGCTCCCGCGCCGGATCCGGCTTCAAGCTCCCAGGGCCTCGATGCGGCAGGCGGCCACCTTGAACTCGGGGATCTTGGCGATCGGGTCGATGGCGTCGTTCGTCAGCACGTTGGCCGCCGCCTCGGCGAAGTGGAAGGTGATGAACACCGATCCCTCGTCCACGCGCGGGCTCTGGCGCGCCTCGATCTCGATGGAGCCGCGTCGGGTCGTGACCTTCGCCTTCTTTCCTTCGTCGAGGCCGAGCCGCTTCATGTCGGCGACATGCATCTCCATGAAGGGGCCGGGGACGTACTGCGGCAGGGCGCCGGTGCGCCGGCTCATGCTGCCCGTATGGTAATGGTAGAGCAGCCGCCCGGTGGAGAGCAGGAAGGGGTACTTGTCGTCGGGCCACTCGGCCGGCGGGATGTAGTCGATGGCGAAGAACTTGCCCAGGCCGCGGGTGAACTTGTCGCGGTGCAGGAACCTCGTTCCCGGGTGCTGGGGATTGGGGCAGGGCCACTGCAGCCTCTCGCCCTTCATGAGCCGCTCATGGGTGATGCCGGCGTACTGCGGCACCATGCGGTTGACCTCGTCGATGATGTCCTGGATGGACCCGTACTCCATCTTGTAGCCCATGCGCGTGGAGACGTCGCGGATGACCTCCCAGTCGATGCGCGCCTCGCCCGGCGCCGGCACCGCCTTCTCCACCCACAGCGAGCGGCGCTCGGTGTTGGTGAACGTGCCCTGCTTCTCGGCGAACGACGCCACCGGCAGCACCACGTCGGCCAGCTGGGCCGTCTCGGTGAGGAAGATGTCCTGCACGACCAGGAAGTCGAGCTTCTCCAGGGCCTTCTTCACGTGGCCGAGGTCGGGATCGGAAACCATGGGGTTCTCGCCCATGATGTAGAGGCCCTTGACCTTGCCAGCGGCGGCCTGGTGCATGATCTCGGTGACGGTCAGGCCGACCTTGTCGTCGAGCTTGACGTTCCAGGCCTTTTCGAACTTCTCGCGCAGCGCGGCGTCGGTCACCGCCTGGTAGCCGGGGAAGACGTTGGGCAGGGCGCCCATGTCGCAGGAGCCCTGGACGTTGTTCTGGCCGCGCAGCGGGTTGACACCGCACGACTCCTTGCCCAGGTTGCCGGTGAGCATGGCCAGGTTGGCCATGGACATGACGTTGTCGGTGCCGGTGATGTGCTGGGTGATGCCCATGGAGTAGACGATGGCGGCATGCTGGGCCCCGGCGTACAGGCGCGCCGCCTGGCGCAGCGCCCCGGCCGGGATGCCGGTGACCTTCTCCATCTTCTCGGGGGGATAGCCGTCGATGACTTTCTTGAAGGCCTCGAAATCCTCGGTGCGCGTCTTGACGAACTCCTCCGCCAGGAGCTTCTCCCCGATGATGACGTTCATCATGCAGTTGGCCCAGGCCACGTCGCTGCCGTTCTTCTGCCGCAGCCACATGCCGCCGTACTTCTCGGCGTAGGGGACCAGGTCGATGCGCCGCGGGTCGACGACGATCAGCCTGGCGCCGTGGAAGAGGACGGCCTTCTTGATGCGCGTGGCGATGACCGGATGGGTCTCGGTGGTGTTGGAGCCGGTGACCAGGATCACCTCGGCGTGCTCGAGCTCCTCGATGGAGTTGGTCATGGCGCCCGAGCCGAAGGAGCGGGCCAGGCCGGCGACGGTCGAGGCGTGGCACAACCGCGCGCAGTGGTCGACGTTGTTCGAGCCGAACGCGGCGCGCACGAACTTCTGGAACACATAGTTTTCCTCGTTGGTGCATTTGGCCGAGGAGAGGCCGGCCAGGGCGGCGGGGCCGTGCTCCTTTTTGATGCCACCGAGCCGGGCGGCCACCAGGTCGAGGGCCTCGTCCCAACTGCTCTCGACCAGCTGGCCATCCTGGCGGATGAGCGGCCGGGTCAGGCGGTCTCCGCGGTGGACGAAGTCCAGGCCGAAACGGCCCTTGACGCAGCAGGCGCCGAAATTGGGCACGGCGTCGGCCCCCTTGACCTTGACGATGCGGTCGTTGCGGATCCAGAGCTCAAGCTGGCAGCCGACGCCGCAGTAGGGGCAGGTGGTGACCACCTTGCGCTCGACGTCCTTTTTCTTGACGCGCGTCCCGTAGTTGGGCTTCTCCATCAGGGCGCCCACCGGGCAGGCCTGGACGCACTCGCCGCAGCCGTCGCACTCCGAGAGCGTCCACTGGCCGGTGCCGGCCACCACGTGGCTGTGGATGCCGCGCTGGGCCATGCTCAGCACGCCCTTGCCCTGGATCTCCCAGCAGGCCTTGACGCAGCGCTCGCACTTGATGCACTTGGAGGAGTCGTAGGCCAGGACCGGCGCCGTCGCATCGGGCGCCTGCGGCACTTCGCGCCACACGGGGGCGAAGGTGCGCTTGGGGGTATCCAGGCCGTAGCGGAAGGCCAGGTCCTGGATCATGCAGTCGCCGTCGCGGTCGCAGGTGATGCAGTCGTCGTTGTGCTCGGAGAGCAGCACGTCGGCCAGCATCTTGCGCGTCGACTCCAGCTGCTCGTCGAAGGCCGTCACCTTCATCCCCGCCTCGACCTTGACCAGGCAGGAGGGGACCATGCCGGGGCGGCCCTCGATCTTGACCATGCACAGGCGGCAGTCGCCCGTCGGGGTTACCTTTTCATAGAAACAGAGCCCGGGGATGTCGAAGCCGCTGGCGCGGGCAACCTGCAGCAAATTGGCGCCCTTCGCGGCCTGGATTTCCTTTCCGTCGATGACGATGGTGACCATTTCCGACATGGATTCCTCCTTATGCTTTCCCGGCCTGGCCGGCGGCCAGGGCGAATTCTTCGGCGAAATTCTCCAGCGCGCTCCGCACCGGCATGACCAGCGACTGTCCCAGCGGGCAGAGCGAGGTTTTGAACATCGTCTCGGCCAGCTGCAGCATCGTCTCGGCGTCGCCGGCGCGGCCATGTCCCTGGCGGATGCGCCAGGCGATGTCCAGGATCTGCCGCGTGCCGACGCGGCAGGGGACGCACTGGCCGCACGACTCGTGGGCGAAGAACTTGGCGATGGAGAAGAGCATCTCGACGACCGACGCCGTCTCGTCCATCACCAGCACCGCCCCCGATCCCAGGACGGCCTTGTTCTCCTTCAGGCTCTCGAAGTCCATCTTCACGTCCAGCAGCTTCTCGGGGACGAAGACGCCGGCCGCGCCGCCCAGCAGCGCCGCCTTGAACTTCCGCCCGCCCTTGACGCCGCCGCCGAAGCCGAAGATGATCTCCCGCAGCGGCGTGCCCATGTCGGTCTCGACGAGGCCCGGGTACTCGACGTGGCCCAGCACGGTGAAGACCTTGGTGCCCGGGCACTTGTCGGTGCCGATGCGGCGGAACCAGTCGGCGCCGTTGGCCATGATCCCCGGCACGTTGGCCAGGGTCTCGACGTTGTTCACCGCCGTCGGCTTCTGCCACAAGCCGTGGGTCACCGGATAGGGCGGCTTGACGCGCGGGTTGCCGCGCTTGCCCTCCAGCGATTCGATCAGCGCCGTCTCCTCGCCGCAGACGTAGGCGCCGGCGCCCTTGCGGATCTCCAGCTCGAAGGAGAAGCCGCTCTCCAGGATGTTGTTCCCCAGCAGCCCGTATTGGCGGGCCTGGGCGATGGCCTTCTGCAGGCGGTCGATGGAGAGCCGGTACTCGCCGCGGATGTAGACGAAGCCGCGGCCGGCGCCGATGGCGTAGCCGGCGACGGCCATGGCCTCGATCAGGCGGTGCGGGTCGCCCTCGAGGATCAGCCGGTCCTTGAAGGTGCCCGGCTCGCCCTCGTCGGCGTTGCAGACGATGTACTTCTCGCCGCCGGCCGCCTTGCGCGTGAACTCCCACTTCATGCCGGTGGGAAAGCCGGCGCCGCCGCGGCCGCGCAGCCCCGACTTCTTGATCTCCTCGATCACCGCCTCGGGGGGGAGCGCCTCGCGGAGGATCCTCTCCAGCCCGCGGTAGCCGCCGGCGGCGATGATCTCGTCGATGTTCTCGGGGTCGACCGTCCAGGCCTTGTCCAGGACGATGCGCCGCTGGGCGCGGGTCAGGCCCACCTTGGGTCCGGGGACGGACGGGGAGACGGCGATGGCGGCATGGTCCAGCCCGGCGACCACCCGCCCCTTGAGCAGGTGCTCGTCGACGATGCGCGGCACGTCCGCCTCGCGGACGTTGAAATAGTACATGCGGTCGGGATAGACGGCCAGGATGACGCCCTTGCCCACGATGCCCACGGTGCCGCTCTCCAGCACCTTGACCTCGTCGAGCATCTGGCGGACGCTCAGCTCCTTTTCCAGCCGGCGCTTGACCTCGAACACCCCGGCCTGGGCCGTTCCCACGTCGACCGGCAGCAGCACGTGCGTGCGAAAGACGCTCATTGGGCCCTCCTCAGGTCGTCGATGATGCCCGCGATGCGCTCGGCGGTCAGGTTGCCGTAGACGCGGTCGTTGACCATCATCGCCGGCGCCACGCCGCACACGCCGAGGCAGGAGGTCATTTCCAGGGTGAACAGCCGGTCGGCGGTGGTCTCGCCGAAGCCGACGCCCAGGACCTTGATCAGCTCTCGCGAGATGGTCGACGAGCCGAGCAGGTGGCAGGGCGGCGACTGGCAGACGCGGATGAGGTTCCTGCCGCGCGGCTTCAGGCTGTACATTGTGTAGAAGCTGGCCACGCCGTGGACGAAGCTGTAGGGAAGCCGCAGGTAGTCGGCGGCGGAGCGCAGGTCGGCGTCGCTTAGGTAGTGCTCGGGGCTGGCGTCCTGGATGTCATGCAGGATGGCGAGCAGGTTGTCGCCCGAGCGCCCGTATCGCTTCAGGATCTTTTCGGGTTTCATCCTCACCTCACAGCATGGCCTCGATGGCCACGGTCTCGGCCGCGACGCTCTCCTTCTGCGGCGGCTGCACGCGGTCGCAGTGCAGGCAGCGCCGCGCCTCCTCGACCGCCTCGTCCAGGGTCAGGCCGCGGCTGGCCTCCAGGCCCGGGTAAGCGAGGCGCCGCTCCGGGGACTCCATGTGCGGCTCCTTGCGGGCGATGGTCTTCAGGTAGGCCTCCTCGTCGTACTGCACCGCCACCACCTGGCGCGGCTTGTCGAACAGGGCGCCGGCGCGGCCGAGGAAGCGGTCGATGGCGACGGCCGCCTTGCGCCCCTGGGCCACGCTCTCGATGACGGTCGATGGATTGACGGCGTCGCCGCCGGCGAACACCCCCTGCATGCTGGTGGCCATGGTCTGCGGGTCGACGGCGATGTGGCCGCGCCGGTCCAGGCTGAGCTTGCCGCCGGTCAGGCCCAGGCTCAGCTTCTGGCCCAGGCAGTAGATGACGGCGCTGGCGCGGATGGTGTACTCGCTCCCCGGCACCGGCACCGGGCGCCGCCGCCCCGAGTCGTCGAAGTCGGCCAGTCTGGTCTTGATGCAGTGCAGGCCGGCGGCCCTGCCGCCCCTGCCGACCACCCGCAGGGGGTTGGCCAGGAAGTCCATCTCGACCCCCTCCTCCTCGGCGCCCACCACCTCCTCGAGCTGGGCGGGCATCTCGGCGCGGGTGCGGCGGTAGACCAGGCGCACGTTGTGGGCGCCCAGCCGCCGCGCCATGCGCGCGGCGTCCATGGCCGTCGAGCCGCCGCCGATGACGACCACGTCGTCGCCGATGCTGACCTTCTTGCCCAGGTTGACGTCGCGCAGGAAGTCGATGCCGGAGAAGACGCCCTTCAGGTCGCTGCCCTCGATGGGGAGCGCCTGGGCCTGGTGGGCGCCGCTGCCGATGAAGACGGCGGCGAAGCCCTTCTTCTGCAGGTCGTCGACCGACGCCACCGTGGAGTTGAACTTGATCTCCACGCCGGCGCGGGCGATGACGTCGATCTCGGCCTGCAGCTTGTCCTTGGGCAGGCGGAAATCGGGAATGCCCACCTTCATCATGCCGCCGGCCACCTTCAGCGCCTCGAAGACCACCGGCAGGTAACCCAGCCGCGTCAGGTAGAAGGCGCAGGCCAGGCCGGCCGGGCCGGCGCCGATGATCGCCACCTTCTCCTTGTGCGGCCGGGCGGGCGGCGCGAAGCCGAAGCCCTCCTCGATGGCGTACTCGGCGAACAGCCGCTTGACCTCGCGGATGGCCAGCGGCTGGTCGTACTTGCCGCGCGAGCATTTCGTCTCGCAGAACGCCGGGCAGACGCGGCCGCAGACGATGGGGAAGGGATTGTTCTGCATGTGCTGGAAATAGGCCTCGCGGCGGCGGCCGTCGCCCATGTACGAGACGTAGGAGGCGGCGTCGACGCCCGCCGGGCAGGCGTTGACGCAGGGCGCCACGAACAGGGCGGCGCAGACGCCGGCCGAGCAGCGCTTGTCGCGGATGTGCTCGACGTACTCGTGCTTGAAGTACTTGATGGTCGAGATGACGGGATTGGGCGCCGCCTGCCCCAGGCCGCACAGCGACGTGGCGCGCACGGTGTAGGCCAGGCTCTCCAGCTTGTCCAGGTCCTCCATGGTGCCCGTGCCGGTGGTGATCTTCTCCAGCAGGGCGTGCATCTGCTTCAGGCCCACGCGGCAGGGGACGCACTGGCCGCACGACTCCTCGAGCGAGAACTCGAGGAAGTACTTGGCCATGTTGACCATGCAGCTGTCCTCGTCGAGGACGATCAGGCCGCCCGAGCCCATGATCGAGCCCAGCGCCTTCAGCGACTCGTAGTCCAGCGCCGTGTTCAGGTACTTGGCCGGGATGCAGCCGCCCGAGGGGCCCCCGGTCTGGGCGGCCTTGAAGGCCTTGTTGCCGGGAATGCCGCCGCCGATGTCGTAGACCAGCTCGCCCAGGGTGATGCCCATGGGCACCTCGACCAGGCCGGTGTTGGTCACCTTGCCCGACAGGGCGAAGACCTTCGTGCCCTTGCTCTTCTCGGTGCCGATGGCGGCGAACCACTCCCAGCCGTTGAGGATGATGTGGCGCACGGTGGCCAGCGTCTCGACGTTGTTGATGATCGAGGGTTTGCCCCACAGCCCCTTGACCGCCGGGAAGGGCGGCTTGGGGCGCGGCTGCCCGCGCAAGCCTTCGACCGAGGCCATCAGCGCCGTTTCCTCGCCGCAGACGAAGGCGCCGGCGCCCATGCGCAGCTCGACGTCGAAGCGGAAGCCGGTCTCCAGGATGTTCTCGCCCAGCAGGCCCGCCTGCCGCGCCTGGGCGATGGCCGCGTTCAGCCGCTGGATGGCCAGCGGATACTCGGCGCGCACATAGACGTAGCCCTTGTCGGCGCCGATGGCGTAGCCGGCGATGGCCATGCCCTCGAGCACCGAGTGCGGGTCGCCCTCGAGCACGGCGCGGTCCATGAAAGCGCCGGGGTCGCCCTCGTCGGCGTTGCACAGGACGTACTTCTGTTCGTTCTGGCTGTCGTAGGCGAACTTCCACTTCATGCCGGTGGAGAAGCCGGCGCCGCCGCGGCCGCGCAGGCCCGAGCGGGTCATGACGTCGATCACCCCCTCGCGGGTCATCTGCGTCAGCGCCGTGCCCAGGGCCTCGTAGCCGCGGGTGGCGATGTACTCGTCCAGGTTTTCCGGGTCGATCCGGCCGCAGTTGGAAAGGACGATCTTGAGCTGCTTCTCGAAGAATGGCGCCTGCTTCTTCTCCTCGACGATGCGCCGCGCCTCGGGGGCCTGCCACAAAAGCTCCTGCACCGGACGCCCCTTGAGGAAGTGCTCCTGGACGATGCGCTCGGCGTGCTCCTCCTTCAGCTTGCAGTAGAAGGAGCCGTCGGGATAGACGACCATCACCGGGCCCTGCTCGCAGGGGCCCATGCAGCCCGTCTCGACCAGGTTGAGCTCGCCGCCCAGCCCGGCCTTCTCGATCTCCTCTTTCAGTTTTTCCTTGAATTCATGGCTGTGGGAGGAGATGCAGGCGCCTCCCCCGCAGACCAGCACGTCCAGCCGTTTCTTCATGCCGTCCTCGCTTGCCTATTCCCTGACTTCGATGATGGCGGCGGAGACCGGGTTGCCGTTGACCAGGTGCTCGGCCACGATGCGCCGTGCCAGCTCGCCGTCGACGTGGCCGTAGACCACCGAGGGCTTGCCCTCCTCGATGACGGTGACGATCGGCTCGTGGGAGCTGAGGCCGCGCTCGCCGGCCTGGGTGACGACGACGTCGCGCAAATCGCGCTTCTCGATCTCGTCCAGGAAGGCCTTCAGCGTCTCGCGGGCGCCGGCGGCGATGCCGCTCGTGCCCATGCCCACCACCACCTTCAGCCTTGTGGAGGCGGCGCGCAGCAGCATATCCTTCTCGGCTTTTTCGCGGATCTTCCTGAGGTCTTCGAGCTTCATTTTTCCTCCTTCGTTTCGGCGGCGGCCGCTTCCGCGGCCCGCGCCTTCATCTCGCGAAGTATCTGGATGGCCTTCTGCGGGTTGAGCCGGCCGTGCACTTCCTCGTCGAGCATCAGCACCGGCGCCAGGCCGCAGGCGCCGAAGCAGCGCGCCGTGGACAGGGTGTAGAAGCGGTCGGCGGTGGTGCCGCCCACCTTGACGCCCAGTTCCTTTTCCAGGGCCTTGATGATCTCCGAGGCGCCCTTGACGTGGCAGGCCGTCCCCAGGCACATGTTGACGATGTGGTCGCCGATGGGGTCGAGGCGGAAGAAATTGTAGAAGGTGACCACGCCGAACACCTTGGCCAGCGGGACGTCCAGCTCGCGGGCGACGAAGTGCTGGACCTCCAGCGGCAGGTAGCCGAAGATCTTCTGCGCCCGGTGCAGGACCTGGATCAGCGGGCCGGGGACGCCGCGGCTGGCGTCGATGAACCGCTTCAGCTCCCGGTACTGCTCGTTATCCGGGACGTGGACCGCTTGAGCTTCCATGGCAAGCCTCCTGTGTATGATGAAGACGACGGGTTTGCTGGCGACACGCGGCGCGCGGGCACGTCACCCACCGGGGCGGACCAGGCCGTAGAGGCGGCCGGCGACGGTGAAGGTGTCCTCGGGACTGGCCAGGACGAAGAGCCCCTCCTGGGCCGCCCGCTGCAGCACGGGGGCGTCCGGCTCGCCGCCGCGGCTGATGACGATGCCGGCCAGCTTCTTCAGCTGGGCGACGGCGACGATGTTGAGGTGGCGCTGCACCGTGATCCACAGGCAGCCTTCCTCGGCGTTGGCGATCACGTCGGAGAGCAGGTCGGAGGCATAGCCGCCCGTGACCTCCTGCTCCCGGCCCTCGGCCAGGACCCTGAACCCCAGCTTCGCGGCGACATCCTTGACCTGCATCGCGGATCTCCTGCAGCGGGAGGGTTTTCCGGCCGCGGGGACCGCTCCTCCTGCCTATGAAAGTCGACCTGGGGCGTGCGCCGCCCCGGGACCATTTCCGGATCGTATACTAGTAAAAAAGCAGCCGATTGTCAAGAAATAGTTAGCGGCAAAACTTTATTCTAAGAAAGAGGAACCTCCTACGCTTCAAGGTTCGACGTTCGAGGTTCGGCGTCCGACGTCAGCAAGCAACGGATGCTCGGATGCTTGAAGAGCTCTAAGCAGTCGCTCGTGCTCTTTTTGAGTTCGTTCATTGCGGTTGCTAACACGAACGCAATCACTATCACTTGCTCTAATGTTCCTTGCAGAACCGATGCTTCTTTGCTACAATGCTGCCGCAAATTCCCGGAGGTGGACATGAGCGAATTCTACAAATGCGCGATATGCGGCAAGATCGTCAAAGTGATCGCCGAGGGCAAGGGACAGCTGGTCTGCTGCGGCCAGCCCATGGACGTGATCGCCAATTTCCAGTCGGTCAACGAGATCCTCGACTTCGCCATCGAGAAGGAGGAGGAGGCCCGGCAGTTCTACCTGGAGTGGGCGCAGAAGCTCGAGAACAGGGCCCTGAGCGAGCAGTTCGTCCTCTTCGCCGGCGAGGAGCTCAAGCACAAGGAGAAGCTGCAGCGGGTCAAGGGCGGCAGCTCCTTCAAGCCCGCGGCCAAGCAGGTCACCGACCTGAAGATCGTCGACTACCTGGTCGACATCGTGCCCACCCCGGAGATGGACTACCAGGAGGCGCTGATCGTGGCCATGCGCCGCGAAAAGGCCTCGTTCAAGCTCTACAGCGACCTGGCCGCCATCGCCCAGGACGAGGGGTTGCGCGACACCTTCCTGGCCCTGGCCCAGGAGGAGGCCAAGCACAAGCTGCGCCTGGAGACCGTGTACGAGAAGGAGATCTACAGCGAGAACTGACCGCCGGGGCCGCCAGGGGAGGAACGCATGGTGAAAGTCCGTGACATCGTGGCGCTGCTCGACGCCGAAGTGCTCTCCGGGGAGAGCAAGCTGGACGAGGAGGTGCGCTCGGCCGGCGCCAGCGACATGATCAGCGACATCCTGGCGCTGACCCAACCGGGCATGATGGTGCTCACCGGCTACACCTACCCCCAGGTCATCCGCTCGGCCCTGGTCACCGACCTGCTGGGGCTGATCGTGGTGCGCGGCAAGAATGTCGCCCCCGAGACCATCGCCTACGCCCGCGAGAACAACTTCCTGCTGCTGCGCACGCGGGGCTACCTGTTCTCCTCCTGCGGCAAGCTCTTCGCCATGGGGCTGCGGGGCAGCGATGCCGGAAAAGAATAACCAGCTCTCGCGCTACGCCGCCATCTTCGAGGACATCCGCGCCGGCGACATCATGAGCACCAACGTGGTGGAGATCTCCGCCGAGAAGAAGATCGCCCACGCCAAGGAACTGATGAAGATCAAGAAGATCTCCGGCATGCCGGTGGTCGACGAGAACCGGCGCCTGGTCGGCATCATCAGCATCGAGGACATCATCCATGCCCTGGAGTTCAACAAGCTCAACGATCCCATCCGCCGCCTGATGTCGCCCAACGTGGTGACCCTCCGCCGCGACGACCCGCTGCCGGCGGTGGTGAAGCGCTTCGAGAGCTACAAGTTCGGGCGCTTCCCGGTGGTCGACGACGACGGCCGCGTCTGCGGCATCATCACCAAGGACGACATCCTGCACGGCATCGTGGAAAAGTTCAACCTCATCTATATCCACGACCAGCAGCGCACCCGCACCCTGAACGCCGAGTACTCGGCCATCACCGGCGAGCGGCTGAAGGCCGACGAGGCCAGCTTCCACTACCAGATCGACACCGCCGACATCGACGCCGCCGGCAGCGGCGCCGCCATGCTGAAGCGCTACCTGGCGGGCAAAAACTTCCACAACGACATCGTGCGCCGCGTCGGCGTCGCCACCTACGAGGCCGAGACCAACGTGGTCATCCACAGCAAGGGCCAGGGCGACATCTACTTCTTCCAGGACGAGGACCGCTTCATCGTGCGCGTGGTGGACAACGGCGTGGGCATCGAGGACCTGGACAAGGCGATGAAGGAGGGCTACTCCACCGCCCCCGACCATGTCCGCGAACGCGGCTTCGGCGCCGGCATGGGCATCGCCAACATGAAGCGCTTCGCCGACAAGCTGGTGATCATCTCCGAGAAGGGCGCCGGCACCCAGGTGGAGATGATCTTCTACCTTCCCACCCAAACCTGGCCTTTGATCTAGAAGCCAGAGGTTCCACGTACCACGTGCCACGTTCCAGGTTGAAAACGAGCATTCGGCATACGGTGTACGGCATACGGCATAGGGTAGAAGCCCAATCACGATCTAGTTCTCAGAAGGTTTTACCGTCCGCCGTGCGCCGTCGGCCGTCCGCCAATCACCATGAAGTGAAGATGACTCCTGCCTGCCCACCCAGACCTGGCCGTTGATCTAGAAGCCAGAGGTTCCACGTACCACGTGCCACGTTCCAGGTTGAAAACGAGCATTCGGCATACGGTGTACGGTATACGGCATACGGCTTCAGAAGCTTCAGGGAAGAGAGAGGGAAGCCAGAGAGAAAGGCAAAGGGAAGGCAGAGTGAGAAAGAAATTTTGATCGGGTTTTTTCCACTCTCTCTTCCCTCTTTCTTCCCTCGCTCTTCCTTTTATCTTCCCTGAGCTCAATAAAGCTGTTGAAGTCGGCCGCCCTCTGCGCGTTCTCCGCCGTTCGCCTCGTTCAATAAACCGAAACTATTGTCCGGCGTTTCTCGTTTATTTAGCGATGAAATCCCCGGAGGTTCTCCCATGAAGAAATCCCTGATCGCCACCCTCCTTCTTCTTCCGCTACTGGCCTTGGCTCAGGTCCCCGAGCCGGCCCGGGCTGCGGCAACAGGGGTAAACGCCGCTCCGGCGGCGGCTTCCGGGGGGATGCCGCTGCACTATGAGATCTGGGTCACGCTCGACCCGGAGCAGAAGATGCTGCACGGCCGCGAGGCCGTGCGCTGGACCAACACCAGCCGGGACACCGTCCCCGACATCTGGTTCCACCTTTACTGGAACGCCTTCAAGAACGAGGAGAGCGCCTTCATGCGCGAGGCGCGCCAGGAGGACTTCGGCGCCGACATGCACGGCGACACCGACGTCAAGGACGGCGACTGGGGCTGGATCGACATCGACGCCATCCGCCTGAACGGCGGCGCCGACCTGAAGCCGACGATGGAGTTCATGCTCCCCGACCGGCCGCTCCACCCGCGCGACCAGACGGTCATGCGCGTCAGGCTGCCCAAACCGCTGGCTCCCGGAGAATCAGCCGACCTGCAGATCGCCTTCCGCGCCCGGATCCCCAGGACGGTCCGCCGCTCGGGCTACTACCACGACGGGTATTTCATCGGCCAGTGGTTCCCCAAGCCCGGCGTGTACCAGGAGGGCCGGGGCTGGAACTGCCACCAGTACCACCTGAACAGCGAATTCTTCGCCGACTTCGCCGACTTCAAGGTCCACATCACCGTGCCCGAACCATTCGTGGTCGGCGCCGCGGGGCGCGAGATCGCGACGCGCCGCGACGGCAAGGCCGGCACCGCCACCCACACGTTCGCCCAGGAGCGCATCCACGACTTCGCCTGGACCGCCGATCCCGACTATGTCCGCCTCGAGCGCGACTTCGTCGCCGCCCGCGAGGTGAGCGAGGCCGAGTACCGCGAGGTCGCCGGCGCCCTGCGCCTGCCGGTCGACCAGGTCCGGCTTCCCGACGTCAGGATGGTCCTGCTGATCAACCCCGAGCACCGCGCCCAGGCGGAGCGGCACTTCAAGGCGCTGCGCGCGGCCCTGAAGTACTACGGCCTGTGGTACGGCCCTTATCCCTACGCCCAGGTGACCATGGTCGACCCGCCCTTCCGCAGCGGCGCCGGCGGCATGGAGTACCAGACGCTGTTCACCGCCGGCACCCGCGTGCTGGCCACGCCGCAGGCCAATGACCCGGAGATGGTGATCATCCACGAGTTCGGCCACGGCTACTGGTACGGCCTCGCGGCGAGCAACGAGTTCGAGGAAGCGTGGCTGGACGAGGGGATCAACACCTACTCCACCGGCAAGGTCCTGGCCAAGGCCTACGGCGCCGGCTCGGTGCCGCTGAACGTCGCCGGCATCCCCCTCACCCGCTACACCGGCCCCTTCAAGTACTCCGACCTGGAGATGGACCGCATGGCCGCCGTATTCGCCGCCCGCCTCGACCCGGTGCAGACCGCCTCCTGGCGCTTTTCCTCGTCCATGAGCTACGCCATGAACGTCTATATGCGCGCGGCGACCAACCTGCGCACCCTGGAGAACCTAATCGGCAAGGAGGCCATGCTGCGGGTCATGCGCACGTTCCACACCCGCTTCCGCTTCCGCCATCCGACCACCCGCGACTTCATCGCCGTGGCCAACGAGGTCAGCGGCCGGGACCTGACCTGGCTCTTCGACGAGCTGTTCCTCTCCGCCCGGGAGTGGGACTACGGCGTGACCCGGGCCGGTTCCGCCGAGATCCGCGCGCCGCGCGGCGTCTTCGAGCGCCAGGGCAAAAGGAGCGAGGTCACGGGCAAGGCCGCCCGCGAACAGGACCGGAAAACCAAGGCGAAGCGGTACGCCACGCGCGTGCGCGTCGAGCGCCTCGGCGAGGCGCGCCCGGGCCCCGGCGTGAGGCTGAAAGTCCTGGTCGTCTTCGCCAACGGCGCGCGCAAGGTCGAGGAATGGGACGGCCAGGGACGCTGGATCGACTTCGTCTACGAGGGCCCCAGCCGCATCCGCTATGCGCAGGTCGATCCCGACGCCGTGTTCCTCGTCGACCGCGACCTGAGCAACAACAGCTGCACGGCCGAGGCGCGCTCCGCCGGGCCCTTGCGCTGGTCGGCCCGGCTGCTCTTCTGGGTGCAGAACCTCCTGCAGTTCGCCGGCTCGCTGATCTAGGAGAACACCATGTCGAACCTCAAGCTGTTCTCGAAGGCTCTCGGGACCACCGCCAGGCAGGGCCGGCTGGCCCTGCGCCTGTGGGCGATCAACCTCCTGTTCTCGCTGCTGGTCGCCGCCCCGTTCGCCGTCGCCATCCAGGGCCAGGCCTCGCATTCGCTCGCGGCCGATTCTTTGCTGTCCCGGATGGACGTCGACTGGATGACCGACCTGGGCACCCGCTTCCAGGGGGCCGCGCCCCTGGTCATGGGCCTGCTGCTGGCGGCCCTGCTCCTGTACCTGCTGCTGGCCGTCTTCCTCAACGGCGGCGTCATCGGCGGCCTGCTCCGCCCCGGCGCGCGCCCGACCCTGGCCGAGTTCTTCCACGACTGCGGCTTGCATTTCTGGCGCTTCCTGCGGCTGTTCCTCCTCTCCATCCCCGTCTATCTCCTGTTCGTCGGCCTCCTGCACGGGCTGGTCGCGCGGCTGCTCCGGGCCCTCACGCGCCAGGCGGCGACCGAGTGGCCGGTGGTCGCCGCCAGCGTCCTGCGCCTGCTGGCGCTGCTCCTGCTGCTGGGGATCATCTCCATGTTCCTCGACTACATCAAGATCGGGCTGGCCGCCGGCAAGCGGCGGGGCGTGCTCAAGGAGACCGGGCGGATGCTGAAGCTCGTCGGCCGGCGCTTCCTCAAGGCCTGGGGCCTCCACCTGCTGGCCGGGCTGGCGTTCGTGGCGCTGACGCTGCTCTATCTCGAGGTCGCCCGCGTCCTCCCCAAGGGGACGCCGCCGTTGCTCCTCGCCGTCTTCCTGTGGCAGCAGTTCTACGTCCTCGGCCGCCAGTTCAGTAAAATGCTGTTCTTCGCCAGCGAGATCGAGCTGTACAAGGAGCTCCAAGAACCGGCTCAGACCACGTAACGCGTAACGCGTGACGCGTGACGCGAAAAAGCACGAATCGAAATCCTTGAACGCGAACTGCCTAACCCAGTGCCCGGCGAATTCCTTGCTTCGATGAGTTTCACTATCGATTCAAAAGGAGAGAACGGCGACACCGACCAACTGGTTCTCTATATATGAAGTCCCATCACCAAGGGCGATAGAAGGAGACGAGTTCCTTCGTTACAGGGCTGTTTCTCGTCACGCGTCACGCGTTACGCGTCACGATAGACCGTCGTTCTTCTTGACCTGCTGCACCTGTCGTGCTACAGTTGAGCCCTTGGAGGCCCCGGTGAAACCCATCCGCATACTGACCGTCGTGGCGGCCGCATTTTTCCTTTCGGCCGCGCTGGGAGGCGAGGACATGTTCATCGACAAGGAGACCCAGGACGGGGTGCGCGAGTACCTGCTGGGCCGGTACGGCGAGGAGCAGAAGGCGCGCATCGACCACGGCGTGCGCCAGGCGGCCGCCTTCTGGCGGCCCGAGGACGGGAGCGCCGAGGAGTTCGTCAAGTTCTGCAAGACTTCTTTCCGCGCCGGGTCGGAGGCGCTGGACTCGCTGTTTCAGCGCCTGGACGCCAATCTCGAGACGCTGTACGGCCACCTGAACCGCGTCAGCCTCGAGTTCAAGAGGCCGCTGCAGGAGGAGCGCGGCGAGATCCAGCCCATCGATGAGCGCTTCGGCCAGATCGACCCCGCCGCCCATGTCAGCGACGATCTGTTCGCGAGCCAGATCGCCTTCGAGGTGCTGCTCAATTTTCCGTCCTACTCCCTGGCCGAGAAGACCGACCTGGGGCCCGGCTGGAGCCGGCGCGAGTGGGCGGCCGCCCGCTGCGGCGACCTGTTCCTCTCGCGCCTGCCGGCGCGGGTCAGCCAAAACGCCGCCGCCGCCCTGAGCGAAGCCGAAACCTACATCTCGCGCTACAACATACACGCCGGCTGCCTGGTCGACGGCGAGGGCCGGGCGCTCTTCCCCGCCGCGCTGAAGCTGATCAGCCACTGGGGATTGCGCGACCACATCAAGGCGCTCTATGCCGAGAAGGACGGCCTGGCCCGCCAGGACATGCTGCACGAGGTGCTCAAGCGCATCATCCAGCAGGACATCCCCAAGTCGGTGATCGACCGCGACGAGTTGGCCTGGAATCCTTACAAGAACAAGGTGTTCAAGGACGGCCGCGAAGTGGCCTGGACCCCCGAGCCCAACTCGCGCTACATGCACCTGCTGGACGTCTTCAAGGCCATGCGCGACATGGACGAGCACTTCCCTTCGCTGCCCAGCCACCCGCGGCGCAAGTTCGAGCTGGAGCGCGAGCTGCTGGAGACGGACGTCTCCAGGCTGCTGGAGCAGGTGCTGACGTCGCCCGAGGTCCGCGACACCGCCGCCCTGATCGCCTCGCGCCTGGGGCGCGAGCTGCGGCCGTTCGACATCTGGTACAACGGCTTCAAGCCCAGGGCGCGGATCACCGAAGCCGAGCTCGACCGCCGCGTGCGCCAGAGATACCCCAGCCTGGCCCGCTTCGAGAAAGGGGTGAGCCCCATCCTGCAGCAGCTGGGATTCACGCCCGCCAGCGCCGCCTTCATCGCCGAGCGCATCGCCGTCGACCCGGCCCGCGGCGCCGGCCACGCCTGGGGGGCGCAGATGCGCTCCGAGAAATCGCACCTGCGCACGAGGGCCGATGCCGGCGGCATGAACTACCAGGGCTTCAACGTCGCCATGCACGAACTGGGCCATTGCGTCGAGCAGGTGCTGTCGCTGCAGAAGGCCGACTCCTGGCTGATGGCCGGCGTGCCCAACACCGCCATCACCGAAGGCTTCGCCTTCGTCTTCCAGAACCGCGATCTGGAAGCGCTGGGCTATCCCGCCGCCGGCGGCCGCGCCCGCCAGCTGCAGGCGCTGGACACGCTGTGGATGACCTATGAGATCTCCGGCGTGGCCATGGTGGACATGAAGGTCTGGGAGTGGCTGTACAAGAATCCCGGCGCCAGCGCCGATTCCCTGCGCCGGGCCGTCATCGCCAGCGCCCGCGAGGTCTGGAACAAGTATTACGCCCCCGTCTTCGGGGTCCGCGACCAGGCGCTCCTTGCCGCATACTCGCACATGATCGACGCCGCCCTCTACCTGCCCGACTACCCGCTGGGACACCTGATCGCCTTCCAGCTGGAGAGCCATCTGCGCGGCCGCAGCCTGGGCCGGGAGATGGAGCGCATGTGCCGCGCCGGCCGCCTCGTGCCGCAGCTGTGGATGCAGAACGCCGTGGGCGGGGAGATCTCGGCCGAGCCACTGCTCGCCGCGGCCAGGGAAGCGCTCAGCGCGATCAAGAAGTAAATTCCGTGACGCGTAACGCGTGACGCGTGACGCGGAACAGCCCTGATTTGCCGATGTATTCTTCATGATCCATGCTCGTTTCTTTCTCCTTCACTCCAAGAAACCAGTTCCCGATGTTCTAATTTGGAAAAGCGAAAGAGACTCGCAGGATTTCCTTTTCGATCGATTTCTTGGATAGGGTTCGTTCGTTTGCCGTTACTCGTCACGCGTTACGCGTCACGCGTCACGATAGTTCGCAGCCTCATGCTGAGCGATTCTCAGGAAATTAACGAGCAACCGCACTCCCAGCTCCCCCGACCGCTCCGGATGGAACTGGACGCCATACAGAGGGCGCCGGCGATGGACGATGGCCTCGACGAGGCCGGCGCCGCTCACGGCCAGCACGTGAAACTCGCGCTCCAGCGCGGCGTCGCGCACGACGATCTCCTCATGGCTCTCGTGCATGGGAAAGGCGGGGGGGAAGCCGGCAAAGAGCCCTGCCGCGGCGCCGGCGCGGACCTCCCCTGCGCCCAAATGCTTCGTGTCGTCGCGGCGCACCGTCGCGCCGAAGGCTCTCGCCAGCGCCTGGTGCCCGAAGCAGATGCCGAGCAGCGGCCGGCGCCAGCCGGCGAGGAATTCCAGCAGGGCCGTTCCCGCCTCGTTGTCGCCGACCATCTTCTGCGATCCCGACACGATGGCGGCGGTGCCCATGTCCGGTTCAATCCGGTCGTCCCCGATTTCCATGGGCTCGATCACGATGCCGGCCGCTTCCGCGCCGGCGCGCAGCCAGTCGCGGTAACCCGCGATCTTGTCGCCCGACTGTTCCCGGTAGCAGTTGATCAAAAGCAGCTTCATGTTCATGGCACCCCGAGGAGACGCCATTATAGCGGAATCGCCCGGGGATGCAACCGCGCCCCGCGCCGCGCTGTCCCAGAATGGGACATGCGTCAGAGCGGGAAATCCCGGCGGGATGCTGCCCTTCCGGGCGGCCGGCGCCGCGCTGTCCCAAAATGGGACATGCGCCATGTCCGCCTGAGCCCTTGATTCCGTTCGCTTTCCTGAGCCCTCCCAACGGCACTGTCCTATTATGGGACAGCCACGAGCGGACGGGCGGTTCGCCGTGGGGAGACCCATTGCCCAAAATCCTTGCTTATCGGTGATCCGCACTCACATTGATATTTGGCACCATTCATGCAAATACCGCGGCGAGGACAAGCATGGAAAAAGGAATGAAGTGCAAGGACATCACCAATAACGTGCTCGGCTATATCATGCGCTTGCCCGACGAGGAATTCCGCGGCCTGACCATCAAGACGCTCGCCGCGCATTTCGCGGTCAGTCGCTGCCACCTTTCGCGGGTCTTTCACGCCGTCCGCGGCATGACGCTCAACACTTTCATCAAGCGCCAGCGGCTGCTGCGCGCCGAGCACATGCTGAACGACGACGGCTTCCTGACCGTCAAGGATCTCGCTTCGCGCCTGGGCTATTCCGACTACCAGTACTTCATTTCCAGCTTCAAGGAGCACTGGGGGGAGTCGCCCGGCCGCTACCGCAAGCTGATGAGGTGAGGCGGCAGGAAGCGATTGCGAAGCCGGCAGAAGCTCAAGGGAAGAGCAAGGGAAAACAAAGGGAAAGGCAGAGGGAAGGCAGAGTGGGAAGAGTCGCGGACAGGGTTTTTTCCACTCTCTCTTCCCTTTCTCTTCCCTCATTCTTCCCGCCGTCTTCCCTGTCCCCCTGCCCTTGACACGGGGTGGCACGCTCCCCTACCATTGGATCCATGCCCAAGCGGAAAAAAACCCTGCTGACCTTCCTGTGCCTGGCGTTGGTGGCGGTGCGGCCTTTCGCAGCCCGCTCCCGCGCGTTGCCCGAGGCCGGCGGCGTGACCTGCCGCATCACGACCGATGAAGGCGAGATCCAAGTCCGCGTCTGCCCGAAGAAGGCGCCGGTCACCGCCGGCAACTTCCTGAGCTACGTCGAAGCCGGGCTCTACGACGGCACAACCTTTTTCCGCGTCGTGACCCCGCAGAACCAGCCGAAAGACCGGGTGCGGATCGAGGTCATCCAGGGCGGCGACGTCGACGAAAAGAAATGCTTCCCGCCCATCGTCCACGAAACCACGCAAATGACCGGCCTGAAGCACGTGGACGGGGCGATCTCCATGGCGCGCGATGCCCCGGGCACGGCCCGCAGCAGCTTCTTCATCTGCGTCAACGACCAGCCCGAGCTCGACTTCGGCGGCCGGCGCAACCCCGACGGCCAAGGCTTCGCCGTTTTCGGCCTCGTGGTCAAGGGCATGGAGGTCGTCCGCCGCATTCAGCGCCTGGAGGCGGACGGACAGACGCTCAATCGGCCCGTGAAGATCCTCTCCATCTCGCGAGTGAAAAGTGAATCGTGAGAAGTGAAAGAGTCTGCCATGAGTGCGGAAAGACCAGGCTCTTTCACTAGTAAACAGTGAAAAATGAAAAGTGAAAGAGTCTCACATGAGCCCTGAAAGACCAGGCTCTTTCACTTCTTCGCCTCTTTCACTTTTCACTTGGCCGCAGCTGCTGCTGGGCGCGGCCGCGCTGTCGTTCTACGCCGTCCACGCCGTCACCTGGCTGCGGCGGGGCGTGCCGGGCGCCCTGCTCTGGGCCTGCCACCTTGGCTGCCTGCTGGTCGGCATCGCCGTCCTGGCGAGGCGGCCGGCGCTGAACGGCGTCGGCGTCCTCTGGCTGGTCCTGGGCAACCTGTTGTGGGCCGTCGACCTGGCCGCGGGCGGGGAATTCATCTTCACATCGCCGCTCACCCATGTCGGCGGGCTGTCCATCGGCGTGTGCCATGCGCGGCGGGCCGGCTTCCCCAGGCGCAGCTGGCTGGCGGCGCTGGCCGGCATCGCCGCCCTGCACCTGCTCTCCGGCTGGGTCACGCCTCCAGCGGAGAACATCAACGTCGCCTTCCGCGTCCATCCCAGCCTGCAGGGGATCGTGCCCGGCTTCCTGGCGTTCCGCATCCTGATGCTGGCCGCTTCGGCGGCCCTTTTCTATGCCGCCGAGCTGCTGATACGAAGAATAGTGAAAAGTGAAAAGTGAAAAGTGAAAGAGTCTCCCATGAGCCCTGGAAGACCAGGCTCTTTCACTTCTTTGCCTCATTCACTTGTAATTAGTGAAAAGTGAAGGGTGAAAAGTGAAAGAGCCTGCCACGAGTTCTGGAAGACCAGGCTCTTTCACTTTCTTGGCTCTTTCACTTTTTTCATTCTGCGGGCGATCTTCTTCTTGATCTTCTCGTACTTGGGCGGCGGGCCGTTGCGCACTTCCCGGCCGTCGATGAACAGGGCGTCGCTCATCCCCCACTCCAGGAAGACGGGGCGGTCGTCGGTGCGGATCTCGTGGAATTCCACCGGCGGCCCAAGCTCGGAGGCGGCGCGCCGGGCCCGTTCGTGCACCAGGCTCATGGCCGGGCACCAGCCGTTGAGCAGGCCGGTGACCTTCACCTTGCCCGCTTCGCCCTGGGGTTTTTTTCTTGGCCGGATCCATTTTGGCGCCATGGCATCGGCGGCGAAGGGCTTCCACATCAGCGCCGTCATGCCCATGGCGTCCGCCTTGCGGTAGCCGTGCCTGCGGAACCAGGAGGCGCGCATCCAGAAGGGCAGCGTCACTCCCCAGGCAGCCATGCCCCTGGCGCCCAGCGCCCGGGCGTCGGCCTCGGCCTCTGCCAGCAGAGCCGTGCCCATCCCGCGCTTGCGGAAGTCGCCCCGTCCCTGCGGGTGGCCGTGCACCCAGATGCAGAGAATGAAATAGAGCCCGCTGCCCTCGGCCGGCGACTGCTCGATGGGCAGGTACTGGATCATGCCGCCGGCCGTGCCCCTGTCGTCCACGGCCAGCTTGACCCGCAGTCCGCTGTCCTTGTGGCGCTCGTACCACTCGCGCTTGTGGCTGCCCGCTTCGCGGATCTCGTCCGACCACTCCTCGAGGCACAGGCAATACTCTTCCGCGTGTTCCGGCGTCAGGTCGATGATCCTCATGCAAGCCTCAGAAAAAAGTGAAAAGTGAAAAGTAAAGAGCGAAAGGGTCTTCCATGAGTCCTGGAAGCGTAGTCTCTTTCACTTCTTTGTCTCTTTCACTATTCACCTCTTGGGCTCCTTCACTTTTCACTGCTCTGGCCGCCGGCCAGTTGCAGCAGGAACGCGTACTCGAAGGCGACCTCCTCCAGGCGGCGGAAGCGGCCCGAGGCGCCGCCGTGGCCCGCCTCCATGTTGGTGCGCAGCAGCAGCAGGCGGTCATCGGTCTTGGCCGAGCGCAAACGCGCCACCCACTTGGCCGGCTCGAAGTACTGCACCTGCGAATCGTGCAGGCCGGTGGTCACCAGCATGGCCGGGTAGTCCTTGGCGCGCACGTTGTCGTAGGGCGAATAGGACAGCATGTATTCGTAGCACTCGGGCCGGTTGGGATCGCCCCACTCATCGTACTCGCTGGTGGTGAGCGGGATGGAGGTGTCGAGCATGGTGGTCACCACGTCGACGAAGGGGACGGCGGCGACGATGCCGCGGAACAGGTCGGGCCGCAGGTTGGCCACGGCGCCCATCAGCAGGCCGCCGGCGCTGCCGCCCGTGGCGAAGAGCCGCGGCGGCGAGGTGTAGCCGTGGCGCACCAGGTACTCGGCGCAGGAGATGAAGTCGGTGAAGGTGTTCATCTTCTTGAACAGCTTGCCGTTGTCGTACCAGGAGCGGCCCAGCTCCTGGCCGCCGCGCACGTGGGCGATGGCGAAGATGAAGCCGCGGTCGAGCAGGCTGAGGCGCGCGGAGTTGAACTCCGGGTCGGTGGAGTAGCCGTAGGAGCCGTAGCCGTACAGCAGCAGCGGCGTCCCCGCCCCGCGCGCCGTGTCCTTGCGGTAGACGAGGGAGATCGGCACCAGCGTGCCGTCGTAGGCCGGGGCCATGAGCCGCTCGCCGGCGTACAGCTCGGGCCGGTAGCCCCCCAGCACCTCCTGGCGCTTCAGCAGCCGGCGCTGGCGCGTCTTCATGTCGAACTCGTAGGTCGAGGGCGGGACGGTGAGCGAGGTGTAGGTGAAGCGCATGAGGTCGGTATCGGGCTCGGCGGTGAACGAAGTCCCGACCGTGTAGGCCGGCTCGGGGAACTCGATTGCATAGCCCTCGCGCTCGCCCCAGGGCAGGACGCGGAGCTGCGTCAGGCCGGCGCGGCGCTCGCTGAGTACCAGATAGCGCGCGAAGAGATCGAAGTCCTCCAGCAGGACGTCGGGGCGGTGGGCGACGAGCTCGGTCCAGGAGTCGCGGCCGGTCCGGCCCTCGGCGGCGGTCATGAGCTTGAAGTTCTCGGCGCCGTCGTTGGTCAGGACGAAGAAGCGGCCGTCGAGGTGGTCGATGCTGTATTCCAGCCCGCGCCGCCGCGGCTGGAACACCGTGAACGCGCCCTCGGGCCGGGCCGCGTCAAGGAAGCGGTACTCGTCGCTCAGCGTGCTGCGGCTGGAGAGGAGCAGGAAGCGCCGCGAACGGCTCAGGCCGACGCCCACGTCGAACGTCTCGTCCTTCTCCTCGTAGACCGCGGCGTCGGAGGCGGCGGCGCTCCCCAGCCGGTGGCGGCAGACCTTGTAGGCGCGGAGCGTCTCGGGGTCGATCACCGGGTAGAACAGGGTGCGGCTGTCGGCGGCCCAGGCCATGCGGCCGGCCGTCATGCGGATCTCCTCGGCCAGGTCGCGGCCGCTGCGCAGGTCGCGGAAGCGGATGCGGTACTGGCGGCGCGACACGGTGTCGACGCTGTAGGCCAGCACGGCGTTGTCGGGGCTGACGGCGATCGAGCCGATCTGGAAGTACTTCTCGCCGGCGGCCATGCGGTTGCCGTCGAGCAGCACCTTCTCCGCAGCCTTGAGCGATCCCTTGCGGCGGGTATAGACGGGATAGTCCCTCCCCTTCTCGTAGCGCACGGCGTACCAGTAGCCGTTCTCGAAGTAGGGCACCGAGGAGTCGTCCGGCTTGAGGCGGCCGACCATCTCCCGGTACAGGGTCCCGCGCAGTCCCTGGGCGGGCTTCATCACGGCGTCGGTGTAGGCGTTCTCCGCCCGCAGGTACTCGATGACCTCGGGGTTCTCCCTCTGGTTCAGCCAGTAATAATCATCCTGGCGCGCATGGCCGTGGATGACCAGCTCCTTGGGGACCTTTTTGGCCAGCGGCGGCGACGGCAGCGGCTCGTCGGCGGCCGGCAGCGCCGGGAGAGACAAGGCCAGGACGAAGACGACGGCGATGATGTTCTTTTTCATGATGCTCCTCATGGCTCGGCTCCGATTATAGCCAATTCGTGAAGTCAACTCCAGAACGAGCACAGGGAAGAGAAACGGAAAAGCAGAGGAAAGTCAAAGAGAAAGATGGAGTGGGAAAGAAATCCTGACAGGGCTTTCGCCATTTTCTCTTTTTGAAGCTTCGTTCCATTGCTGTTGCTAACACAAACACAAACACTAACACTTGAAAGGACTTTTCCCACTCTCTCTTCCCTCCTTCTTCCCTCATTCTTCCCTCTCTCTTCCCTGGAGCCCTTTTCCCTCCTGCCGTACGTCGAGTTCGTTTCTTCCTCGTCACTCGTCACTTGTTACTCGTCACGGCTGATCCTTTCACAGCGGTTGTCGTGTGCCGAGCCCTGCCGGCCCTTGACTTTTCGCATCCGCCCCCTGTACAACTAGGCGATGAAAAACGGCGAAGGGTTCTTCGTCCGCGACTACTGGGCCGCCGACTTCCCTCACGTGGCCGAGATCTGGGAGAGATCGGGGATCAGCACTCCGGGGCGGGGGGACAGCGCCGAGGTGATCGAGAACACGCTGCGCCGCAACGGCCGGCTGCTGGTGCTGGTCGACCGCGACCGCGACACCGTGGTCGGCACTTCCTGGCTGACCAACGACGGCCGGCGCCTCTACCTGCACCATTTCGCCATCGCCCCCGAGTGCCAGGGTCTGGGGCTGGCCAAGCCCCTGCTGCGCGAGTCGCTGAAGATCGCCAAGACCGTCGGCCTGCAGGTGAAGATCGAGGTGCACCGCGACAACCACAAGGCCCTGGACCTGTACCGCAAGGCGGGATTCAAGCGCCTCGGCGACTACGACGTCATGATCATCCGCGACCTGAGCGACATCAAAGAATAGGGCATGGCGTACGGCGTACGGCGGAAGGAAGAAAAACCGAACAGTCCGTCGAGGCTCCACGCTGACGGCCCTGCCAGGGGCGGCGTCCCCAAGGGTTGCCCCAATTGGGCTACACGACATCTGAATAACCTAACAGTCCGCCGAGGTTCCACATTCCACGTTCCATGTTTTGTAGTAAAGCCAATTCAAGGCGCGGAGAAAACATTGGATTGTTTTACCGTGATTCGTGATCCGCAACAGCGAGAGATTCCGGCTGTTGCGAACACGAATACGAACATGTAGATCCCGTGGAATTCCTTTTTGCTGGCACTGACACTGTCACTGACACCAGGATTTGCTTCTTCCTCGTCACTCGTCACATGTCACTCGTCACTATAGCTCATTGAGTTTCCTGCTACCACTACCACTATCACTACCACTTATTCGGTCCTTCGGCTATAATTCCATCCACGATGAAACTCGAGCCCCATCACCATTCGTTCACCGTGCCGGAGCGGGAGGGAGAATCGCCGCTCATGCGCCTGCTGGCCGTGCTCGAGGAGATGATGGAGACGGCCGGCCGCCACGCCGAAGCGCTGGGGGTGGGGGTGCGCGACCTGCACGCCAAGGGGCTGACCTGGGTGCTGGCCCGCCTGCACGCCCGCGTCGCCTCCATTCCCGTTCCCGGCGCCGCCGTGGATATCGCCACCTGGCCCTGCGGCCGCCACCGCCTGTTCGCCGTGCGCGAGTTCCAGCTGCGCGACGCCGCGGGCGCCGAGATGCTGCGCGCCACCAGCGCCTGGGCGCTGATGAACCTGGAGAGCCGGCGCCCGGCACGCCTCGACCCGCACCTTCCCGATTACGGCCCCTGCCCGGAGCGCATGGTCGCGGACGATTTCGTTCCGCTGCCCCCGCCCCATCCCGGCTCGCCGCAGCGCTTGTTCCATGCCCAGGCGGACGACATCGACCTCAACGACCACGTCAACAACACGGTCTACCTGGGCTGGGGGCTGCGCTCGGCGCCGGAGGCCGTGAATTCCTGGCCGATCGCCTCGCTGGAGGCGGCCTTCCTGGGCGAGGCACGGTTGGGCGACGGGGTCGCCTGCCTGACCGAGATCGGCCGGGCCGCCGCCCCGGCCGCCGGGCCCGTCCCCGGGAGCGCCGTGCTGCTGCAGAGCCTGCGTCTGACCGCCGGCGACCGCGAGCTGACCCGGCTGCGGACCCTGTGGCGCACCCAAGGCGCAGGGAAAACAGAGGGAAGAATAAGGGAAGAGTGAGGGAAGAGAAAGTGAAAAAAGCATTTTCAGAACCTCTTTTCCACTCTGTCCTCCCTCTGCCTTTTCCTCTGCCTTCCCTCTCTCTTCCCTTGATTTCTGATCGGCCCGGCTCATAAATAAAAAAAGGAGGGAACCATGGGATTCATCAAGGAATTCAAGGCCTTCGCCATGCGCGGCAACGTCATGGACATGGCGGTGGGCATCGTCATCGGCACCGCCTTCGGCAAGATCGTGACCTCGCTGGTCAACGACGTCATCATGCCGCCCATCGGCTTGCTGCTGGGCGGCGTCGACTTCTCCAGCCTGGGCGTCACGCTGAAGGCCGCCGGGGAGAACTCCCCGGCCGTGGTCCTGAAGTACGGCGTCTTCATCAACACCCTCATCGACTTCCTCATCGTGGCCTTCGCCATCTTCCTGGTGGTCAAGGGGATGAACTCGCTGAAGAAGAAGCAGGAAGCGGCGCCGGCGGCGCCGCCGGTGCAGGAGACGCTGCTGCGCGAGATCCGGGACCTGCTCAAGAAATAAACGAGCTTCGTAATTCGTAAGGCGTAATTCGTAATTCGTAACCGCAATAGCCCGGCCGATTGCTGTTCCTCTTGCGAATTACGAATTACGAATCACGATTCACGAAGCGGATGGCCACGGCGACGTCGGAATCCCGCCACATTTCGAGCCGCTCGCGGCCGCCGTCATCCCTGGCGTCGGCGCCCAGGCTGTACAGGGTCGCGGTGCCCCAGCCGTAGCGGAACGGCCGGCCGCTGAAGGGATCGGGCGCGGCGGCATCCAGCAGCCGCTTCAGCTCCGTCACGCCCAGCCCGCCGCCCCGCTCCCAGGCCAGGCGCGCCATGGCCAGCAGGCGCGTCAGTTCATAGCGCGCCCGCGTCTCGTGGCCGCGCAGGGCATAATGGCGGACCACCGGCCAGGTATAGGGAACGGAGGAGCGCGCCATCATCTTGCCCAGGGGATTGCGTAGCCACCACAGGGGCGCATGCCTCCCGCTCCCCGGCACGCCGCGCAGCTGCGGCCGGTCGGCCGCCCCCGCCTGCCAGGGCGGGATCGCCTCCAGGCGGCCGACGTCGTCCCAGAAGCCGCGCATCAACGCAGTGGTCTCGTTCTCCTGCAGGAGGAAGGCGGCCAGGGCATGGACGGCGCTGAAGACCCCCGCGCCGGAGATGGCCACGAACCGCTCCAGGGCGAAAAAGGAGGCCGGCTGGCGGAAGAAGTCCTTGAGCAGCATGGGATCGACGATGCGCTCGCGCTTGCTGCGGCCGACCGCCGCCTGGAAACTCCGCAGCTGGAAGTCCCGCGCCGCGGCCGTGCCGAAGGCGGCGACCGGGCGCTCGGGCAGCCGCGCGAAGACCCGCCGCGCCAGTCCCGGCGGGCACTCACTCCGGTTCAGCAGGGCGGCCAGCGAGCGCAGCGCCAGCTCGACCATGGCCCGGCCCAGGGCATTGGTGCGGATGGCGCGCGCCCCGGACAGCAGGCGCAGCCCGGCATCGAGCTCGTCCAGCAGGGCGTCCGCCGCTTCCGGCCAGCGGCCGTCCAGGGCCGCCAGCACGGCGGAAGCGGAGTGCTGCTTGGCGGCGAAGGTAGCCAGCTGCAGGCTGCGGGGCGGGCAGTCCCAGTTCAGGGGGGTGAAGTCGCTCAGGGCGCCGGCGCCAAGGAGGCGGCGGAAACGCGACAGCAGCGGCGCGAAGCGCAGCCCGAGTTCGCCGATGCGCTCGCGCTGCGCGGCGAATTGCCCCCCGAGCTCCGCCGCCGATTCCTGCGGAAACAGGAAATTGGCCCCCTGCCAGTGACGGGCGGCGGCGGCGCTCAGCTGGGCCAGCCATTGGCCGTAGGGGGAACGGACGAGGCGTGGGGATGGCCGGGCGCGGATGGCGAACAGCTCGACCACGCGCTGACGGTACTCCGGCGACAACGGGTCGGTCTCGGGCGGCTCGGCGAATCCCCAGACCAGGAAGAACAGGTTCCCCGGCTCCAGGTTCGCTTCCAGCGCCGGGGCTTCGTCCCCCCCGGGAGCGGCCGGCGCCGGCTTGGCGTCGAAGAGGTTGAGGCCCAGGAAGAAAAGGACGAACAGCAGCGCCGCGGCGACCGAGGCAAGAAAGAAGCGCCTCATGACCGCGGCCGGGCTAGTGGGCCTGCCCCATGGGGCGGCGGCGGAGCAGGATCTCCTTGAGCTGCAGCAGGTTCTTCACCGCCGCTCCCTTGTAATGGTTGTTCCCCGACACGAACACCTTCCGTGCCTGTTCGCGCAGGCGGGCCACCACCTCGCCCAGCCGGCTCAGCTCGGCGGCGGAATAGGAATAATCGTAGCGCGCGTCGCGCCCCTGGCCGGAAAACCAGTCGCGGGCGTTGCGGCCGTGCAGCCTCAGGTAGGCGGTCTCCGGGCTGGTGGCCAGGGCGGTCAGGCCGAGCGAGCGCGAGACCTGCGGCTGGTCGATGTTGGCCCAGATCCAGCCGTTGCCGCGGAAGCGGTCGACTACCTCCTCCTCGAGCCAGTCCTGGTGGCGGAACTCCACGGCCAGCGGCCAGGGGCGGAAAAGCGCAGCCAGCTCGCCGACATAGGCCAGGTGGTCGGGCTGGAGGTGGAAGGAATAGGGGAACTGGGCCAGCAGGCCGGCCAGCTTGCCGGCCTCCTCCAGGGGGCGCAGGCCGTCGCGGAAGGACTCGGCCACGGCCCGGTCCAGGCGCAGCTCGTGGGTGAACGACTGGTGGATCTTCACCCAGAAGCGGAATCCGGGAAAGGCCGCCGTCTTCACGGCCCAGCCGTGGGCCATCTTCGCCGTGGGGACGCGGTAGAAGCTGGAATTGACCTCGATGAACTCGAAGCGCTCGGCCAGGAACGCCAGCGGCTCGAAGCCCCGCGGCACCGGCTCGGGATAGACCGTCCCGCGCCAGTCGGCGTAGCTCCAGCCGGCGGTGCCGAAATGGACGCCCTCAGGGCTTTCCATCCAGGACCTCGCGCACCTTGGTTAGCAGGTCCCGCACCTGGTAGGGCTTCTGGATGAAGCCGCGCACCCCCAGGGCCATGATCTCGTTCACCTTTTCGTTCTGGCTGTAGCCCGTGGAGAACAGGACGCGCACCTGGGGGTCGATCTCCTGGAGCTGCAGGAACGTTTCGCGGCCGCCCTGCCGGGGCATGACCATGTCCAGCAGCACCATCTGGGTGCGCCTGCGGTTCTTGCGGAACAGGGCCACCCCCTCGGCGCCGTCGGCGGCCAGGGAAACGCGGTAGCCGTAGCTGCCCAGGATATCGGCGGCCACCTGGCGGATGGCCTCCTCGTCGTCGATGACCAGGATCTCCTCGTCGCCGCCGGCCAGCTCCCGCTCGGGGGCGCTCTCGACGGCCTCGGGCTTGCCGCTCAGGGGCAGGTAGATCTTGAAGGTCGATCCCTGGCCCGGCTCGCTGTAGACGTTGACGAAGCCGCCATGGTTCTTGACCACCCCGTAGACCATGGAGAGCCCCAGGCCGGTGCCCTTGCCCTTTTCCTTGGTGGTGAAGAAGGGCTCGAAGATCCGGCCCTTGACGGCGGGTTCCATGCCCACGCCGGTGTCGCTTACCGCCAGCACGGCGAACCATCCCGGCTTGGCGTCGGGCTGGTGGCGGGCGTCGCTCTCGCTCAGGCGGGCCACCGACGACTGGATGATCAGGCGGCCGCCGCCGGGCATGGCGTCGCGGGCGTTGACGCACAGGTTCATGAGCACCTGCTGGATCTGGCTGGCGTCGATCTCGACCGTGGGCAGGCTGCCGTCGAGATCGGTCTCGATGACGATCGACTTGTCGAAGGTGCCGGAGAGGATGCGCAGCGTCTCGCCGACGACGCCGTTCAGGCTGCAGGGGCGGAGGTCGTACTTGCCGCCGCGGGCGAAGGCCAGCAGTTGGGCGGTGAGCTCGGCGGCGCGGCGGGCGCTCTTCTCGATGGTGTCGACGGGACGGAAGAAGGGATGGTCGCCCTGGATGTTGGTCTTGAGCCACGAGGCATAGCCCAGGATGCCGCCCAGGATGTTGTTGAAGTCATGGGCGATGCCGCCGGCCAGCAGGCCGATGGACTCCATCTTCTGGGCCTGGATGAAGCGCTCCTCCAGCAGCTTGCGCTCGGAGATGTCGCGCACGTACTCGATCACCATGGTCGTCTCGCCGTCGGCGTCGGCGAGGGGGAAGGAATGCAGTTCCAGCCAGCCGCTCTGGCCGCCGCCGCCCACCAGCGGCACGACGTCCACCTGCGGGCTGCGCTCGCGCAGGGCGCGCAGCGTGGGGCAGACGCGGCAGGGCTCGCTGCGCCCATGGTAGGCCTGGAAGCACTTCTTGCCGGCCAGCGGCAGCTGGTGGGCATACAGGCGGTTCATGGCCTGGTTGACCTGCAGGATGTTCAGGTCGCCGTCCAGGACGCTGATGCCGTCCTGGATGCCGTTGAACACCGCCTCCAGGAAGCGCTGGCTGTCGCGCAGCTCGCGCTCGGCCTGCTTGCGCCACAGGGCGTCGGCGATGTGCTGCGACACGAAGATCAGGAGCTCGCGGTCGCGCTCGGAGTAATGGAAGTCCTCCTGGTAGCTCTGGATGACCAGCACGCCGAAGGTGCGCTCGCCGCGCTTCAGGGGCACGCCCAGCCACTCGCAGGACGGCGAGCCGATCAGGTCGACCAGCCCCTCGGCGGCCATCTGCTCGACCTGCTGGTCCGAGACCAGCAGCGGCTGGCCGCTGCGCAGGACATACTCGGTCAGGCCGCGGCCCAGCTTCTGCGGCCCCGGCGGCGCGTCGAACTCGTCGATGAAGTAGGGGAAGCGGAGCACGTCCCCCTCCGGGTCGAGCAGGGCGATGTAGAAATTGCGCGCGTACAGCAGGGTGGAGACGATGCGGTGCACGGACGCGTAGAGCGAACCCAGGTCCTCGGCCTGGCTGGCCTTCCCGGCGATCTGGAAGAGGGCCGACTGCAGGAGCTCCGACTGGCGGCGCTCGTCGATCTCCTCCTCCAGCTGGCGGTTGGCCAGCTCCAGGGCCAGCGTGCGCTCGCTGACCAATTCTTCCAGCTGGTCGCGGTACAGGTTCAGCTCCGACTCGACCTTGTGCCGCTCGCCGCTCCGCGCCTGGCGCTCCGTTTTCGCGCCGGCGCCGGCCTGTTTCTGGGGCGTGCCGCCGTGCTTCTGGGATGCCGGTTTCTTCATGCCACCTCGCAGGGTCAAGAGCGATTATAAGAAAAACGAACGACAAATGCAAAACAACAGGACGAATGCTCGTGACGCGTAACGCGTGACGCGTGACGAGAAACAACACTGACCGAACCTGGTTTGGGAGGACATTCGCTGAAAAGCATTGATGATCGGAATTTTAATCAACCAGCTGCCTGGTATGCTGCGACGGCTCGCATGATTCGTCCAGGCTCTCCTTGAATCCTGATCGAGCCGATCACTTCATTGCAGCTACTTGTCACGCGTCACGCGTTACGCGTCACGATCGTCCCACGCCAATCCTTTACTGTCTTGATACAATATGATAGAAAATGCACTTGCGCAAGGAGGATCTGCCATGGTCGTGAAGCACTACGCCGACATAACGGCCGAGCCCGTGGCCACGCCAGGCGCCGAGAAGGTGTCCATCCGCTGGCTGCTGGGCAAGGACTCGCCGGCCCCGCATTTCTGGCTGCGCCTCTTCGAGGTCCGACCCGGGGGCCATTCGCCCTACCACACCCATCCCTCCGAGCACGAGATCTTCGTGCTCGAGGGCAGCGGCCGCATCAACGCCAAGGGAGGCGGCCGTCCCCTCCAGCCCGGCTGCTTCGCCCTGGTGGAGCCGGGCGAGGAGCACCAGTTCGAGAACACCGGCGCCGTGCCGCTGAAGTTCCTCTGCCTGGTGCCGAAGGAGTAGTTATTCCATCTTCTCCACGACGATGGTCATGGAGGCCGCCAGGGCGGCGATGGCGCCGACCGCGGCCAGAACGGGCAGCAGCGCCGCCCCCACCACGCCCAGGGTCAGGGGGATCTCGATGAGGGTCTTGCCCTCCTCGTTCTTGAGGATGATGCGCCGGATGTTGCCCTCGCGGATCAGTTCCTTGACCTTCTCGACGACCTTGCCGCCGTCCAGCTTGAACTCCTCGCGCCGGCCGGAATCCCGTTGCTCGCTCATGGGCACCTCCCACAGGCCTTAAACGGAGGAACGGCAAAAAAGGTTCTTGCCGGAACGGATGAGCTCGGCGTACGGCATACGGCGTACGGCATACGGTAACCGTACTGAAGCGTTTCTGTGAAGAAAGAAAGTATAGGCCGACTGTTGCTGCTGCTGAAAACCAGCCGGAAGGTTACATGCAGAGATCGGTTCAATGCCTTTGCCGTACGCCGTCGGCCTTGCGCCGTCCGCCGATCTCATCTCCGCCGATCTCATTGACTTATAGCCCGAAATAGGCGACAATATCCGCACACGCCAATCCCGGAGCCCGAACCATGTCGGATAAGAAATTGGAATGGAAGGACACGCTCAACCTGCCACGCACCGACTTCGCCATGAAGGCCCAGCTCAGCCAAAAAGAGCCGGAGACGCTGAAGAAATGGGCCGCGGCCGGCATCTACGAGCGCATCCTGGAGAGCCGCGCCGGCTGCGCGCCCTATATCCTGCACGACGGGCCGCCTTACGCCAACGGCAACATCCACCTGGGCACGGCCATGAACAAGATCCTCAAGGACTTCGTGGTCAAGAGCCGCACCATGGCCGGCCATTTCAGCCCCTACGTCCCCGGCTGGGACTGCCACGGGCTGCCCATCGAGCACAAGGTCGACCAGCAGCTGGGGGAGCGGAAAAAGGGCATGAGCCAGCTCGAGGTGCGCGAGGAGTGCCGGCGCTACGCCGAGCGCTTCCTCGACCTGCAGCGCGAGGACTTCAAGCGCCTGGGGGTCTTCGGCGACTGGGAGCGGCCCTACACCACCCTGGACCACGAGTACGAGGCCACTGTCATCCGCTTCTTCAACTCCTTCGTGCGCAGCGGCAGCGTCTACCGCAAGAAGCGCCCGGTCTACTGGTGCCTCCACTGCCGCACCGCCCTGGCCGAGGCCGAGGTCGAGTACCACGACCATGCCTCGCCGTCGATCACGGTGAAGTTCCCCCTGCGCGAACTGCCGCCCATCCTGGCCGATCATTCCGGCCGCCCGGTGTCGGTGCTGATCTGGACCACCACTCCCTGGACCATCCCGGCCAACCTGGCCATCGCCGTCCACCCCGAGTTCGACTACTCCCTCTTCGAAATGGAGGGCGAGCGCTACATCGCCGCCACGGCGTTGCTGCCGGCCGTCGCCGCCCTCAACGGCAGCACCGTCAAAAAGCTGAAGGAGTTCAAGGGCCGCGAGCTGGACGGCCTGAAGGCGCGCCACCCGCTTTATGACCGCGACTCGCTGCTGATCACCACCGACTATGTCCTGCTCGACCAGGGCACCGGCTGCGTGCACACGGCTCCGGGCCACGGCGAGGACGACTACCACGCCGGCATCGCCCGCGGCCTCGACATCTATTCGCCGGTCGGTCCCGACGGCCGCTTCGACGAGACCGTCGGCGCCTACGCCGGGATGCCGGTCTTCCAGGCCAACGCCCGCATCGTCGCCGATCTCAAGGCCAACGGCAGCCTGCTGCACGCCGGGACCATCTCCCATTCCTATCCCCATTGCTGGCGCTGCAAAAACCCGGTCATCTACCGCGCCACCGCCCAATGGTTCATCGCCATGGACCGCGCCGAGCTGCGCGAGCGGGCCCTGAAGGCCATCCGCGGCGCCTCCTGGCTGCCGGCCTGGGGCCAGGAACGCATCGCCAGCATGATCGCGGGCCGCCCCGACTGGTGCATCTCGCGCCAGCGCGACTGGGGCGTGCCGCTGCCCGCCTTCTTCTGTAAACAGTGCGGCGAGCCGCTGCTGGACGAGGCCGCGATCGCCAACGTGGAGAAGGCCTTCGCCGCCGAGGGCTCCAACTCCTGGTACCGCCGCGAGGCGTCCGAGTTCGTCCCCGCCGGCGCCGCCTGCCCCGCCTGCGGCGGGAGCGAGTTCGAGAAGGGGCGCGACATCCTCGACGTCTGGTTCGAGTCGGGCTCGTCGCACGGCATCCTGCAGCAGCGCCCGGGCCACCGCTGGCCCGCCGACATGTACCTCG
>JAKLEC010000130.1 GCA_022711715.1 Acidobacteriota bacterium
TGCGCGAGGAGAAGGGCTGGGACGACCTGCCCGGCAGCCAGGCCGATCTCTACCGCAAGGCGCGGGACATCGAGACGCGAAGCTTCCGCTTCTACATGGAAAAGGCCCGGGAGAGCGGCGATCCGCGGGTGCAGAAGATGTTCTTCCTGATCGCCGAGGAGGAGAAGCGCCACGAGTTCCTGCTGGAGCACCTGCTGCAGTTCATCTCCCGGCCGCAGACCTGGCTGGAGAACGCCGAGTTCAACCACCTCGACCAGTACTAGAGGCCGCCGCTCCGGCTCCCGCCGCGAACGGATCCCGATTTTTCAACGCAGGCACCTCAGCAGGCCGCTGATCCTCTGGGCCAGCGAAGAGGCCGCCGGCGGGTCGTAGTTGCCCAAAACCACCACCGTCCAGCCGGGGACCGGATCGATGTCCAGCTCGGCGTTGATCCCCGGTGCGCCGCCGGCATAGGCTTGCGGCCCGCCGAACCACTCCTTGCCCAGCGGGCCGAGCAGCTTGCCGGCGCGCAGCGCTTGGGCGAAGCGGAACAGGTCCATGGCGGTCGAGTAGCCGCCGCCGGCGGAGCTGCCGCGGGCCGGCCGGGTGTAGATATTGGTCCGCCGGTCCTCTTTTTCATGGTCGCCGTCGTCCCAGTTCCGCGTGTAGCCGCTGGCCACGTTGGCCTCGGGGACGTCGGCGTCCAGGTGGCCGGTGCCGGTCATGCCCGCGGGGGCATAGACATGGTCGCGGACATAGGCGAAATAATCCTGTCCCGAGGCCTGGGCCACGATCAGCCCCAGCACGATATAGCCGCCGTTGGAATAGCGGCGCTGGCTGCCCGGGGCGAACAACAGCGGATCGGCGGCGAAGAACGGCAGGTAGTCCTCCAGGCGGCGGATGCGGTCCTTGGGCGTTTCGGCGAAGCGCCGGCCGAAGAAGTCGCCGATGCCCGAGGTCATGTCCAGCAGCTGGCGCACGGTCACCTTGGCCGCCGCCTCGCGGTTGGGATAGTCCTTCAGGAAGCGGCCGATCTTGTCATCCAGCGCCAGCCGGCCCTTCTCCGCCAGCTGGCCGACGGCCACGCGGGTGAACAGCTTGTTGATCGAGCCCAGGTTGAAGCGCGTGTCCGGGCGGTTGGCTGCGCCGAATTCCAGGCTGGCCTGGCCGCGCGCCTCGTGCAGGAGCACGCTGTCCCCCTGGGCAACCAGCACCACGCCGGAAAAGCGGTCGGCCCGGGATCTCCCGTCCATGACGGCACGGATACGGGCCATGACCTCCTCGCGGCCGAGCGCAGGCCCCGCCAGGTCGGCCGCGGTTTCGGGATCGATCGGCGCCCCGAGGATGGAAACGAGCTTGCCCTCCTCGCCCGCCTCGAAATGGAAGGTGAATTCCAGCAGCTCCCCGCTGCCGCTGCGGACCAGATAGCCGGCCGACTCAGCGGTGGCGCGCAGGGCCTTTTCGGGGGTGAGGATCCGCGCCTCCTTCTTGGAGCCGCGAAAACGCGCCAGGCGCTCCTCCACGGAAGCGCGCTTCAAGGCGTCGGCGCCGAGGTTTTCCCGCAAAAAAGCCGCCATGGCGCCCTCCCCTTCGGCGTTGAAAGCCGCGAAATAGGCGGCGGCGCGCCGCCCGCGGGGCGTTTGCGGGAAGGCAAAGGCGTCGCCGCCCCTGGCCGCCGGCGCGATGCAGGCAAAAATGACGGAGAATACGACGACTATGCTCACGGTCTTCATCCCGGCCTCCTCCTACCGCTCAGACGCTCCCGGAGCGGGAAAAGTTACAGCCGCGCGACTTCCCTCACTCGCGGTTGTTGGTGAACAGGGTGAGCAGCCGCTCGCGCATGCGGATATAGAGCGGCGGCACCTGGTCCATCAGCCCGCGGCAATAGGCGGTCAGGAAGGCCCTGGCCTTCTCCGGGCTGCGGCGGAAGCGGGCCAGCGCCTCCTGCTCGACCCGCCCCTGGTCGGCGAAGATCTTCTCCTCGAAGGGGTTGCGCATGGCCTGGACCTCGCGGGCGGCGTCCTGGAAACGCAGGCTGCAGAGGTTGTCGACGGCATCGATGGTCCAGCGCGCCGAGCGGTCGCTGTAGCGCTCGGGTTCGTACGTCTGGTAACAGGGCGCCGTGTCGGTGCAGCCGGCATAGACCGGCACATAGGGGCTGATGTAGGGATTGTCCTGGTAGACCCAGTAGACGCCGCCGACGGCATCGGGCAGCCAGGAGCGCAACTGGCAGACCATGCCGTAGTGGCCGCGGTGGCGGGCCACCGGCCGGCGGTTGCTCAGCTTCAGCAGCGCCCGCAGGTCGCTGCCGGGGAACGGAGTGGCCAGCGGGCTGACCTGGAGGCCGCCCTTGCCGTCGCTGACCAGCCACTGCGGCTGGGCGGTGAAGTCGTAGATCGTCCCCGCGAAGACCGAGCGCTGGAAGGCGATGACGTCGCGCAGCGAGATCTTTCGTTCGGGAGCGGCCGAGAACGGGTAGAGGGAGAGCGGCTCAACGAACTGATGGTAGGGGTTGATCGTGGCCATGGGGTCGGCGCCGAGCTTGCGCTCGGGCCAGCGGGCCAGGTTGGGCATGAAGGTGGTGTAGAAGAGCCAGAAGCGGCTGGTGGCGAACTCCACCGGCAGCGGCGCGTAGACGTCCTGCCACACGAAGGGCTTGCCCGAGGCCGGATCGTACCAGCCGCGGTCGACGGCTTCCTGCATGTAGTTGGCCGACACCATGAAGTTCTCCGCGTCGCCGGGGCGGATCTCCTTGATGATGCTCCAATTGGGGATGACCAGCGCCTGGTCGTCGCCCAGGCGCTGGGCGGCCCAGATGGCGCCGGGCCGGCCGCTCTCCGGCGACCAGCCCGGGCCGACGCCGAAAATCTCCATCACCCAGGCCTCCTGGGGATCGCCGATGACCAGGTCCTCGCCGCCGTCGCCGCTGGAGGGCAGGAAGCCGTGGGACTCCATCAGCGCGCCGATGAGCTTCACGGCGTCGCGCGCCTTGCGGCAGCGCTGCAGGGCGAAGATCTCGGCCTGCTCGACGGTCATGATCTGCCGGCCGTTCTCGCGGCTGGCGGCCAGCTCGGGGCGCTGGTTGATGGTGCTCTCGGCGATGGCCAGCTGGTGCTCGTTCATGTGCGGGTAGGCCGAGTGGATGTAGGCGTAGGTCTCGGCCGCCTGGGGGATGGTTCCCAGGACCTCGCCGTCGTCGCGCAGCGGCCGCGCGGGGTCCTGGATGCCCCACAGGACCGGGGCTTTCGTCCCCGGGCGGTGGCGGGCGGCGGGGACGACGTAGATGCGCGAGTCGGGACCGGCATCGGTATGCGACAAAATGACCGATCCGTCGGCGGATGCCTTGCGGCCCACGGCGATGACGGTGCAGCCCTCGTCTTCGGCGGCGGCCAGGCAGGAGATGGCGAGAGGGAGCAACAGTAGGATCACAAGTGGTTTTTTCATGCCGCCATTGTATGCGAGGGCCC
>JAKLEC010000131.1 GCA_022711715.1 Acidobacteriota bacterium
GTGGTGGCGAGGATCTCATCGCGCTCCTTCTGCAGCATGGCCAGGGTGTCGCCGCGGAGATGGCGCTGAACCGCCACCGCGCCCTTCTGGTCGGGATCGAGCGGCCGGTCCCAGTCGGAGATGGTGCCGATGATCAGCCGGCGCAGGTCGCGCTCGTCGAGCTTCAGCTCGGCCAGGAAGCGGGGCGCGCCCAGGTAGTTCTCGACCGTCTTCCTCAGGTTGGGGTCGCGGTAGGAAGCGAAGGCCAGCAGCCCCGCGTCGTCCATGATGGCGAAGCCGCCGTAGGCCCCGCCCTGGACGCGGATGGTGTTCTGCAGGTAGACGGTGGAGAGCAGCTGGCCCAGCACGTTCATCCTGCCGCTGTAAGCGAAGCCCAGCTTCTTGTAGTCGGCCCCTTTCAGCACGTACTGCACCTTGGAGGCGTCCTGGAACCCTTCGTTCAGGGGTTCCTTCGGGAAGCGGTAGGCCGCAGCCTTGAACTCGCGCAGCGGCAGTTTTCGCAGCGCCTCCGGCAGCGCGGCCATGACCGCTTTCAGCTGGCCCTCCTGGCAGGTCACGCCGACCTGCAGGCCGGCGCGGTTGACGAGCGCCCCCTGCACCGCCTGGAGCCGGGCGGCGACGGCCTTCACGTCGAGCTCCTTGAGCAAGCCACCGAGGAAGCGGTAGAAGCCGAATCCAGTGGTCAGGTCCTGGTAGGCGCCGCGGTCGGAGATGTAGGAGCCGAGGCGGGAGGCGGCGATGTTCAGTCCCATGTAGGCCAGGCGCTGGTCGAACTGCGCCTTGGTGCGCAGCAGCATCTCCTTGAGCCGCGCCTCGTCGTCCCACCGGGAGTGGAGCAGCTGCAGCTCCATCAGGTGCAGCAGGCGTCCCGTCTTTTCCGGCATGGCCTTGCCGCTCATGGTGAAGTAGGGCTTCATGCGGCCGTCGTCGCGGAGGACGGCCATGGGCCGTAGCGAGGTGCTGATGCCGCCGGTGTGCAGGTTGACCTGATTTTCCAGGTCGCCGTAGCCGAGCTCGTCGGTCGCCATCATGCCCACCAGCTCGCTGTACAGCTGGACGTAGGGGATCAGTTCCTGGTCGACGGCGCCGGCGTCGAAGTAGAAGTTCAGGTAGACGATGCCCTTGGTGAAGGTATCGAACCACAGCAGCGGCGTCCCCGCGATATCCTCCCTCTTGAGGGGCAGGTCCTCCTGCTTCTTCTCGATGTCGGCGATCTCCAGCAACGGGACGGTCTTGAGCGCCTCGGCACCGTCCTGGCGCTGCTGGTAGGCCACCAGATCCTTGGTGCGGGCCACGATGGCGTCGATCTCCGTCGGGGTCATTCTGGCCTTGATGGCGGCCAGCTTGCTGTCCAGCTCGGTCGCGAGCTCCTTCTCCAGCCCCGGCTTGGGCTCGAGCAGCACGGTGCAGGCATGGGGGTTGTCGAGCAATGCCTTGCGGACCAGTTCCTCGAAGTATTTCTTGTCGAGCCGGGAGCGGATCGTCGCCAGCTCCTTGTTGAACGACAGGGAGAGGAACGGGTCGTCGGCGAACATCCAGCCGGGCGAGGCCATCATGGCGCCCACGATGCCGGTGAACGAGCCCTGCCCCTCGCGCAGGCGGAACTCCTGCAGGTTGATGATCCCCTCCAGCATCGTGCGGTCGAAGCCCTTGGCGATGACCTCCTGCAGCGTGTCACGGAAGACCTGCTCGAAGCGCTCCAGGTCCCTGCCCTCGGCGCTGCTGACCGACACCTGGAACACCGGCTGCTGGATCGAGTCGGCATAGGCTGAGACGTCCTGGCCGATGCCGGCCTTCTGCAGCGCCAGGCGCAGCGGCGCCGCCTGGTGGTTGACCAGCGCCTCGGCCAGGATGTCCAGGGCGATGGCCAGCTCCTGGTCGGTGTTCCGGCCGTAGACGCTGGCGCGGGCGATGAAGGCCTTGCCTTCGGTCGGCGTGCCCTCGGGGACGCCGTAGACGCCGCGCACCGTCCGCGGCGCCGTGGGCGGCGCCTGCAGCGGGATGCGGCTGTCGACGTCGATCTTGTCATAGCCGGTGAGGTACCGGCCGTCGATGAAGGCCAGCTCCTTCTCCATGTCGCCGTTGCCGTACAGGTAGAGGTAGCTGTTGGCGGGATGGTAGTACTTTTTATGGAAGGCCTTGAACTGCTCGTAGGTCAGCTGCGGGATGGAGTCGGGATGCCCGCCCGACGACTTGGAATAGCCGTTGTCGGGAAAGAGGGCGCGGTTCATGAGCAGCCCGAGCTGGCGCTGCGGCGCCGAGTAGGCGCCCTTCATCTCGTTGTACACGACCCCCTTCAGGGTCAGCGGCGCGGAGGCCGACTCCAGCTCGTAGTGCCATCCCTCCTGCTCCAGGATGCGCGGCTCGCGATGGAGCATGGGCTTGAACACCGCGTCCAGGTAGACGTGCATCAGGTTGAAGAAGTCCTTGTCGTTGCGGCTGGCCACCGGGTACATGGTGTGGTCGCTGCTGGTCATGGCGTTGAGGAATGTGTTCAGCGAGCCCTGCGAGAGGATGTCGAACGGGCTCTTGACCGGGAAGTTCTCCGAGCCGTTCAGGACCGAGTGCTCCATGATGTGCGGGATGCCGGTGTCGTCGGGCGGCGGCGTGCGGAAGCCGGCGCAGAAAACCTTGTTGTCGTCCCGGCTGACGACCTTCAGCAGGCGGGCGCCGCTCCGGTCGTGGCGGAACAGGTAGCCCTCGCCGTCCAGCTCGGGGATGAACTGCCGGCGCAGCAGGGTGAAGCCGTGCAGGGTCTGGCCGACGGCCAGCCCCGGAGCGGGCTTGGTTTCGGCTCCGCTGGCGGGAACGGCAAAGGCCAGCGCGGCGGCGACGAACGCGAGCATCGATCTCTTCATGGTTCCTCCTCTGCGAAAGATTCGTTTATCCGTTGGAACCGGGACACGCTCCCGGCCCGTGCAATCCGTGATGGCTCCATTTTATGACATGGCGGGACGAATGGCAACGCGCGCCAAAAGGGATCCCCGGCGCCACGGGTTATTTCACACGCTCGCGGCCGCGCAGGCGCTTCGCCACCCGCTCTTCGATCACTTCGACGCCGATGCCCTTGCCCGGCGGCATGGCGATGAAGCCGTCGCGGTCCAGGGTCACCGGCGGCTCCACGATGTCCTCATGGAAATAGCGCCGCGTTTCCGACGTGTCGCCGGGGAGGGTGAAGCCGGGCGCCGCCTGCAGCTGGATGTTCAGGGCGCGGCCGATGCCGGTCTCGTCCATGCCGCCCGACCAGGCGGGGATGCCGCTGCGGGCGCACAGCGCCGCCATGCGCACCGCCTGGAGCAGGCCGCCCAC
>JAKLEC010000132.1 GCA_022711715.1 Acidobacteriota bacterium
ATCCGCGCTATGTCGGAGCCGACCGCGACGGAAATATCTATGCCGGCGACTACATGGACGGGCGGATCAACGTCTTCGACCCGGCGGGCAGGTTCCTGCGGCAGGTCAACCTCGGCGACAAGACCATTCTCCGCGGCATGGCGGTTGCACCGGACGGGACGATCTATCTTTCCTACCAAGGAAGGATCCACCGCCTCGATTCCCAGGGAGGCGACCGCCGGCTCGACGGCAGGGACAAGAAAGGCCGCCCATTCTATTTTGATCATATCGTCCTGGCCGCTGGCGGCAGCCTGGTGGCCGCCTGCCAGGGCGAGCGCATCGTCCGTTTCGGGGCGAATGGCGCCGTCAACCTGGTCATCGAGCGGGCCTTCAGCGACGTTACCGGGGATACGGAGCTGAACCTGCAGCTGGCTGTCGACGGCCTGGGAAACATCTATGCCCTGGGCGCCTTCAACAACCGGGTATTGAAGTACGGCCCCAACGGCAGGTTCATCGACCAGTTCGGCGGCCGGACCGAGCATCCGGCCCAAGGCGTCGACGAAGGCCGCTTCCAGGCTCCCGACGCCATCGCCGTGGACGGCCATGGCCGCGTCTTCGTCAGCGATATTTGGGGCGTCCAGGCTTTCGATGGGAACGGCCGCTTCCAGAAATACTTCAAGGTGGACGGCGTGGCCTTCGGGATGGCGTTTGACCTCGACAACAACCTCCTGGTCGCCAGCAACAAGCCCGCCATCATCAAACTGCGCATCCAGAATCCCTGAGCCAACTCTTCCTGGTTTCCGCGGAACAATATTTTCCGGGCGTACGGCAGACGGCAACGGCATATGCCGGACATTTGTGACGCATGACAGGTGCGCGCTTCGCGCGCAAGGCAAAAGGCAAAAGTAAAAAGGCAAAAGGGAAGAGAACGGCGCTCGGCGTACGACAGAAGCCCTGGAGCGAACCTGAGCGAAAAGTGAAAGGTGAAAAGTGAAAAGAAAAGGCAAGGGAAAGGTCTCAGCTTATGCTATTCCAATCACGAATCACTAATTACCAATCACCAAGACTAGTTCGTTCAAGTGCCAGCTACTACCACTACCACGATCACTACCACTGCCAGTTCGTTGAGTTTCTTGCTGACACGGCTCGCTCGCTGATTGCCGTGGCGAACACAAACACCAACACGGAGAGATCGGCTAGATCTTCTCGCGCCGCTTTCGATGGTGCGTGACGGCGCGGCGGTGCACCTCGTCGCGCACCTGCTGCAGCAGGTGGCGCAGCAGCGAGCCGCGCTCGGGCAGCAGCGACGAGCCGTCGGCCAGGAACACCCGCTCCTCGTTCTTGGCCAGGGCGACCACGTCGAAGTCCAGCCCCGCCTCCTGCCGCGCCCGCACGGCCACGCCCAGCTGCGGCAGACCGCCGTCGATCAGCAGCAGGTCGGGCGGCGGGTCCTCGTTCTTCAGGCGCCGGGCCAGCACTTCCTTCAGCGCCTCGGTGTCGCCGGGCGCGGCGGCGCGGATGATGTAGCTGCGGTAGAGCCGCCGCTCGGGCTGGCCGTCCTGGAATACCACCCGGGCGCCGACGCGGTGGCGCTCGCCCAGGTGCGAGACGTCGTACCCCTCGATGCGCCCCGGGAAGCGGCTCAGGCGCAGCTGCCGCCGCAGCTCCTCCCCCAGTGCGCGGAAATCGCTCTTCTGTACGAACAGGGCGAGATTGCGCCGGGCCAGGTCGAGCAGGCGCTTCGCCCCGCCCCGCGACGCCGTGCGCAGGGTCACCCGCTTTCCTCGCGCCGAGAGGACGGCGGCCAGGTCGCCGGCCTGCGCCGGCAGGCGGGAGACGACGATCTCGCCGGGCAGGGGCCGCAGGCGGTAGTAGTCGAGCAGGAACTCCTGCAGCGCCTCCTCCTCGCTGTCGCGCAGGGTCGGCAGGTGGAAGTATTCGCCCCGGCTCACCTTGCCGCCGGAGGCCGTGAACAGGGCGAAAAAACCATCCCGTCCCAGCAGGCTGGCGGCGATCACGTCGCGCTCCCCGCGGCCGCGGCCGCTGATGTAGGAGCGCAGCGAGAACCCGGCCAGCGCGTCCAGGTCCTCCTTCGCCCGCTGCGCCCCCTCGAAGTCGAGGCGCGCCGCCAGGACGCGCATGCGCCGGCGCAGCCGGGCGCTGACCCGGCCCTTGCGCCCCTTGAGCAGGTCGGCGGCGGCCAGCGCCTGGCGGCGGTACTCCTCGCGGCCGATGCGCCCGGCGCAGGGGGCGGAACAACGCTCGATGTGGTGGTAGAGGCAGGGGACGCCGCGGCGGAAGAGGGACTCGCGGCAGGTGCGCAGGCGGAAGAGGCGGGTGACGGTGTCGACCAGCCGCCGCGCCCGGCGGGCGTCCACCAGCGGGCCGAGGGCGAAGCTGCCCGGCGCCAGGCGCCGGGAAAAGGAGACGGCGGGAAACTCGTCCGCCAGGCCGATCTCGACGTAGGGGAAGCTCTTGTCGTCCTTGAGCCGGACGTTGAACGGCGGCAGGTGGCTGTGCACCAGGTTGCTCTCCAGCAGCAGGGCGTCGGCCTCGCTGTCGGTGACGATGGTCTCCAGCGAGGCGGAGCGCTCCAGCAGCCGCCGCAGCAGCGGGTCGTCCCGGCGGCGGAAATAGGAGGAGACGCGCTGGCGCAGGTTGGCCGCCTTGCCGATGTAAAGGGGCTTGCCGGACGGGGACTTGAACAGGTAGACCCCGGGGCGCTCGGGAAGGCTGCCGCTACTTTTCAGCACCTTCCGCTTCGCCCGGCCGCGGCGGCGCTGCCTTTTTCCCGCCGGCCTCCGGGCGGGACAGCTTGCGGATCCATTTCTGGGCCTTGCCGGCGAATTTGGAGCGGGCATGGCTGCCGGTCACGCGCTGGAAGAACGAGAGGGCCGAGGCGCGGTCGCCCATGTCGGCATAGGTCCGCCCGGTGTAATACAGGAGCTTGGCGTTGTCCCGGAAATCGGGGTACTCGTCCATGACCTGCTTGAAGCGCGCCAGGGCGCCGTCATAGGCCTTCAGCAGGTAATTGTAGTAGCCGATGCGATAGAAGTGCGTGGCCAGGGTCTGCCGGCACTCGTCGATCTTCTTCTTGGCCTCGCCGGCCTCCGTCGTGCCGGGGTACTGCTGGATCAGGGCCTCGAAGGCCTTGATGGCCGCGAAGGTGTTGGTCTGGTCCCGCTCGGGCCGCCGTACCTGCTTGAAGTAGCACATGCCGATCTGGTACTT
>JAKLEC010000133.1 GCA_022711715.1 Acidobacteriota bacterium
CCCCGAGCTGCAGCGCCAGGAAGGAGAGGACCTTGGCCGGGTCGTGGCCCTTGCCCTTTTCCAGGACGCCGGTGGACTGGGCGCAGAGCAGCTTGCCCTGCTTGTCCAGCACGGCCAGCGCCGGGTAGCCGAAACCCTTGACGCGGTACAGGTCGACCAGGTCCTGGTTGAGGGGCTGACCCGGCTTCTCGCCGACATCGACGAGCACCAGCACGTAGCGTTCGGCCAGGAGCCTGCGGACGGCGGCATCGGCGGCGAACAGCTCGTGCAGCCGGTGGCACCAGGGGCACCAGTTGCCGCCGAACATCAGCAGCACGGCGCGGTTCTCGGCGCCGGCCTGGTTCACGGCCGCGGCGATCTGCGCTTTGGCGTCTGCGGCGGGATCGTAGATCGCCGGCCGCCCGGCCGGCTTGGCCTGAGCGGGGATCATCGCCGCCAGCACTACCAGGGCGGTGCCCAGCAGCAGCCAGAGGAATTTCCTGTCCGTCGGGATGGATTTGGACTTCATGGGCCGTACCTCCGGAAGAAGAAAGGCGATTGTAGAACAACGGAACTCGATTGTCAAAGCCGCGGCGCCGGGATTGACAACGCGCGGGCGGCGCCGGAGAATGACGGCGGCTGGCAATGGAGGAGCCGCGCATGAGAACCATACCCGCCGTCCTGTGCCTGGCCGCCTGCCTGGCGGCGGCCGCGCCCGCCGCCGCCGGGGACGCCGGCGAGGTCGACCGCCTGCTGACCGCCTGGCACCGGGCCGCCGCCGTCGCCGACGCGCCGGCCTATTTCGGCCTGCTGGCCGACGATGCCGTCTTCCTGGGCACCGACGCCCGCGAGCGCTGGACGAAGGCGAGCTTCCGGGAATGGGCCGAACCCTATTTCCGCCGCGCCTCGGCCTGGACATTCACCGCCACCCGGCGCCAGGTCTCCTTCTCGCGCGACGGACGCGTCGCCTGGTTCGACGAGGACCTGCTCTCGCCCCACTACTGGCCCTGCCGCGGCTCCGGGGTCCTGGAAAAGACGGGCGGCCGCTGGAAGCTCCGCCAGTACAACCTGGCCTTCACCATCCCCAACGAGGCGACGGCGGCGGTCAAGCCGCTGGTCGAGGCGGCGCTGGCCGGCCAGGCAGGCCCGGGCCGATGACCGAGAAGCTCTACGACGCCGATCCCTACCTGAGCGAGGCCTCCGCCCGCGTCACGCGCAGCGAGGAGCGCGACGGCCGCTGGCGCGTGCGCCTGGAGCGGACGATCTTCCGCCCCGAGGGAGGCGGGCAGCCCGCCGACGCCGGCACGGTCAACGGGCTGCCGCTGCTGGCGCTGGCGGAGGAGGACGGCGACGTGGTGCACGTGCTGGAGCGCGATCCCGGCGCCGGCGAAATGGAGCTGCGCCTCGACTTCGTCCGCCGCTACGATCACATGCAGCAGCACACCGCCCAGCATCTGCTCTCGCAGCTCCTGCTGCGCCGCTTCGGCGCCGCCACCCTCTCCTTCGCCATCGGCCCCGAGCACTCGTCGATCGAGACCGGCCGGCCGGCCTACAGCGACGAGGAGCTGCGCGAGCTCGAGGAGGAATGCGCGCGCCTGGCCTGGGCCGCCCTGCCGGTCCGCGTCTTCAGCAGCGACGATCCCTCGCCGCTGTCCCTGCGCAAGCCGCCCAAGAAGAGCGGCCGCATCCGCGTGGTGGAGATCGCGGACTACGACCGGTCCGCCTGCGGCGGCACCCACGTGCGCAGCAGCGCCGAGCTGGCGCCGCTGAAGATCCTGCGCGTGGAGCGGGTGCGCGCCAACGCCCGCCTCTATTACGCCGCCGGCGGTCGCGCCCTGCGCGACCACCGCCTGAAGCACGACCTGGCGCTGCGGCTGCAGCGCCTCGTCACCCAGCCGCTGGGCGAGATCCCCGCCTGCCTGGAGGCGCTGCTGCGCGAGCGCGACGAGCTGCGCCGCGAGCGACGGCGCGAACGGCGCCAGGAGATGGAGCGCGAGGCCGCCCGCGCCCTCGCCGGCAGCGACGCCCTGGTGCGCCGCGAGTTCGCCGCCGGCGAGCCCGAGGAGCTGCGCGCCTTCGCCGCCGCCGTGGCCGCCGCCGGCCGGAACGTCCTGGCCTGCTCGCGCCCGGCGCCGGGCGCCGGCGCGGCGCACGTGGTCGTCGCCCGCGGCCGGGGGGACGCCGACCTGCGCGCCCTGGCCGCGCCGCTGTTCGCCCTGCTGGCGGGCAGGGGCGGCGGCAGCGCCGCCCTGCTCGAGGGCCGGGCCGGCGACCTGTCGCGGCTGGACGAGGCCGCCGATCTGCTGCGCCGCCACCTGGGCTGAGACGCCGCGCCGGCGGGCTTGAAAATCCCGGCCATTGGGCTATAATGGGCTTTCCCACCCGCGGAAAGGAGAGGACCATGGACGAAAAAATCAAGGCCAAGATCATGGACGATAAGAAGATGAAGCGCACGCTGCAGCGGCTGGCCATCGAGATCCTCGAGCGCAACCGCGAGGCCGACAAGCTGGCGCTGATCGGCATCCAGACCCGCGGCGTGCACGTCGCCCGCCGCATCCAGGCGCTGATCCGCGAGCTGGAGGGGGTGGAGATCCCCCTGGGCATCCTGGACATCACCATGTTCCGCGACGACCTGCACAAGCACGAGCACCAGCCGGCGGTGAAGAAGACGCAGATCGACTTCGCGGTCGAGGACCGCGACATCGTCCTCATCGACGACGTGGTCTTCACCGGGCGCACCATCCGCGCCGCCATGGACTCGATCTTCGAGCTCGGCCGGCCGGCCACGCTGCAGTTGGCGGCCTTCATCGACCGCGGCCACCGCGAGCTGCCCATCTGCCCCGACTTCAAGGGCAAGTACCTGCCCACCTCGCGCCGCGAGCGCGTCAAGGTCATGCTGCAGGAGACCGACGGCAAGGACCAGGTGCTGATCATGGAGCCCAAGGGGTTTTAGATGAAAGACCGGACGTTCCGCCAGGACCACCTGCTGGGCATCGAACACCTCAGCGTCGACGACATCGAGACCATCCTGGAGACGGCTGAGGCCTTCATCGAGGTCTCCAGCCGCGAGGTCAAGAAGGTGCCGGCCCTCAAGGGCAAGACCGTGGTCAACCTCTTCTTCGAGAACTCGACGCGCACGCGCAGCTCCTTCGAGATCGCCGCCAAGC
>JAKLEC010000134.1 GCA_022711715.1 Acidobacteriota bacterium
GAGCCGAACAGGCCCTGGAAATCCCGGAAAACGAAGCGGCCGTCGGCCTTCTCGACGACCTGCAGATAGGGATCGAGGCCGCCGGCCAGCGCGGCGAAGGCCCGCGCCGCCGTGGCCTCGTCCTCGTAAGGGGCGACGATGAGGACGTGCGTGCCGCCTTCTTCGTCGCGGTAGGAGGCGGAGGCGGCGAAGCGCTTCCCCTCCAGCAGCAGGACGTCGCCGTCGCCCAGGGTGTAGACCGCCTGCAGCGAGTAGGGTCCGCGCAGCAACAGGGCCGAGCCCGGCACCATCCCGCCGCGGGGCAGGACGTCGAGCTGGTCGACCGCGGCGCCGGCGGGGATGGCTTCGTCGAGCCGCCGCGCCAGCTCCTTCATCACCGGCAGCAGGTCCGCGCGGCCGCTGAAGTTGTTGATGAAGATGAAATGGCCGCCCTTCAGCACGGCGAGCTGGAAGGGATCGCCCGAGTTGCGGGCCGCGATCCCGGCCACGGGCGTCTCGCGGCCGCACTTGAGCAGGTAGATGCCCAGCGCCGCGGCGGCGCCGTCCATGCGGTAGTCTTCGACGGCGATCTCGGCGCCGGCGCCGGCGTACTTCTGCACGCGCAGCTCGACGAAACCCATCTCCAGGAAGAGCTCGGCGCCGCCGTCGATGACATTGTACAGCGCCGAGGGGTTGTAGGTCTCGACCGCGCCGGCGCGGCTCCAGCCGGGAACGAAGCCGTCGGCGGGGAATTCCGGCCCGCTCCCGCCGGCGCGCAGCGGGGATGCCAGCACCGCCAGGGCGACCAGGGCGAGGAGCGGCCGGCTCACGCGCCGCCTATGCCTGCACGAAGGCGATCTTCGCCGGGTCGGCGACGCCAAGGCCCAGCCGCTCGGCGTAGCGCAGGTACTCGCTGTACTTCGGGTGCTCGTTCACCTGCACCTGCATCTCCTTGCGCTTGCCCACGATCAGGTTGTGGCAGGTCATGTCCAGCGCAAAGGGATCGGTGGCGAAATAGAGGGTGTTGAGGAACCAGGTGGCCTGGGCCAGCGGCCCCGGCCCGCCGTCGTACTGGGCGCGCAGCCCGTCGGTGACGTTCAGCACCAGCTTGTCGCGCAGCACCGGGAAGGCCAGCACCTCGGTGCAGACGTCGAAGAACAGCGGGCGGTGCAGGCGGTTGGTGTTGCACACGGCGCCGTAGCCCAGGTTCTTGGTGGCCATGGAGACGCCGTTGCCGGTGTTCTTGAACACGGGCACGTTGACGATCTTGGTCAGCTTCTTCGTCAGCAGCTTGCCGAAATAGGAGTACTTGCCGTTGAACACGTGCTGGTTGAGGTAGGGCTTGTCCTGGGGCGCATCGACGTCGGCGAAATAGTAGCAGCCGAGGTCGAAGTTCTTCTCGCTGACATGGCGGCCGTCCTTGTCCAGCCAGCGGCTGTCGTCCTGGCTCTTGCCTTCGGCCGCCGCCTCGTCCATGGTCTGCAGCCCCTCGATGGCGACCCCGGGGAAGCGCGCCGGCGTGAAACCGGCGTCGGCCAGCATGTAGTCGAAGCGGTCCCAGATGACGATGTTGCCGGCGGGGACGCCGCCGCGGCGCAGCCAGGCGACGATGGCGTCCACCACCTCCAGGCGCGTGGAGATGAGGCCGGCGCCCACCGGGTTGACCTTGATGCCGACCACGTCATCCTTGGCGAAGAACAGATTGAAGCTCTTGGCCAGGGAGCGGCCGGTCAGGGCTTCGACGCCCCTGGCGAACATGGCGGAGACGACCTTGCCGTCGGTCCCCTTTTCGTCCATGGCCCGGCCGTCGTGGACGGAGACGACCCGGCCGGGATAAAGGCCGGGCAGGGAGTACTTCGTGCGCGGCGCCTTCAGGGCGTCGTCGACATTGGTGCTGGGCCTGGCCGGCGGCTCGGCCTTGGCCGCCTCCTGGCCCCACAGCGGCGGCCGGCCCAGCAGCAGCCCGGCGCCCAGCAGCGAGCCGCCGCCGATCTTGAGGAAATCGCGGCGCTGCAGCTTCGATTCGAGCTCGATCGAGCGATACCCGTTCTTCTTCATTCGTCACCTCCGATAACGGCCTACCCGGCGCGGGCGGGCTGCGGGACGGAACATGCTGGTACGCCGGCGCCGGGCGTTTGGTTCAGCGCGCGGCGGCTATTTCGCGTAGCCGACCGGGTGGTCCAGGAAGACGACCTGGGCGTCGGTCAGCTTCAGGAGCTCCTTGATCTTTTCCTTGTTCACCGAGGCCTTGGGGCACGTCTTGAGCCCGGTGGCGGCGCAGAAGAGCGAGATGTTCTGCGAAACGATGCCGGCGTCGAGCGCGCCCCAGACCGCCTTCTGCTCGGGGCCGCCGTGGCGGAAGCGGTCGCCGTCGGAGACCAGGATGAGATCCACGGGCGCGAGCCCCGGCGCCGCCGCCGCAGGGGCGGGAGGAGCGGCGGGAGCCCCCGGGGGCGGGGCGCCGGCGGGCCGCGGAGGCCGGGCCATCACGATCTGCGGGCGCAGATCGCCGGCCAGGACCGGCGCCAGCTCGTGCTTCTGCTGGTCGTAGAGGAACGCTCCCGTTCTCATGAACACGTAGATCCGCACGTCATGGGCGTTCATCGCCGACGGCGCGGTGCTCTTGTTCTCGGCCGGGCGGCTGAGGCCGTCGGCCGCCCACAGCAGGTCGGAAAGGTCCTGGAGGCTCAGGTCCCTGTCGGCGTACTCGCGCACCGAGGCCCGCACCGCCAGCGCTTCCATGAGCGGCAGGCCGCGCTTCAGGCTCGGCGGGTTCAGCTTGATCGTTGCCGGCTCCTCGGCCGCCAGTCCGGCGGCAAAGGCCAGCAGCAGGACGGCAGCGATCCCTCCCAGGGCGACCTTCCCTGCATTCTCTCTCTTCATGATCCACCTCCAGATTCCAACAGGATATTATATATCTTTTTCAATTTTCAATTAGGATCCGGCGGGAAAAACGATCTTGTGAGGCCAAAGTGAATGCCCTCGTTCGCTGGGGCATAAAAAAAAGAAACAAGCAGTTCATCGCCTTT
>JAKLEC010000135.1 GCA_022711715.1 Acidobacteriota bacterium
GCCGGCGAGCTGCTGGAGTCGGGGCTGCAGCGCCTTTCCGTCTCCTTCGACGGCTTCGACGCCGCCACCTACGAGGCCCGCCGCGCCGGCGCCCGCTTCGCGGAGGTGAGGGAAAATGTCGTCGATTTCCTGGAGCGGCGCAACCGCGCCGGGCGCCGCCTGCCGCGGGTGAGCCTGGAAGTCCTGGAATCCGCCGCCGGGGACGATGGGGAGCGCCGCCGCTTCGCCGCCGACATGGCCGTGCACGGGCTGGACGAGTTGATCGTCAAGAAGGCGCACAACTGGGGCGGCTACCTGGGCGCCCCTCCCGCCGGCCCGGTCACGGCCTGCACCTTCCCCTGGAACGCGCTGCTGGTCCTGGCCAACGGCGACGTGGTTGCCTGCGCCCAGGACTTCTTCGCCAGCCTGAGACTCGGCGGCGCCGGCGAGCAGCCGCTGCTGGAGATCTGGAACAACGAGCCGCTGCGGGAGCTGCGCCGGGCGTTCAAGGCCCGCGACCTCGCCGCCCTGCCCGCCGTCTGCGCCGCCTGCGACCGCATCCGCCGCCCGGTTATGGGCGGCGTCCCGGCGGAGTACCTGCGCCGGTTATTGCGCCGGCGCATGCCCTGATGGGGCACGGCCATCGGCACCATCTGGAACTTGGTATACGGCATACGGCTTACGGTGTACGGCAACGGCAATGCCATGAACTTGGCGCAGGGCAGACGGCATTTCATATTCCAGGACTCGGCGTACCGCAACAGCGCTTCGAAACCAGGCAGGGAATTCTGCTGGCAAACGAACGCCGTATACAGTACTCTGAATTTGGGGAGTTAACAGGGCTTTTCCGTCTGCCGTATGCCGTCTGCCGTACGCCGTATGCCCAGTTCATGGCAGCGCAATCGCCGTCAACCGTACGCCGTATGCCGTATGCCGAGCTCCTATTAGATCATTGACAGGTGAGCGGATTGCCCTTATAATGTGGAAAAGATGACCAAAATGAGAACAAAAAGGACCCTGTCGGCATTGATCGTGATTTTTGCCCTATTGTCGGTCATTTCCTGCAAAAAAGCCCCGCGTCCCAACGTGGTGGTGATCCTCATCGACACCCTGCGGGCCGACCGCCTCCCCTTCTACGGCTACCCCAAGGCCACCACCCCGTTCCTGGACGAGCTGGCGTCGCGGAGCACGGTCTTCGAGCGGGCCTTCGCCGGCTCCTCATGGACCGCGCCGGCCACCGCCTCGATCTTTACCGGGCTCTACCCCTTCCAGCACGGCGTGGTCATGGGCCTGGCCGCCCAACTGCAGATCATCAAGAAAGATCCGAACATCAAGATCAACCGCATCCCCGACGGCGTGCTGACCATGCCCGAGGTCTTCAAGGCCAACGGCTACCGCACGTTCACCGTCGCCGACAACGCCAACATCTCCAGGGCCCAGGGATTCCACCAGGGCTTCGACAAGATGGTGTGCCTCTCGCACACCGGGGCGAAGAACGTCAACCGCAACGTGCTCGAGCTCGAGAAGGAGATCAAGGGCGGATCGCCCTACTTCCTCTACATCCATTACAACGACCCCCACAAGCCGTACAAGCTGGAGCTGGCGCCGGGCGAGGGCAACGGCGAGCGCATCCATGACCAGAAGCTGGTGTACGACAAGGAGCTGGCGCTGGTCGACGGCTGCATCCGCGAGCTGTTCCAGCGCTTCGGCTGGAAGCGCGACACCCTGGTCGTGGTCACCGCCGACCACGGCGAGGAGATGTTCGAGCGCGGCTTCTACGGCCACGGCCGCACGCTGTTCAACACCGTGATCCACGTGCCGCTGCTCTTCTTCTACCCCGGCAACGGACTGGTGAACCAAGGCCGCGTGGCGGGCCCGGTATCGACGCTGGACATCCTGCCCACGCTCAGCTCCCTGCTGCGCTTCGGCAAGCTGAAAGACGTCGCCGGCGTTGACCTGGCGCCGCAGCTGCAGGACCCCGGCCGGCCGGCGCCGGAGCGGCCGATCTTCTCCCACCTGCACCTGAAGGCCTCCGGCCGCGACGACGTCGTGCACAAGGCTTCGATTTTCTCGAGCTACAAGTACGTCTACCAATCCAACGCCGAGACCAGCCTGTTCTTCGACCTGGCCAGGGATTTCATGGAGGAGCGCAACCTGTACTCCGGGCGCACCGCCCAGGCCAACAAGCTGGCGGCACGCTATTACCAGTTCGAGCGCTCCTGCAAGCGCTTCAATCCCGGCTATGTCGACATCGAGCTGGACGAGAAGAGCATCGAGCACCTGAAGACCCTGGGGTATATCCAGTAGGTCCCTCGGCACATCTGTTCAAAACACTCGTGACGCGTGACGCGTAAAGAGGAACAGCAGAAACCGGATCCATCGTTATGCGTTATGCGTGATGAGAAACAGCAAATACCCAGACCTGTCCAAAATAACTTTCAGAACCTGGCAGGACTGAAGCACCAAGCTCCAAGCACCTAATTCCAATGCCCTAAACCAAGACAATCTAAAGTAAAAAGGAAAAAGGTAATAGGTAAAAGGTAAAAGTTCTTTATCGGTGAACTGTTTAAAAAATAAAAGTTTCCTCAATTGCTTCTACTAACACTAACACTATCACTATCACTTCAATTGATGTACCCCAGCGCCTTGAGCTCCTCAATCCGCTTACGGTCCCGCTCGTCGTCCTTGTTGCCCGGCTGGTGCTTCATCCGGGTGTAGACGGTGTAGCGCACGGGCTTGGGAGCGGCCAGCGCCGCCAACAGCGGCCGGCCGTCCATGTCGCGGCCGACGGGCAACCCCATGAGGTGCAGGATGGTCGGGGCGACGTCGTAGACGGTCGCCGGGACCTGGCGGCCGCCGCGGACTCCGGGGCCGGCGAGCATGAGGATGCCGTCGGGCGGCGTCGTGCCGGCCGGCAGGCCATAGTGGTTGTAGCCCTTGGAGGTCAGCGTGAAGCCGTGGTCGGATACGACCATCAGGTAGGCGTTCTCGCGCTGCACCCGCTCATAGACCCTGGCCAGC
>JAKLEC010000136.1 GCA_022711715.1 Acidobacteriota bacterium
ACGTTGGTCACCTCGTCCATGGCGCGCGGCAGGCTGGCCCCGGAGCGCAGCTTGACGATGAGCGTCACGTCGTCCTCGCCCGGGAAGAACTTGCGGAAGGTGCCGGTGGGGATGACGATGCGGTTGTCGCGCTCCTGGCCCATGAACTTGCCGATGCGCGTCAGCGTGCCGATCACCAGCAGCTTCTTGCCCTCCAGGGTGATGGTCTTGTTCAGCGGCTCCTGCTTGGGGAACAGGGCGTCGACGACGCCGGCGCCGACCACGCACACCTCGCGCTTGTTCAGGTTCTCGGTCTCGGTGAAGAAGCGGCCGGTGTCGATCGTATGCTCCTCGTAGATCTGCAGGTAGCGGTGGTTGGCGCCGTACACCTGCGGGTTTTCGATCTCGTTGGCCAGGTACTTGGCGCGCGTGGGCGGCAGGAAGCGGAAGTACTGGACCTCCGAGGTCACGGCGGCCACCGACGGGCAAGAGCGCTCGATGGCCTCGGCGTCGTCGAAGGCGATCGGCTTGCGCTTGCGCAGTTCGGCGGGCATGCGGCCGAAATGGACACCCGGCTCGAAGCGGTAGACGAACAGCAGGTTGGAGCCCATCGACTCCAGCTGCTTGGCGAAGCTGGCGTTGAGCCCTTCGATCACCGACACCATGCCGACGATGGTCAGCACGCCGATGACGATGCCCAGGATGGTCAGCGAGGAGCGCAGCTTGTTCGTGCGGATCGAGTCCAGCGCCATGCCGAAGATTTCCTTGACCAGGCCGCCCCTCATGGCCTCCTCCCCTGCCCCGGCCGCGCCGCGCTCATGGCCTCACTCCGCCCGCAGGGCCACGACCGGGTCCAGCTTGGCCGCGCGGTTGGCCGGGAAAATGCCGAAGAACAGCCCCACCGAGCTGGACAGCAGCAGCGCCAGCGCCACCGACCACGGCTCCAGGGCCGCGGGCAGCGAGGTCAGGGCCGATATGACCTTGGCGAAGATGAAGCCCAGGGTGATGCCGATCACGCCGCCGGCGGCGGAGATGGTCGACGACTCGATGAGGAACTGGGCCAGGATGTCGCGGCGGCGCGCCCCCACCGCCTTGCGCAGGCCGATCTCGCCGATGCGCTCGGTGACCGCCACCAGCATGATGTTCATGATGACGATGCCGCCGATGAGCATGGAGATGGCCGCCACGGCGATCATGGCCGCGTACAGCGTGCCGGTCAGCTGGTTGTAGAAGTCGATGAAGGTCTGCGAGTCCTCGATGGAGAAATCGTCCTCGGCGGCGAAAGTCAGCTTGCGCCGGCCGCGCATGATGGTGCGCACCTCGTCCTTGGCCGCCTGCAGGCTCTCCAGGTCGCGGGCCAGGACATTGATGGTCAGGCTGCGGCGGTTGCTGGCGTAGTACTTCTGGAAGGTGGTGATGGGGATGGTCATGAAGGCGTCCAGGCTCTGGCCGAGGATCTTGCCCATGCCCTTGACCACGCCGATGATGCGGTACTTGCGGCCGTCGGCGCGGAGCCACTTGCCCACCGGGTTCTCGAAGGGAAACAGCTCCTTCTGGATGTCGTAGCCGATGACGCACACCTGGCGGGCGTACGCCTCGTCGTCGGCGTTGAGGAAGCGGCCGGACTCGGCCTCCATGGTGCGCCCGGTCAGGTAGTTGCCGTGCGACTCGCCGCGCATATAGATCTCGGCCAGCGTGCTGGCCCCGTACTTGACCGTGGCGCGGCGGCCGTACTCGGCCTCGATCAGGCGCGGCACCCGGGCGTTGGCCTTCAGGTAGAGGTAGTCGCCGTATTCGATGCGCTTGCGCTTGAGCATCTCCTGCGCCTGCTTCAGGCTGGTGATCATCTCCGGGGCGCGGCTGACCGTGAAGGAGTTGGTGCCGAAGGCGAACATCTGGTACTTGACGTAGCGGTTCAGCCCCTGGATGATCGTGACCACGGTGATCACGGTGGTGACGCCGATGATGATGCCCAGCAGGGTGAGGAACGAGCGCAGCTTGTTGGCGAGGAGCGAGCGCAGGGCGATCGACATGGATTCGGTGATGTCAATGCTGGTCTTCATCGTGCCATTAGATACGGACGGAGCGGGCCGGATGTTTCGCCGTTCCGTTGCCGGTCAGCCGGGGGCCGGCGCTCCCCGCAGCATCAGGAAGTTGAATACGCGGCGGCCCGTGCCGCCGTCGCGGCGATAGGACGGGAACAATCCCCGGGAGCAGAACGTGCACAGTCCGCAGTCACGGATGCGTTCCGGCGCCGCTCCCAGCGCCCTGAGGGACAGCGTCAGCCCGGCCTTCAGGTCGAGAAGATGCTTGCCCGGACGCACTGGGGTGAAAATTACCCTGCCATAGGGTTTCTTCGCGAACTGCTCCCGCACATCCTCCCCCACCTCGTAGCAATCCCTCTCGATGCCGGGTCCCAGGTGGAAGCGGAAACGGCCCAGATCGCCCCCCAGGAGCTCGGCCAGACGCTCTTCGATCCCCTTTTGCAGCCCCCGCCAGCCGACGTGCAGGACGCCGCCGCTGCGCCGCTCGTCGTCGAAGAAGAAAAGCGGCAGGCAGTCGGCGGTCTGGATCAGGGCTACGGCATGCTCCCCCTGCAGCAGCATGCCGTCGGCCTCGACGCCCGGCCGCCAGTCCCCTGGCATGATGATGCGGTCGGAGTGCACCTGCTTCAGGAACAGGATGGGAAGGCCCGGAAAAAGGCGCCTGAGGGCGGTCGGTGGAAAATTCCTTGTGGTATAGCCATAGATCAGCTTTTCTTCCTCATGAACGTAGAGAGACTCGCCGGCCAGGGAGCGCAGGACGGGGTCAGTCAAGGCCCGGCTCCCCGCCCTGCAGGATGTATTGGCGCACGGCGCGGTTATGCTCGGACAGGCTGCGTGAAAAGTGGTGGCTGCCCTGGCCCTTGGCCACGAAATACAGGAAATCGGTGTTCTCCGGGTAGAGCGCCGCCTCCAGTGCGGCATAGCCCGGGTTGGCGATGGGGCCGGGCGGCAGGCCGCGGCGGC
>JAKLEC010000137.1 GCA_022711715.1 Acidobacteriota bacterium
TGCCGTGCTGCGCAGGCTGATCGAGGGCAACAAGATCACCGAATCGATCGAAGCCGCCAAGGTGCTGGCGAATAAGGTCTGACCGAGCTAGTGATAGTGTTAGTGTTAGTGTTAGGAACAAGCATTTGCTGAATTTCTAAAGCCATTTCTTAAAGGATGCCCGACATGTACCGTGACCACACCAGTTCATCGACTGCGCTTGGAGTGTGTACAAATCTTCGTTTGCGTCATTGAAGACAATAAACAAAAGGCAATAGCGAAGGGTGCTTTACTTGGTTAAAAAAAAGAGATACAGTTGTTTGCTGTTCCAAACACGAACACTAACACTAACACTAACACGAACACTATGATCCGCCTGCAGGACATCCGGCTGGCCTACAACGACAAGGCGATCTTCTCCGGCATCACCTGGCTGGTCAACGACAAGAGCCGCGTCGGCCTGGTCGGCGACAACGGCGCCGGCAAGACCACGCTGTTCCGCGCCATCCTCGGCGAGGCGGCGCTCGACGGCGGCGCCATCGAGACCCCGCGGAACCAGCGCATCGGCTACCTACCCCAGGACCTGGTCGAGCTCGAGCCGCTGCCCGTCATGGCCTACCTGAAGAAACAGACGGGGCATGAGGAAATGGAGCGGGCGGTCCGCCGCTGCCAGGAGCGGATCGCCGCCGGCGACCCCGGACATGAGGGCTTCAGCGCCCTGCTGCAGCAGTTCGCCGCCGCCTCCGAGGCCTTCCAGCTGCGCGACGGCTACGGCTTCGAGGCCCGGGCCCGCCGCGTCCTCAAGGGGCTGGGATTCGCCGCCGGCGACGAGGCGCGCAACTGCTCCGAGTTCTCGGGCGGCTGGAAGATGCGCATCTTCCTGGCGGTCATCCTGCTGTCGGCGCCCGACATCATGCTGCTGGACGAGCCGACCAACCACCTGGACACCGAGAGCATGGAGTGGCTCGAGGGCTTCCTGCGCGGCTACGACGGCACGCTGCTGGCCATCTCCCACGACCACATGTTCCTCGACAAGATGGTCGGCCAGATCGCCGAGCTCGAGCGCGGGCGCCTCACCCTCTACAAGGGCGACTACAGCCGCTATCTCCAGGAGAAGGAGCGGCAGGCGGCGGCGCTGGAAAAGAAGCGCGAGCTGCAGAAGGCCGAGATCAAGCGCATCCAGGCCTACATCGACCGCTTCCGCGCCAAGGCCAGCAAGGCTTCCGAGGTGCAGAGCCGCATCAAGCAGCTGGAAAAGTTCGAGCTGCTGCCCGAGCAGCAGGGGTCGCGACGCGTCCATTTCCACTTTCCCGAGGGCCGGCGCTCCGGGCGCGAGGTGCTGACGGTGCGCGGGCTGGCCAAGTCGTACGGCGGCCGCGAGGTGTTCGCGGACGTGGGCTTCACCGTGCAGCGCGGCGAGAAGGTGGCCCTGCTGGGCGTCAACGGCGCCGGCAAGTCGACCCTGACGCGCATCCTGGCCGGCGAGGAGTCCCCCAGCGGCGGCACGGTGCAGTGGGGCTACCAGGTGCAGGCCGCCTTCTTCTCCCAGGAGAGCCAGCAGAACCTCGACTACGGAGGAACGGTATGGCAGGAGGCCCGCGAGGCCGCCGCCGGCGCCACCGACCTGGAAGTGCGCAACCTGCTGGGCGCCTTCCTCTTCTCGGGCGACGACGTCCTCAAATCCGTGGCCGTCCTTTCGGGCGGCGAGAAGAGCCGCCTGGCGCTGGTCAAGATCCTGCTCCGCGACAGCAACTGCCTGATCCTGGACGAGCCCACCAACCACCTCGACCTCAAGACCAAGGAGATCTTCCAGAACGCCCTGCTCCACTACTCGGGGACCATCATCCTGGTCTCCCACGACCGCCATTTCCTCGACGACCTGGTGGGGCGCGTCATGGAGCTGCGCGACGGCCGCATCCACGAGTACCTCGGCAACTACTCCGAATTCGTCCGCAAGCGCGAGGAGGAGACGGCCGCCGCAGAGGCGGAACGGGAGGCGGCTCTCCGGCCCGGGGACGGGGCCGGTGGCCAGGACGCGGATATCCAGGACGCGTCGCTCGCAACGGGCGAAGGAGCGGCCGCGCGTCGGCCCGGCCGGAGCCGCGAGGAACGCCGCCTCGAGGCCGAGGAGCGCAACCGTATCGGCCGTATGCGCCGCGGGCTGGCCGGGCAGGTCCAGGCGCTGGAAGCCGAGATCGGCGAGCTGGAGACGCTGAGGGGCCGCGACCAGGGGCTGCTGTGCGATCCCGAGGTGCTCCGCGACTCGCCACGCGTCCAGGAGCTCATGAAGGAGCTCAGCGGCGCCGAGGCGCGGCTGAAAGCGCTGCTGCCCGAATGGGAGCGGCTGATGGCTCAGCTGGAAGAGCTGAAAGCGAACTAAGTGATAGTGGTTGTGGTAGTGGTAGTAACCGCAATCTAACGAACTTGCAAATCCGATATTAATTGTTCTTTCCAATGCTCATGCAAGCGCCTTCCCAACCACTACCACTCAGAGCTCGTCGATGCTGTGCTCGTACGCCATCAACCGTCCGCCGAGTTCTGTTCTTTGCTTTTACTACCACTACCACTATCACTATCACTTTTCACTATGTTAGAATGCCTTGGGAGGCGCACAATGAAACCCCTTCTCCTCTCGCTCATCGTCCTGCTGGCCGTCTTTCCGGCGCTGCGCGGCGACGCCGTCGAGGATCTCCTGAAGCAGGGCGACGAGCTCTATGCCCAGCGCCAGGACCCGGGCCAGGCGCAGCAGGCCCTGGCCCGCTTCCGCGAGGCCGTGAGCCTGGCCCCGGACCGATTCGCGGCGCTGGTTCGCAACGCCCAGGCCGCCTACTACGTCGGCGACCTCGCCGTGGGAAACGCCGAGAAAAAAAAGCTCTTCCAGGAAGGGATCGACCTCGGCAAGCGCCTGA
>JAKLEC010000138.1 GCA_022711715.1 Acidobacteriota bacterium
TTGTGCTTGAACTTGGCGATATGGGCGTAGGAGAGGCGCACGGCATCCATGATCGAGGCGTGGACCATGCGGTCGATGACGATGACATCGTCGCGGCCGGCCAGGGCCGAGACGGCGCCCAGGTTGGTCTGCATGCCGGTGGAAAAGGTCAGGGCCTCCTCCTTGCCCATGAAGTCCGCCAGCTTTTTTTCCAGCTCGACGTGGAGCGAATAGGTGCCGTTCAGGAAGCGCGAACCGCAGGTGGACGTGCCGTATTCCTCGACGGCGGCGATGGCCGAGGCCTTGATGCGCGGGTCGTCAAAGAGGCCGAGGTAGTTGTTGGACCCGACCATGAGGATCTTCTTGCCCTTCACCCACACGTAGTTCCCCTCCACCTTCTCGATCTCGGTGAAGTAGGGATAGAGGCCGGAGTTCTTGTACTCCTCCACGCGGGTGAAATCGTAGCATTTCTTGAAGACGTCCATGTTTTACCTCTCGTTTGCTTCGTTGGCAGAGTTTTTATAGAATGGCGGCATGAACATACTGGTCACCGGCGGCACGGGGTTCGTCGGCCGCCACCTGGTCCAGGCGCTGCAGGCCGAGGGCCATCGCGTCCTCCTGCTGGTCCGCGACGACCAACGGCTGGCCGCCTGCCGCTTCGACCCGCCGCCGGCGGTGGTGCGTGGCGACCTGTTCGCCTCCGCCCCCTTCCCTCCGGGGATCGAAACCGTCTTCCACCTGGCCGCGGTCACCAAGGAGCTGGGCGCAGGCGAGTTCGAGCGCATCAACGTGGCGGGAACGCGGGCGCTCCTGGAGCGGCTGCGGCCGCTGCCGGGGCTGCGCCGCGTCCTGCTCCTTTCCTCCCTGGCCGCCGCCGGTCCCAGCCGCGCCGGCGTGCCGCTGCAGGAGTCCGACCCGGCCGCCCCGGTCTCGCGGTACGGCCGCAGCAAGCTGGCCCAGGAGCGGGAGCTGGCGGAGCGGAGCCCGGCACCGTGGACGATCGTCCGCGCACCCATCGTCTTCGGCCCTGGCGACATGGACATGCTGGACATGTTCCGTATCGTCGGCCGCGGGATCGCTCCGCGTCTGGGGCGGATGGAGCGCTGGTATTCGCTGATATACGTCAAGGACCTAGTGCGCGGCATGATCGCGGCCGCCTGCCATCCCAGCGGGAACGAAACCTTCTACGTCGCCAATCCGCAACCCGTCGAGTGGCAGGAGCTCATGGCGCAGGCGGCGCGGCTCCTGGGAAAAAGGGCGCTGAAGATCACGGTGCCGGCCGTTGCCGGCTGGCTCATGGCCGAGCTCGCCGAGCTGCGCATCCGCGCCTTCGGCCGGCGGGCGATCTTCAACCGCGACAAGTTCGCCGAGATGCGGCACCCATTCTGGGTGTGCTCGGCCGCCAAGATCGGATCGCAACTTCACTTTCAGCCCCGCGTGCCGCTGATCACCGCACTGGAAGAAACCCTGACCTGGTACCGGGCAAGCGGCCTCCTGTGAACGGGGCTCATTTCTTCCGGATCTTGTAGTTCCGGCGCGAGACGAATCCGGCCGAGAACTTTTGGGTGGTCTTCACCGACCAGTTGTCGGGAAAGAGCATGGTGAACACGACCTCGCCGCTGACGGTGAGGTTGCCCAGCAGGGCGTCCTCGCTCAGCGTGAAGGGGACCTCGATCTCCTTGCGGGGATCGAGGAACACTCCGTCCTTGTCCTGGGTGGTGGTGAGATTGAGTTCCGAGCCGGTGAAGAAGATCTTGGCGAACGACAGGCCCTCGTTCTCGTTGAGGCGGATCAGGAACTCGGGGTTGGCCGAGATGCGGACGCCGTCGCGCACGATGATCTTCATCTTCAGCAGTCCCTCTTCGCCCTGCAGGATCTGGCGCGGCATGATCGAACACTCGATCTTCAGCAGCTCGTCCTGGGCGGAGGCGCTGCCGAAGGCGAGGAACAGGCAGCAAAGGAACAAGAAACAGCGCTTGGTCATGATATAATTGTCAGATAATATACTATATTTTGGGGGATTAGTCAACCTGCCCCCCTGGTGCGGCGAAGGCCAGTCAGGCGGGGTTGACCTTGTTTTTCAGAATGTCGGCCAGGGAAATGGGCAGGAAATGCCGGTCCAGGGTCGTTTCCAGCATCTCCCACACCTGGCGGGCCAGGCAGGTCTCATGAAGCTCGCATTTCTTTCCCAGCAGGCAGTCGGTGAGCGATACTTGCTCGTCAAAAGCGTTCATCAGCGACCTCAAGGTGATCTCCTCCGCGGGCCGGGCCAGCCGGTAGCCACCATAGATCCCCTGGACGCTCTGGATCAGCCCCGCTTTTTCGAGCGGGCCGGCCAGCTTGCGCAGGTATTTGGGAGACACGCGCATGCCTCGGCCCAGCTCGGACGTGTTCACCAGCTTCCCGTTCTGGGCGATCGCGATCAGCATGCGCAGCCCGTAGCGAATCTTCGTGTTGACTTTCATTCCCGAAATATAACCTCTATCAGGATATTTTGTCAAATCC
>JAKLEC010000014.1 GCA_022711715.1 Acidobacteriota bacterium
CGGGTCCGCGAACGCCACGGCGGCAGGGAGGAGTACGTCCTGCAGGCCGAGCGCGAAGCGCTGTTGCGCAAGGAGAATGAGCGGGAAGAATTCCTGCGCCAGGAGGAGCGGATGGCCCGGGAGGAGGAGGCCCGCATCCGGCTCGAGACGGAGAAACGGCTCAAGGAAGAGAAGGCCCGCGCCGAGATGGACTTGAAGCGGATGCGCGAGGAGCAGAAACGGCTGGAGGCGGAGCAGCTGGCCCTGGCCGAGAAGGAGAAGCACTTGAGCCAGGAGGAGCAGGCCAAGGCCCGGCAGGAGATGGAGGAACTGCAGAAAAAGGAACAAGAGCTGGCCCAGGAGATGGTGAAGCTGAAGGAGCGGGAGAAACTGGAATTCGAACGGCAGCTCCAGGAGCAGAAGCAGGCGGAGGAGGAGCTGCGCGCGGCGGAGCTGAAGCTGCGCGCCGAGGAGGAGCGCCTGCGCCGCGAGGAGGCGAATCTCAAGAAGTTCCTGGAGCGGCTGGCCGTCGACGGCGTGATCGACCCGGCCGGGAGCTACGAGATCCGGCTGTCCGCCTCCGCGTTGACGGTCAACGGCAAGGCGCTGCCGGCCGAGGCGCAGCGGAAGTACCGGCAGCTGTTTGAAAGCATCACCGGCAGGAAACTGGACAAGGACCAGCCCGTGACCATCGTGCAGGAAAAATAGGTGAAGGCAAGCGAACTCTGAGTGTTCGTGTTCGTGTTAGTGTTAGCAGCAGCAATAAGCAGAACTCGGCATACGGTTTACGGTATACGGTTGACGGCAAAGCCATAATAAGAAAGAAGACGTAAAGGGGTAAAGCAAGAAGCGGATTCAGGGAAATTTCTTTCTGGCTGCTACTTTACCTCTCTGCCACTTTATCTCTCCACCACTATGTGTCCTGTCCGTACCAGTAAGAACGATCAGCCCCTGACTAGAAATCTTAAGCACCCAAGCGAGTTTGCCTTCGTTACGTCGAACGTCGAACTTCGAACGTCGAACCTTATCGCCATTTAGTTCTTATTTGAATCTCCAGAGATAGCTGGCCTTGAAGAACAGGCTGTTCTTCATGTTGATCAGCCGCCCGTCGCGCACCTGCCACTCGTTGTCGCGCCACTCCCGCCCCTGAAAGGACGAGCCGTAGCCCAGGTGGACGACCGTGCCCGGGATCAGGGTGAACGAGGCCAGCAGGTCGGTGAGCAGGTCATGGTCGTAGTCGTTCCAGCGCAGCGCCGCGCGCACGAAGAAGAAGCGGTTGAACTGGTAGGCGGCGGCCAGGTTGGCGATGGCCAGGGAGTACACCGAGGCGCCCCCTTCGGCCGGGCGCCGCCGCAGCGCGTCGTGCAGCAGCTCGAGCGACAGGCTGGCGCGGGCACCCGGCTGCAGCACGGCGGCGAAGCTCAGCGTCCGGCCGCGGGTGGGAAAGGGGACGACGGGATCGTAGTAGATGCGGTCGCCGACGTTGGCGCTGGCGCCCAGGTAGAGCCAGGTCCGCGGCTGCATCTCGGCCAGGGCGTAAAAGGCGTTGTTGCGGTAACGGCTCCACAGCCAGGCTTCGCGGCCGGCGCGGTATTCGAGGCGCAGGGCGCCGTTCCAGCGCGTGTAAAAGGTGACCCCGCCGCGCAGCACCGTGTCGTTCAGCCCGGTGGCGAAGTCGTGCAGGCGCAGGCCACGGACGAAGGGCTGAACCCGCTTCAGGAAGGCGTCGGGCCGGGGATCCTTGGGCAGCAGGTTCGGCCCCAGGAAGAACTGCAGCTGGTCGAAGTTCGTGCGCAAGAGGAACGCCGAGGCCATGGCGAAATCCGCGCTGTAGCGCTCGTAGGCCAGCGAGGCGTCGAGCTCCGGCAAGGCGAACTGCAGCATGGCATTGAGCCCCAACCCGTTCTGGCCGGACTCGCCGGGGAGCTCCGTGCGGCTGTAGATGGCCGATGCGGTCAGGCGCAGGTTGGCAAGCAGCCGGTACTGCAGGTCGGCGCCCAGGGCGCTGTTGCGGTCGTCGCCGGCGTAGCGGCCGCTGTAGAGGAAGCCGAGCGAGTCGTCGCCGCCCAGCGCCAGCTTGAAGCGGCCGACGCCCCAGAAGGCATGGCCGCCGTCCTCGCCGGCAAGGCTTTCGTCGGCCGCCAGCACGGCGAACAGCGTCCGCCCGGCCGCGCCGCTCACCTTGGCGGCCCAGTCGGGGTCGACGATGCGCCGCGTGTATATCGCCGCCGACATCATGCCGCCGGAGACCAGCCCGAAGTCGATGGCGTTGGTCCCCTCCATGAAGAAGGGGCGTTTCTCGCTGTACAGGAGGGGGTAGCGGCGGTTCACCTCGACCTGGAAGGCGTCGCTCTCCACCTGGCTGAAGTCGGGGCGCAGCGTCGCCTCGGCGGTGATCGACGACGTGACGCCGTACTTCAGGGAGACGCCCAGGCGGGCGGCGGTGTCGCGCTCCCCCCAGCCGCCGCCGTCCACGCGGCCGCGGTCGCTGCTCACGGTGAAGGAGGGCAGCGCCTCGAAGGCGAACTCCTTGCGCAGTCCCCGGTACTCGACTGTAGCCATGGCGTTGAACTGCGACTCGCCCGCCTTCATCTCGGGCCAGGAGCCCATGGCGCCCAGGCGCGGGACGTTGCGCATGAAGATGATCCCCATGCGCACCCGCTCGCCGCTCTTGTAGCGCAGGCTTTCCAGGGGGATGGCGATCTCCACCGCGTAGCCTTCCGTGCCGACGCGGGCGGCGCTCTGCCACACCCAGTCGGGGGAGAGGTCGAGGTTGGAGCTGTTGACCGCCGAGGTGAGGCCGTCGGTCTGGCAGCCGCTGGGGTTGACGTAATACTCGAAGCTGGACTGGCGGTTGTCGAGGGGGTCGAGGATGACGCCGATCCAATCGTCGCGGCTGCTGGCGTCCCGCTTGGCGATGGAGGTCTTGATCCCGCCCGGCTGGTCGTCGTGGCACAGGAAGGCGAAATAGAGATGACGCGGCGAGTAGGCGACCCAGATGTCGGTGGCGACGCCCAGCCTCCTGCCGAGCATCGGGCTGAAGGTGATGAACTCGCCGGTCAGCGGCGGCCGCTGCCACGCCGCGTCGTCCAGGACGCCGTCGATCGCCACCGGCACGTCGACCCGGAGCGCCTCGATCGTTGCCGGCGCGGCGTCCGCGGCTGTCAGAACGCCCGACAGCAGGAGCAGAGACGGCAGCAGTACCCTTGGGTTAGATCGCATGGCAACATTATAACTGAAAGGCAAACAAAGTGATTGGTGATTAGTAATTCGTGATTTGTAGCGGCAATAATCGGCAAATGCGATTCCAATCACGAATCACTAATCACTAATTACTTGTTTTAATGCGCCGGGATCACTTCGCTACGGGTGAGGCTGTTGTTCGCCTCGTTCAGCTCGACGATCAGGTTGGCCGGGTCGGCCACGCCGGTGCAGCGATAGGTGGTCGATGTCGGGCTGGGCGGGAAGAGGTAGCGGGTGCTGATCACCGAGCGGCTGCGGTCGGGATCGGCCGGGTCGTAGGCGAAATGGACGTCGTGGAATCCGCTCTGCTCCACCTGGGTGCCGTCGAGGTCGACGCTGTCCACCCGCGTGCCGTTGACGAAGACATCGACGCGGCCGCCGCTGCCGCGGGGGATGGCGGCCGGGCCGCGGTTGACCACGGTAACCAGCAGCCGGCACTCGGGCGGCGCGCCGGTCGGCGAACCGGTATGGGCGAAGCCGACGATCTGCAGGTCGGGAACCACCGGCCGGGTGATGCGGATGCGGCACAGGGCGACGTTGTTCTCCTCGTTGCCCTCGCGGACCGACCGCCCCGGGTCGACGACCGCGGCCAGGTAGTAGTCGCCGGCCGGCGTGTCCTCCGGGATGCGGTTGTTGCCGTTCAGGGTCACGCTGGCCTTGGCGCCGGCAGCGAGTGAACTGACGAACTCGCGACCCCCCTGAAGCAGGACATCCTCCTGATAGGCGGAGGAATAGAGGGCATAGTCCACCGGCACCACGGCGTCGTGCGACAGGACCAGGTCGAGGGCGAACTGTCCGGCGGGCACGCCGCTTTTATTCTCCACCCAGACGGCGATGTCACTGCCCAACTCCTGGCCGGCCGTTGCCGTGCCAGGGCACTTGATAGTGGGCGCCAGGTCTGGAAGCGGCAACGGCATCGGCTTCTTGGCCGCGGGGATGTCGGCCGCCGCCGGCAGGGCCAGGAGCGACAGGATCGCGAAAAGCGGCAGCGCGCCGCGCCGGTGCTTTTGCATCTTGACCTCCTGGTGCCTAGGTGTTTCCTGACAATTACATATTGAATCGGCGCGCCATATCTCATGGATTGCAGCGGGAAAAACAGATTGACGAAGCTCAGGGAAAACAGAGGGAAGAGAGAGGGAGGAATGAGGGAAGAGAGAGTGGGAAAAGCCCGGGTCAGCGCCTCTTTCCCACTTTGTCTTCCCTCTGCCTTCCCTTTGTCTCAGATATGCTTCCTCATGCCGAACGATACCGCGATCCAGGCGACGGTCAGCAGCGCGAAGCCGATGATCGAGGGAACCAGCGACTCGGAGATGCCGCCCAGCAGCAGGGCCTTGTCCAGCGCCCCCGGGCTCCCCTCGAGCTCCCAGGAGATGCGGGTGAGGGTGAGGGCCAGGCCGGTGACGACGCCGACGATGCTGGCGTAGGTCGTGGCGACCGAGAGCGGCCGGATGAACGCCAGCTTGACCTCGGACGGCTTCACCAGGAACGAGACGGAGACCCCGACGGTGAAGAGCCCCAGCGACAGAATGAACAGCGTGACCGCAATGCCGACGATCATGTTCGCCTCCTTGAGCTTCATTCTCGCCATCATGACGCTTGAGGGGGCGGCGGCGTGACAGTCGGTCACATTATCCCGGCGATTCCGTTATAATATCCCAGGGGAGGAGATGACCGGCGAAGACGGGCAGGAATTGCTCGGCAGGCTGCGGCGGGGCGACAAGGCCGCCCTGCATGCCCTCTACTGCGCCTGCCAGCCACGGTTGTTCTCCTATCTGCTGCGCCTGTCGGGACGGCGAGAGGTCGCACAGGACCTCTGCTCGGAGGTCTGGTGCCGGGCGGCCGCCAGGCTGGACACCCTGCGTCCCGACAGCCGGCTTCTCCCCTGGCTTTTCGTTATCGGCCGCAATCTTTTTTTCAGCCACTGCCGCTGGCGCAGCCGGGACGTGCACTACCTGAACGAGCTGCGGCTGGCCGCGGCGGACTCGCCGCCGACGCCTCCCGACGAGGCGCTGCGGACCGAGCGTAAAGCGGCGCTGGAAGTGGCGCTGGCCAGGCTGCCGGGCGTCTACCGCGAGGCGGTCGTGCTGGTCGCCGTCGAGGGGCTGACCCGCGAGGAGGCGGCCGCGGTGGCAGGGATCCGCGTCACCGCCCTGCGCCAGCGCCTGTCGCGAGGACTGAAGGCGCTGAAGGAGATCCTGGCCGAAAAGGGCAGCCTGGACCAGAGGGGGAATCATGAATGAGTTGGAGGGGAACCGCAATGCCCGGCTGCTGGAAAGCCTGGCGAAGCTCGACGGCACCGCCGTGCCGCCGTCGCTGGATCCAGAGCTCGAGTCGCGCCTGCTGAGCCGGCTGTCCCGCCGCCGGCGCCGGCTGCCATTTCCCTGGGACCTGGTCCTGCTGGCGCTGCTGCTCGCGATCCTGGCCTGGGACGTGGTTCGAATAGTCAGGCTCTTGATGCAATAGATCCGGCGAAACAGTGAGTAGTAATTAGTGATTAGTGATTAGATGCAGCAAAAGGAAGAGCGCTGCCTTGTGATCCGATATCAGTAACTGGTGATTGGAACAGCATGGGGCGATCCATCGCTGTTTCTCATCACAAATCACTTATACTTGTCACTATGGCTCGAATTGCAACTGACCCGTTTCCGTGGTAAAATTCACTCTCAGTTCGAAAATCCACCCATCTTTCCGAGAGAAAAATGAGCGAACACGAACACTTGGGCTTTAATAGTCTATTGATCCACGGCGGCGTCGAGGCCGACCCCCTGGGCAGCGCCACGGTGCCGATCTACCAGACCTCCACCTTCGCCTTCCGCAACGCCGACGAGGGCGCGCGCCGCTTCGCCGGCGAGGACGACGGCTACATCTACACCCGGCTAGGCAACCCGACCATCGCCACCCTGGAGCGGCAGATCGCCATCCTGGAGAAGGGCTTCGGCGGCGTCGCCGTCGCCTCGGGCATGGCCGCCGTCTCGACCATCTACGTCGCCTTCCTCAAGGCCGGCGACCACATCGTCTCCACCGCCGCCGTATACGGCCCCTCGCGCGGCATCATGGAGTCCTACTTCAAAAAGTTCGGCGTCGAGAGCACCTACCTCAGCACCGCCGACCTGGACGCCGTGCGCGCCGCCATCCGCCCCAATACGCGCATGCTGTACGTCGAGACCCCGACCAACCCCACCATGGAGCTCAGCGACATCCGCGCCCTCAGCGCCATCGCCCGCGAGCACAAGCTGGTGATGGTGGTCGACAACACCTTCTCCAGCCCCTTCCTGCAGCGGCCCATCGAGATGGGCGCCGACATCGTCTTCCACTCCATGACCAAGTTCATCAACGGCCACGCCGACATCGTTGCCGGCATGATCATCGCCCGCAACGAAGAGCTCTACAAGGCCGTGCGCCAGGCCATGATCGGCATGGGCGGCAACATGGACCCGCACCAAGCCTACCTGGTGCTGCGCGGCGTCAAGACCCTGGCGTTGCGCGTCCAGCGCGCCCAGGAGAACGCCCAGCAGGTCGCCGAATACCTGGAGCGCCACCCCAAGGTCGCCTGGGTCAAGTACCCGGGGCTGAAGTCCCATCCGCAGCACGAGCTTTCCAAGAAGCAGATGGACGGCCCGGGCGCCATGATCAGCTTCGAGCTCCAGGGCGGGCTCAAGGCGGGCAAGGTGCTGATGGACAACGTGCGCCTGGCGCTGCTGGCCGTCTCCCTGGGCGGCATCGAGACCCTGATCCAGCACCCGGCCTCCATGACCCACTCCAAGATGGCGAGGGAGAAGCGCGAGGCCGCCGGCATCACGGACGGGCTGGTGCGCTTCTCGGTGGGCATCGAAGACCTGAAGGACATCATCGCAGACCTGGAGCAAGCGCTGGCAAAGGTCTGAGGCCGAGCGACCGTGACGCGTAACGCGTGACGCGTGACGAGTAGCAGCCATAAACGCGATCAATCGTAATTCGTGATTCGTGATTCGTGAAGGCAATCGGTAGACGGTTTACGGTATACGGTGTACGGTAAAGCCTGAACACAAAGCCCACTCGTTCAATTGCTGTTGCCGTCTACCGTCTGCCGTACACCGTCCACCAAGTTCGGAGGGTTCTCTTACAAGGAACCTTGAATGACCGTCGCCCCTTTTACCGTTGAATAGCGTCGAGTGTTTCATTCTCTAGCCCTACGCGCTGCGCCCTGCACCCTACGCCAAGTTCTGAAAGCCCTATCTTGAAATCCTCATCATTATTGCATTGAGCAGCGCTTCCGGCTCGTCCGTTCCGACGCGGATGCGGCTGCCGTCCTTGTTCGTGATCTCGACCGCGTCGAGGCCCGACACGTTGTACAGCGGTCCCCACGGCCCGATGCGCAGCCCCCAGCCGTAGTACCACTTGTTGCACACCCGCACCGCGTTGCGGATGGCGCCGATGCGGATTGACTTGCGCACCAGGCCGATGCCGAAGCGGATGCGGACCGCCTCGTGGTCGACCGTCACCGTCAGCCAACCGAACAGGAGGATCATCACCGCCAGCAGGCCCATGGTCAGTGAGAGGGGGAACCAGGTTTCGGGCCTGGGCTTGAAACGGATCCCCGCCGCGGCGATGAACAAAATGCCCGCGACCAGGCCGCCGATCACCATCCAGCCGGTTTGCGTGTGCTTGTACATAGTGGAACCAGTATAACCGAATTCCTGGTGTTAGTGTTAGTGTTTGTGTTAGTAACAGCATAGGAACGAGTAATTGTGATGCGTAACGCGCGGCGAGAAACAACAATAGACTGAATGTTGAACCATCTGGGCAATGCTTTTTCTTCCCTACACCTTACGCCCTGCGCCTTACGCCGTGTTGCTTAAGTTCATTGAGCCAAGTAGAACAGAGCTGCTCCTGCGATCAGCAAAACGAGCAAAAGCCCTGTCACGATCGCCGTCCGGGCCGCGGAGCGCTTGGACGCCAGCCGCAGCCGCTGCGCCGTTTCCTCGTCGAATGCGCCCAGCGCCTGCTGCAACTGCAGCAGCCAGGCTTCCAGCCGCGCCCACTGCCGCCAGGAGGCGAGCAGCCACAGCAGCGGGCCGCCAGCGACGAACATGGCCTGGTTGGCGAGACGGCTGAAGCTGGCCGGATTGAGGGCCAGGTAGGCCAGGATATAGACCTGGAAGGCCAGCGCCGGGGTCGCGCCCAGCAGCAGGGCCAGGGCCGGCCTCCGGCGGCGCCAGATTTCCATGTCGGTCGCCAAGGCCTGTACCAGGGGCAGGGGAGCGTCCTGCCGGCTCCAGCCGGCGCACCAGGCGAGCTGGATAACGCCCAGGATGGCGCACAGAAGCGAAAAGCCGGCCGCGCCCCAGGCGGCGGCATTCATTCTGCCGGCAAACACCGTCAGGGCGGCTCCCAGGAACGGCAGGGCGCCCAGCTTCAGCCAGCCGTCGCAACGCATGCGGCGCCCCAGGCGCGCGGTCTCCGACCTGCCATCGGCCGCTTCCTGAGGCGGAGCGTCGGGAGGGCGGACAGAACCGGAACTCTCCTGCAGCCACATCTCGCGCAGTTCGTCGTGCTCGCCGTTCATCTTTCCTCCTCGCCCGTCAGCATGGCCTTCAGCCTGGCGCGGACGCGGTGCAGGCGCACGCCGGCGGCGTTGGCGCTGATGCCGGCGACCTCGGCGACCTCGTCGGCGCCGCACCCCTCCAGCATCAGGTAGGCCAGGGCGCGCTCGCCCGGCTCCAGGCGCGCCAGCGCTCCGTGCAGCGCCAGGCGTCGGCGCTGCCCGTCGTCGCCGGGACTATGTGCCGGATCGGCAATGTTCCCGGGCTGTTCCAGAGGATCAGGTCGCGGCCGCCTCTTTCGCCGGCGCAGGAAGGTCAGCGCCGTGTGCAGCGCCACCTGGTACATCCAGGTGCTGGCCTTGGACCTGCCGGCGAAGCCGGGCAGCGAGCGCCACCACTGCAGGCGGATCTCCTGCTCCAGGTCGGCGGCGTCCTCACCGGACGGCGTGTAGAGGCGGGCCACGGCGGCGGCGATGCGGCCGTGCTCGGCCAGCAGGGCCAGGTAGGTCCCCTCCAGCCGCTTGTCCGCCCCTTGCTCCATGCCCCTATTCTATCTCATCGCCGCGGCGGGCAGAAGGCCGGCGCTCAGGCCATGAAATAGACGGCGCAGCCGAGCAGAACCACTGCGCCGATGGCCGCACCCAGCACCAGGCGCGCCCTTTGGCTCAGCCCTTTCCGGCCCCACAGCGCCAGCCAGACGATGACCGCCGCCAAAACCCCGCCGCCCAGGTCGTCGCCGCCGATCCCGGTTTGCTTGACGACGCCTGGGTGCAGGAAATAGATTAGGACGGCGAACGCCAGCGCCGCCGCCACTCCCGTTGCCATCAGCCATATTTTCGTCTTCTCGTTCATTTCTTGCCTCCTGGGTTCCGTCAATGCTTTGTCCATATCCACTTAATAAGTCGCCCAGTGCCCGCTGTTTCTTACATTAATATTCTTAGTGCCAGTGACAGTGTCAGTATCAGCAAGAACGATCAGCACCTGACTAGAAATCTTGAGCCACCAAGCGAATTGGCTTTCGTTACGTGGAACGCTGGACATGGAACGTGGGACCTCGATGCTCTTCTAGTGCATCTTTGCATGTCTTGAGCTGTCTGCTATCATGGAACCAAACTGGGACGGGGCCATGGAAGAGCAGGACTTCTTTTGTGACGAGCTGGCGACCACGCCGCATCCCGAGACCGGCCTGGTCCTGGTCACCGGCGCCACCGGCTACGTCGGCGGCCGGCTGGTCCCGGAGCTGGCCCGCCGCGGCTACCGCGTGCGTGCCGTCGCCCGCGCCGGCGCCGCCGCCTACCGATCCAAGTGGCCCGGCGCCGAGTGGGTGGAGGCCGACGCCCTGAAGCCGGAGACCCTGGACGCCGCCCTGGCCGGTGTGGACACCGCCTACTACCTGATCCACTCGCTGACGCTCAGCGCCCGCCGCTTTGCCGCAGCCGACCTGCAGGCGGCGCGCAACTTCCGCCTGGCCGCCGCCCGCCAGGGAGTGCGGCGCATCATCTACCTGGGCGGCCTGGGCGACGTGCGCGGGCCGCTGTCGCCGCACCTGCGCAGCCGCATGCAGGTCGCCGAGGAGCTGGGGCAGGGGCCGGCGGCCCTGACCATCCTGCGCGCCGCCGTCATCATCGGCTCGGGCAGCGCCTCCTACGAGATCATCGCCGGCCTGGTGCGCCGGCTGCGCGTGATCCCCCTGCCGCCGTGGACGCGCACGCGCTGCCAGCCGATCGGTATCCGCGACGTGGTCAAATACCTGGTCGGCGTCCTGGAGGTTGAGGATACGGCCGGCGGCTCCTTCGACATCGGCGGCCCCGACGTCCTGACTTACCGCGACATGCTGCGCGCGCAGAAGGAGATCGCCGGCCGGCGCATCGTCTGCTTCCATGTCCCCTTCGCCAACATCTCCTTTTACGCCTACATGGCCTCGCTGTTCGTGCCTGTGCCGGCGTCGGTGATCCGCAACCTGCTGCGCAGCATCGGCAGCGAGGTGGTCTGCAAGGAGTCGGAGATCCGCCGCTTCCTGCCGTTCGCCACCATTCCCTACCGCGAGGCGCTGGTGCGGGCGCTTTCGCGCGAGGAGCAGGACCGCATCCATACCCGCTGGTCGGACGCCTGGCCGCCCGCCTTCGAGCTGGCCATGAAGCTGGACCAGCTGCCCGAGGCGCCGCAGTACGGAAGAGCCTACTCGCTGGAAAGCCCCAAGCCGGCGTCGGCGCTGTTCCGCTCCGTCTGCCTGATCGGCGGCCGCCAAGGCTGGTTCCAGAGCAGCTTCCTTTGGCGCCTGCGCGGCCTCGTCGACCGCCTGCTGCTGGGCATCGGCACGGCGCGCGGCCGCCGCAGCCATGCTTCCCTGCGCGTGCACGACGTGATCGACTTCTGGCGCGTGGAGGAGCTGGTCCCGGACCGCAAGCTGCTGCTGCGGGCGGAGATGAAGCAGCCGGGCAAGGCTTGGCTGGAGTTCAACGTCGAGGACCTGGGCGACCGCCGCCGCCTTTCCGTCCGCGCCCATTATTACGCCAAGACCCGGCCGGGCAAGCTCTATTGGTATTTCTTCCTGCCGTTCCACATCTTCATATTCCGCGACTTGATCCGCGGCATAGAGAAGAGGAGCTGACAGGTCTTGAACACCTTGTGGTAGTGATCGTGGTAGTGGTAGTAGCAGCAATGAGACGAACTGTCGGGACAAGTAATGCGTGATGAGTGATAAGTGATAAGTGATGAGAAATAGCAATAGCTCGATCATTGCAGCTATCTTTTAACTCTTTCTTTCCCAGCGTGGAATCCCACTCGGAGCTGGCGCTCCTCGGGGACGCCGCCCCTGGCGGGGCCGGCAGCGTGGAACCTCGTTACTCTGGATGCCCTCTCTTCAAAGCCCTAGCCCCTAACTAGAAATCTTAAGCACCCGAGCGAATTGGCTTTCATTACGTCGAACGTCGAACTTCGAACGTCGAACCTTGAAGCTCTGTTAGTTCCTCTTCCCGTTCTATGTTCTATCGTTTGACTTCTCCCCCGTCTCCTTTTATAAAGGTATTGCTTGATGGGAGGGGAGAATGAAATTCAAGACCATGGCGATCGTCACCGGCGTCGCGCTCCTGGCGCTGGGAATCGGCTACTTCTTTTTCGGGGCCATCATCGTCGGCCGCTGGCAGGTCGAGCCGACCGCCGGCGTGCTGCTGCTGGCCCGGCGCATCGGCTGCAGCTACCTCGGGCTAGCGCTCGTCTTTTTTCTGGCCCGCAAGGCGCCGCCGTCGATCGCCCGCACGGCCCTGAGCGCCGGCGCGGTGGCCATCACCCTGCTGCTGGCCGGGACCGGGGTCTACGCGCTGGCCATGGGCCATGCCGGGAAGGGGATCCTCATCAGCGCCGCCGTCGAGCTCCTGCTCGGCCTGGGCTTCATCTGCGTGCTGCTCACGGAGAAAGCGACGGCGTAGAACTCGTAGTGCCCCGCTTTGTGCCGGCACGGCCTTTCCGCAACCCTTCGCGACCCGTGAAGGAACTCGGCATGCGGTTGACGGCATCCGGTCTGCGGGCAAGCCTTGAAGCCGAATAAGCCTGTCCATTTGCCACCGCCGTCGGCCCCGGCGCCTACAGCCGAGCTGCCGCTGTCCGCCGCGTTCCGGGTTCGGGATTCCGCGAACGTCTGATTCGTTGATTTTTCGGCCTGCTGCCAAGCGCGTGGCCTGCCGTTCCCGGAACTCTTCATGGCGGCAGGAGCGTGGGATATACCCGCTGGGCAATCCGCGCGGGTTCCCGCAGCCGGCCGGGTGCGGGAAATCACGGCTTTTGGTGGTTGTTTTTCGCGAAAATTGGCATGGATGTTGCTTTCGAATCGGCATGAGGAATAGAATGAAAAAAGCGAGGAGGTTCGGCATGGACAAAAAAATTGGAGTGACGCGGCTGGCGCTGTCCCTGTTCGCCGCGCTGCTGATCGTATCCTGCGGCAAGCCCGCGGCGGAAACAGGCCAGGCGCCGGCGGCTGGGTCTTCGCCGCAGGCAGCCGCAACGGGTGACGGCCTGCCTTTCGAGCTCGTGTCGATCGAGCGGGTCGACGCGCAGCAGTCGAATTCGGCCGCGGGCAACACCGTGTATTGGGATAAGGATGGCGCCGAAAGCGGCGTGCTGATCGTCCTCAAGCTGAAGAAGCCGGCGGAGCTGGAGTATTACAGCTCCGACTTCTCGCTGGGCTATGAGGACGAGGCGGGCATCCCCCGCAGCGCCTGCGTGGGGATCTCCTCGGGCGTGGCGACCACCGACCTGGTCAAGCTGTCCTCCTGGATGCTGGCCGGGGCCATGTCGCGCTCCTGGGCCAGCCTTGGGAAGCCCTTTTTCGGCGTCCTCTTCGGCGTGCCCAGGAAGGTAACCAGGGTCACGCTCTTCTACGCCGCGCCGCTGATGAAAGACATCGAGATCGCCGCCGCCGCGGCGAACGGGGGTGCCTCGTGAGCCGGGGAAGGAAGCTCCGTCCCTTCGCGGCGGCGCGCGGCGCGCTGCTGCTGGCCGTCATGGCAACGGCGGTTTCATGCGGCGGCGGCAAGGAGACGGTCCGGGCAACGGGCGGGGCGGAGGCGAAAAAAGCCGCCGCCGAGGCGGTTGACACCTCGACCAGCGCCGACTGGCAGGCGAACTGCGCCCAGTTCCGCAGGTACAACGGCGAGCTGATCTTCACCGCCACCGAGACGACCGCGGCCGACGGCAAGCGCGCCGTTGCCTGGATAGCCAACGACCGCGGCGCCTTCCTGGCCGTTTTCCGCGACCTGACCCTGGACGGCGTGCCGGAGCTGAAGCAGCGCCGCGACCGCATCGTCGCCGAGGCGGAGAAGGCGCCCGGGGACAGGACTGTCGCCATCTTTCCGGACCTGAGCGCCTTGATCGACTCGCTGTGGAGTGACATCGCGGCCGCGGCCAGGAAACACGGCGTGGACTGCAAATAATCCGGAGACGCCCCTCCTTCCGCCGATAAGATGGGGATGGACCCCTGCTTCTTGCGTTCGGCGGCATGGCTCCATGGCGGCGGAAACGATCGTCTTCCATATTCCTTCGGGTATCCGGCATGCCCGCTGGAGTATCACCGGATCGGGGAACTCGCCGTGCCGCGCCCGGCCCGCTAGCCGGAAATCCAGGCACATCGGTGATCACGGCATGCCGAACCGCGCCCGCAGGCGCCTGGCACTTGCCTTGCTTTCAGGTCAGGTGAAGGCCCTGCCGCCAGGCGGGCCGGGAACTCACGGAGGTGCATAAGTGAAGGCAACGGATTTTTCGGGGAAATGGGACGAGTTCATGCTGCAACTGAGCAAGGAGGAGCTGGCGGGGGCGGAGCAGCCTCCCCAGTTGCTGCTGTGCTGCCAGGACGGCGCCATGTCGGTCCGGCTGGCCGGCGGTATCCCCGACGCCGCCCGGGCGATGCTGGCCGGTGAGGTCGAGACCATCGGCTTCGATGACGGCCGCGGGGCCGTCCGTTTTCCCCTGCGCGCCGGCGGGGATATCCTCGGTTTCCTCGGCCTGCTGGGGCAGGGAAACTACGGGACGGAGCGGCTGGTCATCAAGAACGGCATCGCCCTGCGCCTGCCCGTCGCCGACCGCCAGCGGCTGCGCCAGTCGCTCGGCCTGCAGCAGATATTCGCCGTTGGCCCGGCCAGCCGATTGGGGCAGGAGACCTTCATCTGGTGGTGAAACTGTAACGAGTGAAAGGAGAAAGAACCAACCATGAACGGACAAACATTGACGGAAGTCGAACTGCTTTCCTTTCCGCCGTCGCCGGCGGAGGCGAACCCGCGGGTGCGGCACGTCCTGGACGAGATCGCCCGCCTGGCTCCCGGCCGCGTGGTCATTGTCGGCGGCTGGGACAAGTTCCTGGCGCGGCAACTGCAGACCAGTTTTTCGGGCCAGTACCAAATCCACGTGAACGACTCCTGCAGCCTGGGTTGGCTGCGCCGGACGGTCGAGGAGATCCGCTCGGGCGGGCAGAAGGCGATCCTGATGTCCAATTTCCCCCGCGATTCCTCGCGGTTGGGCGTCTGCCCCGAGTCGGAACAGGCCACCGGCGTCGCCATCTTCTTCTGGGGGACCTATGCCCCCGGTTATTATGAGAGCGTATTCCACGGGCTGTCCAAGGGCGGGCACATCCAACTGGCCCAGCTTCTCGTGGACCCGGCGGGGGACTCGGACCTGCTGAGCAAGGAGAGGCAGCAACTGACGGCGTGCACGGACAAGGCCCAGTGCCAGTCCCTGATCCGGGGGATCCTCCAAAGCCTCGAGGGCGACGCCAATTGCCAGGTGGCCAACTACGGCGGTGTGCTGATGCCATAGGCCCGGCCGGGCAGCAGCAGGGCTTTCATCGCACTGCCTTCCCGGTGATGACGATCCGCCCCTTATTCGATCTCCCCGGCGGCCAGGCGTAGGACCTGTATCTCATGTCGGGTTCTCCTCGGGGACGCCGCCTGTGGGGGCCGGCAGCTTTGAACCTCGATGGACCGTCGTGCTGGTAAGCCGCTGGCTAGATCCAATTTCCTGACAGATCAGCCCTGATCCTTCTTGACATAATTGGGCTGTATCTCTATAAACAGTTCGTCCTTGGGGAGGGGAAGCCAATGAAATTCGTGGGAATGACTCTGATCATGATTCTGCTGGCGATGTGCATGCCGGTCCTGGCCGCGGATGCTCCGCTGACCGTGACGGTGGCGCCGGAGCGGGTCTGGATCGTGGAAGGCGACGGCTTCCGCAAGGTCAACTTCGACTTTCTGGTTGCCAACTCCAGCGCCATGCCCATGGAGATCGTGGAGCTGAAACTGATGGTCCGCGGCCAACGTGGCGATTTCGAGCTCGGCCGCGAGCTCAACCGCCAGGGGATGATCCCCAGCATCAGCAGCCTGATCACGACGGAGATTCCCGCCGGCAAGACCGTGCAACTGCTCAATCCCTTCAGCGAGTTCCCCGGGTCGGTCGACCTGGGCGTTCTCGAATACACCCTTGTCTTCGAGATAAAAGTCGCCGAAGGAGCCCCGGAGCCAGCTCCCATGGAGGTCAAGGTCCAGGTGCGGCCGCAGGAGTTCAAGCCGCGGACCCGGCTTTCTCTTCCCCTCAAGGGAAAGGTCTACATCATTGATGGCCACGATCTGATGGCCCATCACCGCCGCATCGACATGACCCACCCGCTGATCGTGGGGCTGGGCATGAAATACAACATCTCCCGCTTTGGCATGGACTTCGTGGTCGTGGACGGGGCCGGCAGTCATTTCAAGGGCGACGGCAAAAAAGTCGATGACTATTACGTTTTCGGCAGGCCGGTGCTGGCGCCGGCTACGGGGGTGATTGCCGATTGCATCGACGGCCGCCCCGACAACCGCATCGGCGAGTTCAACATGGACTACGACGCGCTGATGCGCACCAAGGACCTGCGGCTGTTCGGCGGCAATTTCGTGGTGCTGGACCACGGCGACGGCGAGTTCACCTTCTTCGCCCACCTGCGCAACGGCAGCCAGAAGGCGAAAAAGGGCGACAGGGTGGCGGCCGGCCAGGAGATCGGCCGCGTCGGTAACTCGGGCGACTCCTTCTGGCCCCATCTGCACTTCCAGGTAATGGCGAGCGCGAGCTTCGACTGCGAGCTCTTCCCGGCCGTGTTTTCCCGCTACACCCTCTTCCGCGGGAAACGCTCGTTCAAGGTCAAGGACGGAATGCCGGATACAGGTGATTTAATCCAGCAAAGATAACAGACCCACTTTTGTGTTAGTGTTAGTGTTAGTGTTTGTGTTAGCAACAGCATGAAAACCAGCAATCGTAACGTGTAACGCTTTACGAGCAACAGCAATGGATCGAATGTTGATGCAGTTCTCAGTATGCCAATTTCCCCTGGGCGCAATGTGCAGGGAACGATGAAGCCCTTTTGCGGCTCAGTTCTTTCCTCCAGCGAGCTTTTTAATCCAGGCGACCAGGGCGTAAACCAGGGTAGCGATCACGGTAGTGAACGAACCAAAGTAAAACATGTAACCGAGAGCCATTCCGCCCTCACCCTTGAATCCCGAGGAGAAGGGCCAGAGGACGCCGTAGAGCAGCCCCGGGGAGCCTGATACTGCCAGCAGTGAGAGGATGATGCCGGGGCCAGGTGAAACCCGGTCCTTCAGGGTCCTGATCGCGACGAACTGCACCAGCAGCACCGCCAGGAGCGGCAAAACAAGGAGCAGGAAGAGGGGCATGACATCGCTTTCATTGCTGATGGCCGCGATCGTCATGGCCGCAAAAAAAGACAGTCCAAGCGCCGCCCCAACGCCAGGCATGACCCTAAGCACACTGGTCCTTGGGGGCTTCAGCAGGCCGAATAAAAAAATGGCCAAAGGAGTGATTCCCATCAGAAGGATGACGTGGATGATAAGCTCTCGGTGACGGCTCGCCCAGGAGCGGCCATGTCGCGCCCCGTGGGCACGCAGTTGTGCGACGACCTCCGCTCTTTTCTCGATCTCCGCGCGGTCGAGCAGCGACCACTCGCCGTATCCCGCGGGGTCCGGGTCAGCTCCGGATTCCAGGAGAAGTTTCATGCCCTGAAGATTGGAGCTCTCGTAGGCCAGTGCCAGCGGGGTCTTGCCCTGCATGTCCTGTTGGTTGAGAGGCACCTTGCGGGCCACGAAAAAGGCGAGCATCTCCTGCGCTTGCCTGAATTTTTCGTCGGCCAGTTCATGCAGGACGTTCTGCTTCCTGAAATTCACGGCCGCCGCGTCGGCGCCATGGCGGAGCAGCAGTTCGACGCAGGCGCGGTCACGGCAGGCGAGGAAGAGGGGCGTCTCTCCGTCCCGATCCCGGGCATCGACCGGTGATCCCTTACTGAGCAGCAGGGCCAGCAGCTCCGGGTTGTGTTGGGCGGCCGCCCAGTGCAGCGCCATGCTGCCGTTCCTGTCCCGGCGGGCGACGTCGACTCCATGCTCGACGAGATAGGCTGCCTGGAGCAGGTCCTCCTTGGCGCAGTAGACCCATAGAGCTGTATTGCCTTTGGAGTCAACCTGTCCGATGTCCACTTGCCTGGCGAACAGTTCATCAGCCATTTGCTCCCAGCCTATGCCGCGCAGGTAGAACCAGCGGTTTTGCCCCCGGTTGTCCACGGCGTGGGCGTTCGCGCCCTGCTGCAGCAAGTAGAGCGCGTCGGCCGGAGCTGCCTCCAGGAAGAGGGTCCTGCCCTCTCCGTTCCGGTCTTCAAGCGAGGCTCCGCGGCGAAGGAGCATCGGCAGAACCTCGTTTTTTGCCAGGAACACCGGGGTGCGGCCCTTGAGGTCGGCTTGGCGCAGGTCAGCGCCCAGACCGATGAGGAAATCGACGAAGCGAATGTGCTGGCCAGGGTCGCGATAGGGCGCGGTCCAGCCATCGACTATCTTCGCGGTCGTCGGAATCATCGTGTCGTAACGGACCGCCAGGTGAAGGGGAGCCTGGCCCTCCGCGTTGGCGCCGTTGACCGGCACCCCGCGCGCCACCAGCCTGCGAATGAGCTCCATGCGCCGTTGCAGCGAGTCGTCCGGCCCGCCGCCGGCACGGCTTTTCGGCAAGATCTTGACCGCCCTTACTGAGGAGACCGGAGGCGGAGGCATGACGACCTCATGGACAGGGAAGCGTTGGCCGTCAACCTCGATAAAACGGTCGGTAGGGCGCTGGGAAGGAGGCGGCTCAGGCGGCATGATCAGCCCCGGGGCGATCAGGGCATGGATGAGCGAGTTGCCGTTCCGGTCCCTGACGTTCAGGTCGGGAATGCGCTCCAGGTTCGTCTCCAGGTATTGGATATCGTCATCGCGCAGGGATTGGAACAGCATGCGCGTATCGGCCTCGCTCCATGGCTCCCGGCTTCCGGGCAAATTCCGGCTGACTGCGGCCGCAAGCAGAATGATCCACAGGATTTTCCTCATTTCTCTCCCTCTCGCCATGGCGGCATTCACGATCTTATTGAATTCATCACGGCTTTTCAAGCGCGTCCCAACAATCTGCTGGTCTCCTGCTTAGCATGGTTATCCCGTGAATGATAATGTCCATTGTGCAGGGCCTTCGTTGCGTCGAATTCCGCTCGGAGCTATTGCTTCTCGGGAACGCCGCCCCTGACAGTGCTTCAGCCGTTCACCGTCGACCAAGCACCGTATTCTTCGCTTTTTCCTTTTACCTTTTACCTTTTACCTTTTTCCTTATTAATTTTTTTCTTTCTCACTCTCCCCCTTTACCCCTCTACCCCTTTACCTCTATAATCATCCAATGAATCATCCCCTGCTGAACGATCCTTCCGAGTTCCCTGCCGACGACGTCCTGGCCCGCTGCCTGGGCACCTGCTTTTCCTCCTGGACCGCCTTCATGAAGCTGCTGGGCGAGCACTTCCCTACGGCCAAGCCGGAATGGCGCTACTACAAGGACGGCAAGAGCTGGCTATGCAAGTTGGCCCACAAGAAAAACACCTTGTGCTGGGTTTCCGTCTGGGAACGCTACTTCAAGACGGGCTTTTATTTCACCGCCAAGGCCGAGGATTTGATCAGGAACAGCGCCCTGGACCCCGCGCTCAAGCATTCTTTCCTCCACCCCAGCGAGAAGTCCAAGCTGCGGCCGATCACCATCTATGTGCGCCGCAAGGCGGATCTGAAGGCGGTCAGGGAATTACTGGAGATCAAGGTCAAGCTGAAGTGACAGTGACCGTGACAGCGTCAGCAAGAAACTCAGTGAACTGTCGTGATGAGTGATACGTGATGAGTGATGAGAAGCAGCAAGGGGCGAACTCTCTCTGGTGATTCGTAAGTAGTGATTAGTGATTGGAACAGCATGGGACGATCTTCTGCAGCAATCTATCACTTGAGATCGTACCGCGTTGTTACCGCCCTCTGTCTTCCAAGTTTGGAGATATGGGAATCTTGGGGACGGATTGTCAAAACGCAAACAAGTGACTGTCCTGCGTGCCTTCAAATGGGTGTCCCCAAAGAGTTGTCCCCATTTGCAAAAGTAGAATAGGGGACAACAGGTCGGTAAAGATCGCCTTTCCGCCGATCCCCCTGCCTTTTATTTCTTTCGCACCTGTTCCTTCGCCGTTTTGAGGAACTTGCCGAAGGCCTTGTCCTTCCGGCGCTTCTCCACCAGGGACATCTCGTGATGCGCCGCTTCCTTCTTCAGCCTGGCATAGCTCTCGTAGCGGTCCGCGGCCAGCTCGCCGCGCTCGATCGCCGCCCGCACGGCGCAGCCCGGTTCCCCGGCGTGGCGGCAGTCGGCGAAGCGGCAGGCGCGGGACAGGCCGCGGATCTCGCCGAAGCTGTCGTCCAGCGCCGCGCCCGCCGCCAGCATGCCCAGTTCCCTCATCCCCGGCGTGTCGACCAGCAGCGCCCCCTGCTCGAGGACGATCAGCTGGCGGCGCGAAGTGACGTGCGTTCCCTCCCCGGTGTGGCTCGTGGCCCGGGTGGCGAACGCCTCGCGGCCGAGCAGTCGGTTGATGAGCGTCGTCTTGCCCACGCCCGACGAGCCGAGCAGGCAGTATGTCCTGCCCGGGACCAGGAAGCGCCGGAAGCCGTCCATCCCGGCATGGGTGGTGTTGCTCAACGGCAGTATCTCGGCCGTGATGCCGGCCTGGCGGATGGCGGCGACCGTTTTTCCCAGCTCCTCCGGGGCGACCAGGTCGGTCTTGGTCAGGACCAGCACCGGCTCGATGCCGCCGTCATTGACCGTCACCAGATAGCGGTCCAGCCGGTGCAGGTTGAAGTCGTAGTGGCACGACTGGACGATGAAGGCGGTGTCGATGTTCGCCGCGATCATCTGCAGGTCCACGTCCCGGCCGGCGGTCTTGCGGCGCAGGAAGGTCCTTCGCGGCAGGATGCCGTGGATGACGGCCGTCGTCCCTCCGTTGTGGTACTGGACGCAGGCCCAATCGCCCACGCACGGCAGGTCCGCCGCCGCCGCGGTGCTGAAGCGGAACCTGCCCGCGAGCTCGGCCGGCAGCTCGGCGACCCCGTTGTGGATGAGAACCGCGCCGCGGTCGACCGCCGAAACGCGCGTGATGGAATTTGCACCGGCCGGACTCTCTGCAATTTGCGCAGCGAACCAGTCGTCAAATCCCAGCTTATTCAGATTCAACATCGTCTCTTGTTCGTTCAATTTCGTTGCTCCTTTTCCATTATTGCCGGTTGGATGGAATGTCGCCCGTCTTTCGATCAGGCGCTGCGGGCAGACGAAAAATTAACGAACAAGGACCATGTAGCCAAATTGTACGCAGCCGTCGATGGATTTTCAAGAGGATGGGGCTTCTGGGAGGCTTTCAGGGATGCCTGCAATTATGCAAAAGGCGCCTTTGCCCTGTTCTCGCTTCTGCCTGCCGCTGGCAGATTGGGAATGGCTAGCGGGCGGGGTCGGGGCCGGGTTCGGGTTTTCCGGCAGCAGGCGGATCCTTCTTTTCCGGTTCTGCAGAATTGTCGGGGACGGCGTCTTCCTCTTTTTCCGGGCGGTCCTCTGGATAATCCCCGTTATAATCCGTATAGAAAGGCCCGGGAACGAACTTGTTCACCATGCTGGAAAACAACCCCATGGCCCACCTCCCCTTATGGCTGTCCCGTGGACAGGCCCATTGTATTCAACTTGCCGGCGTGAATCAACTTTGTTTTGCCGCATGGCGCCAGGTCGGTCGTGAAGGAGCTGACGGAAAAACATGCCATTCCGGCGGAACGGCGGAAGGGTTACGGCGTGGGACCGTTATGCCCGGTGCAGAGCAACAGGGCGGCGCAGGGAAGGCAAAAAACCGCCGGGTGGAACTGGCGGAGGCATAACGCCGCTGTGGGTCGCTCGCGGTCAGGTCTCGATTACCGAACCGTTTGCCATCACTTTTGAATGGCGGTCGCGCACTCTGTCCGGAGCTTCGCTTCGACCTTCAGCAGCTCTTCATGAAGAATCTGCAGGAATTTTTCCGGCAGCAGGCGGATGTCTTTTTTCTCCAATACTGATTTCCGGTCGAAAGAGTGGGTCAGCACGGTTTCATTACTCTCAAAATCAGCAATCTCGATGTCCATGGCCAACCGGGCATGCCACTTTTTTGCGCTATCCGACCTCTCGATGGCGTCCAGGTGGATCCTCATCACCCAGTCCGGATCACCGCTCGAGCCGTAGCGGATGACTTTCCTGAAAATTCCCCGTTGGTTCCAGAAAAGCGCAACGGCATCTTCCAGCAAATTATCCGGCGATTCCGCCCAGAGCGCCCGGGTATGATATTTCACCCGGAAGGGCTTGTCCCTGCAGGCGATTCGCAAATCCCTGTAGATCTCGTTGATCTCGGCTTCCTCCACCATCAGGATCTTGTTCAACCGCCAGTTCTGCCCCTCTTGCGGGAGCTCCGCCTGCAGATCGAAATAGTAGGGAGCGGCGCAAGCCCAATGAATCATGATGATCCCTGCTGCCCAGAGACGCTTTTTCCTTTTGCTGAACAGGAAAGACGGCATTCCTTTCATGGTTTCATTTTGCGGGTTGCCGACCGGGAAGTCAACATCGGCATCCGCGTCAAGTCTCAGGCGGTCACCATTGATCTGACGATGGGGTGCCATGAAACGGCATGGTCATGATGCAGGACCCAGCATCTGACCTGACCCCCGGCGCCGGGTTTCAATCATCCTGCCTGGGGCTATTGCTATTCGGGGAAAAGATCCATAAAATCGGCGTGGAGAAGAGCTCAGCCGCTGCCGCGGAAAGCCCCGGCTTGCGCTGCGGAGCGTTTCCGCTCGCTTATCACGAGGAGGTGCTCATGCCCGATTTTCTGACCATCGCAGTGATCGTTGCCGTGTTCATTTGCCTGCTCGGCATCCGCATTGTGTCGCAATGGCAGTGCGGCGTGGTGTTTCGCCTGGGTAAATTCGTCCGCCAGATCAAGCCCGGGTTGAACGTCATCATCCCCGTCCTGGAATACGTGAAGCGCGTCGACATGCGCATCCGCACCATGGACGTCGTCCCCCAGGAGATCATGACCAAGGATTCGGTCCCGGTCAAGATTGACGCCGTGGTCTATTACAAGATCTTCGACGCGCCGAAATCGATCATCGCCGTCGAGAATTTCAGCCTGGCGTCCACCCTGCTGGCCCAATCCAAGCTGCGGGATCTCCTGGGCAAGAATGACCTGGACACCCTGTTGTCCAACAAGGACCAGATCGGCAGGGAGGTATTGACGGCCCTGCAGGGTCCGACGGACGAGTGGGGCATCAACATTATCAGCGTCGAGATCAAGAACATCGAGCTGCCGGACAACATGAAGCGCGCCATGGCCAAGGAATCCGAGGCCGTGCGCGAGAAGCGCGCGCGCCTGGTCAAGGCTTCGGCCGAGGATGAGGCGAGCAAGAAGTTCACCGACGCAGCGAGAACGATGGATGCGTCTCCCAATGCGCTGATGCTGCGGCAGCTGCAGACCTGGCAGGAGATCGGCGCCGAGCAGAACAGCCTGATCATCCTGGTGCCCACCGAATTCGCCGGGATGGTCAAGAAATTGCAGGACAACAAATAGAAAAGAGCCGCACCGGGGACCTTGGGGCGGTGCTTGTTTTATTGCATTGAGCGTGATAGGGTCGATCCATGCGCAGGGAGAATTCCGGCTGGCTCCTGGGACTCAATCTAGTCCTGGTCTTCCTTGTCGTCGGCTTGCTGCTGGCCTGGGATGCGCTCGAGCTGGTTGAAAGGCTGTCGGCCGCCCAGGCGAAGAATGTCACCCGGGGGATCCGCATCGCCGGCCTGGCTATCATCCTCATCGGCCTGGCCGGCCTCGTCCGGGAGATCCGGCTCGGCCGCCGGCAGGGGAGTGGAAGGGCACGCCTGCGCGCGGCCGCTCATCTCGCCGCGCCCTTTCTCCTGCTCCTGGGCGTGGCCTACTCCCATGTCAAGGCCGCCGGCCCGGTCACCTATGCTCCGCCGAGCGGGGCGGCGTATGCCTATGAAGAAGTCAGGCTGCATTTACCCTTCGGCGACGTCCTGGCGGGAAGCCTGACCCTGCCCAGGGGAGCGGGCGCCGCCATCCCGTCCATGGTCCTCATCACCGGCAGCTCCCCCCATGACCGGGACAACGCCGCGCCGCGCGCCCCGCGCTCCGGATACCGGCCCTTCCGCCAGATCGCCCACCGTCTCTCCTCCCACGGCATCGCCGTGCTGAGGATGGATGACCGGGGAGTGGGGCAATCCGTCGGCGGCGATCTCGGCCAGCTGACGACCGCGGAACGAGCCAGGGACATCGAGGCAGGCATCGCCTATCTCAGGCGGAGGCCGGAGATCGACGCGGCGAGGATCGGGTTGCTCGGGCTGAGCGAAGGGGTGTCGATCGCCAACATGATCGCAGCGCGTGACGGCCGGATCAATGCCCTCGTCCTCCTGTCCGGCATCGGTTCGCCGGGGAAGGAAGTGCTCCGTTACCAGATCCGCCAGGGCCTCCTCTCCGAGAACGATCTGGCCGCCCTCCTGAGGACCGACAAGAATACGCGGTTCCTGCATGAATACGATCCCCTGGCCTTCGCCAGGATGGTCCGGCAGCCGGTCCTGATCCTGCATGGCGACAGGGACCGGAGCGTGCCGTATGCGGACGCCTTCCGTCTGGAGCAGGCCATGAAGGAAAACGGCAACCGGGACGTGACCGTCAGGATCCTGGCGGGCTATAACCACCCCCTTCTCAAGGTAAAGGAAGACGGTACGGTCGTTTCGGCGCGGCTCTCCGATGATGTGCTGGCCTTGATCCAGAATTGGCTGCAAAGGGAGATGGAGTGAAGACTATTGTCGTTAACCGGATGGCAGCGGCGGGGGGATGAATGAACCAGGCCGAGAGGCCCTGTCTGTGGGCGGTCATCGCCGCGCTCCTGCTCTGGAGCGCGTGGAGTTGCAAAACCGCGGGCCAGGACGACGATGAGGACGAGGCCGCATTGCCCCGGTTGACCTGCGTGCCCTATGTCAGCGCCGATGACGTTTACTTTTACCGCCAATTCGAGCCCGGGCACGGCGGCATCGATCTCACGGCCACCCGGGAGATCGCCATCCGCGCCATGTGCCCGGGAACCTTCAACAAGAAGCTGTACTACCATCCCGAGTCCCTGCGCTGGCAGGTCAACTGCGAGATCCTGGTCGGCGACTACGCCGTCGACTACCTGTTCGAGCCGGGCTCCCAGGTGACCGAGGCCCAGGGCCGCCTGCAATTCGACAAGCTGGTCGCTGACGGAAGCCAGGTCAGCGCCGGAGAACTGCTCGGTAGCCTCACCCTGGCTCCGGGCAACGACGTCACCCTATTGCACTTCGGCGTGCGCTACCGCCCGGCCAATCGAACGGAGTGCCCGCTGAAATATGCCACGGCCGAGGTGCAGGCGCAGCTGCAGGCCCTGGCCCAGCGCGACCACCCCGGCTGGCAGCCCTGCACCATCGACGCGCCATAGCGTGACGCCGGCACCAGGTCTCTGGAGCGATGACTTTTGCGTTTTCATTGTTCCCGGAGTCCGGGCAGGTTTCCGCCTGCCCGGGCCGCTTGGCGCGAACCCTCTTCTCGAGGCCCCCGACGCCTTCTAGTTTTGCTTCTGATGCCAGTTGCCCTCGGCGTCCTGCAGCCAGTGGCCGGCGGCGGCGACCTTGGCGATCTGCACCGCCCGCCGCTTGCCCACCTCTTCGGCGCCGACATTCACCCTGGCCGCGATCTCGGCGTATATGGCCCGGCGGTCGAGGTTCTCGGCCGCGATGACGGCGTCGTTCTCCGCGCTTTTTCCCGCTTCGCCGCGGAACTGCACGAAGCCGAGGTTGTTCTCGCCGATCCAGCCCAGGTCCTTCATCTTGTCCAACAGCGGCTTGCGCTCCAGGAACCGCGCCTTCACTTCCTTGCTCTCGGCGCCGGCAAGCGGCGCCAGCAGAAACATTGCCGCCAGCAGGGCGGCGGTGGCTCTGAACCGTCCGTTCATTTTACTTCCTCCTGTCGGGCGGCCGCGTCGTTCTTCGCCGGGGCGGTGGCCTGGTCGATGTCACCGAAGAAGTCCTGCAGCTCGCGGTCGATCTTGATGAGGACATCCACCGTGATGTGCACCGGCTGGATGACCATCTCGTGTTTCAGCTTCACGCAGGCGTCGGCGCACAACATCAACGCCGCCGCCGCCAGCAGCCAGATCCTTTTTCTCATGGGCAACCTCCTAGGAGCTTCTATTGGCCGTTGCGGCCGGCAGCCATCCGGCTGCTGGCCTCCAGCAAGTCCTTTACGTCGACGTCATTGAAGCGGATGTCCAGCAGCAGGCCCTTCAGCTCGACGCTGGGCCGGCCTTTCGGGTCGCGGACGAAATCCTTCTTTTTCCGGTCATAGCGCAACGGCAGCTTGGCCGCCGGGGCGCCGTCGATGGAAAAGACCAGGTTCAGCCGGTCGTCGCGGCCGTCCAGCCTCACCTTAATCCAATTCCAGCGGAAATCGCGGATGGCCTCCTCCACCAGCGCCTGGCCGCCGGAGATCGCCTCGGGCCTGGACACGCGCAGCCGGCCGCTGTGGGTGGGGTCCGATTCGAGGCGTCCGTCGAGGAACACCGGGCGGCCGCCGGCCAGCTTCAGGGGGACGACGCCGCTCAGCCTGGCGTCGCCGCTGACGATCTCCTCGCCGGCCAGGGCGTTGAGCATCGCGGCCAGGTCGACGTCGCGGCAACGCAGGGTGACGACGGGCTCCGCCGCCCCCGGCTCCAGGCGCAGGGGATCGATGAGCACCGTTCCGCCGCTCCAGCCGAAACGGCCCGACTCGATCTGCAGCGCCCCGGCGCCCAGGCCACGGAAGGCCACCTCGCCGTCGCGCAGGATGAGGCCCTGCCAGCGCAGCTCGGTGAAGCGGAGGCGCTGGTCCGGCGGGGTGACGAACTCGAGCCAATCGTCCAGTTGCACCGCTCCATGCAGTCCGCTCAGGGAGAGCCCGGCCGCCGCGAAGCCGAAGCCGGCGCCGGCGATATCCAGCCCGGCGCTTCCCTTCAGTCGCCTTCCGTCCGCCCGGATGCGAGCGTGCGCCTCGAGGCGCCCCCCGGCCGCAAGCCCCTTCAGGGCGGGATGAAGGGCCTCCAGCTGCGTCCCGGCCGGGATGGTCGCCGGCGGCACCCGCAACTCGGCTTCGACGCCCCAGGAACCGGCCCGCGGCGTCGCCTTGCCCGCGAAGGAGAACGCGAGGCCCGGCAGGGAGCTTCCTCCCTGGCCGGAGAAGGAAAGCCCCCGGCCCCGCGGCGCCACGACGCCGTGGATGTCGCGGCCGCCGGCACCGCCCGCCTCGATGCGGGCGATCGAAAAGCTGCCGCGCCATTCCGGCGCCCTGCCCGACAGGCTCCATGGCGACTCCCATTCGATCCCTTCCGCCAGGACGCCGACTTCCCCAGGGGCGGAGAAGCGGCCGCCGCGGACCTGAAGCACGCCTCGCGCCTGCCACTCTCCGGCGAAGACATGCCGCAGGTCGGCCCGCATGTCCAGGGCCGCGGCCCGGCCGCGGGCGTCGGCCCATTGCCAGTCCGCCCCCTGCAGCCGCCCGGAAGCAGCCGCCCGGGCGCTGCGGCCGTCGCCGCTCACCAGGGCGTCGAGGATCAGTCTTCCGCTCAGCCTGTCCTTGCCCGCAGCCAGGATCGCGGTCCCATCGCCCCTTGCCTTAAGCGTCCAGTCGACCCGTCCCCCTTCACGCCGAGCATGGAAATCGACCGACAGGCCGTATGGCCGGGCAATGCGCAATGGCATCCCCAGGGCATCCATGGCCCCCTCCTCCGCCATGATGCGGAAATCGCCGCGGACGCTGATGGCCGGCCAGGGGAGCGACGCATGGGCCGAGGCTTTCTCCAGCCGCAGCGGCACGGGGCGAACGAGCCGGACGCGGCGCAGTTCAAGATCCAGGTCCGGCCATCGGTTCCCCCGCATGTCCAGGTCGAAGGGTTCCGTCGCCTCCATGCCCATCCAGGCGAAACGGGCCACCCGGGCGGCGACCGCGATGTCCTGCGGTATGAATTCGGGTCCGAGGCGGAAATCGGCTTTCATGGCGGTCAGTGCCAGCCCGCCCTGGCCCGGGATCGCCATCTCGATCCCATCCTTGCCTTGAATGTCCACCCGCGCCCCGGCGAAGTGGCCCTGGCGCAGGCTGACCTCGCCGCGCAGCTCGATGCGGCCTGCCAGGGAGGCATCCGCGGGCATCCAGCCGAGATCATGCAAACTCGGCAGGGATAGCTCCTCCGCGGCAAAGGTGACGCGGCCGGACGCGAAATTCCTGTCGAGTCCGCCGCGCAAGCGGATCCGATTCCCCAGCACGGACAGCGAGGCCTTCACGTCGTGTCCGGAGCGGCCGCCGCGCGCCTGGGCCGAGAAAGGAATGTCCCAGGTGCCGTCCCGAAAGGGAAGCTGCAGCTTCCCTTTCTCCGCCTCGATGCTTCTCAGCTCGAACGGGTCGGCATTCCCCCGCGCATTCCCGGGCGGAACGCCAAGGCCAGGAAAGGCCAGCCGGCCGCTGCGTTTTTCCAGCCGGATGACGAAGTTGGCGAGCCGGACTCCGTTGATCTTCCTGCGCAGCAGCCCCAGCGGCGTGTAGGTCACGGCCGCGCGCTGGATCCGCAGCCAAGGAGAAGGCCGCGGGCCGCTGGAGATGTCGGCCAGCTCCAGGCGCCCCAGGCCGACATGGACCACGCGTAAGCGGAGGTCCTTCAGGCCGAGTTTCGCTGCCTGGGAGATCAGGGCGTCATGAACCAGCCGCGGCAGGGAAAAAAGGAAGAGGGCCATGGCCAGTACAACCAGGCCGCCGATGATCAGCCAGGCTTTATTCTTGCGTGTCATGGCCTTCGCCGCTCCTCTCGCAGCGGGAGCCTGGGCGGCGGTTCTACCCCCAGGCGTTTATAGCAGCAAACCCCCCGAAAGGCAAGGCTGGGGACGGTCCTTGACGATTGGACGATCGGCTCCAGGAACGGAAAAAATGACCGGGATGGCTTCCGACGATGGAGAGCGTCCCAATTCCATGCCGATAGCCGGGATCGAATCCCGAGTATTGGGGACGGACTATGAAAACATGAATCTGCAGCCTATGCGACCGGGGAAATATTGGAGACGGATGAAATATTCGCGGATACAACCGATATGTGTCAAAAATGGGTCAGCCGACCCTTCGATCCGCCATTCATCACGTTCAGGCTCGCGGTTTGGATCGATCGGAGATCAGGAAGCGTAAACGTTTTCATATTTTCATAGTCCGTCCCCAAGTTCAGGCACTGTCCTAAACTACCAGTCATTTCCTGCGCTTGCTGCTGAACTCCATGCCCTTGTGCTCCGAGCCGTCCGCCAGCACCATGAACTGCTCGTAGCGGAACTCGTCGTTGCTGACCCAGGTGGTCCTGGCCTTGACCTGCAGCGTCCGCCCCGACACCGGATCGGGCCAGGAACCGCTTTCGCTGATCACGTTGCCCTCGCGCGTGCCCTTGGTGATGAAAAAGCTGGTGGAGGTGTTGTCGATCCAGAGGGTGTTGTATTTCTGCTCCAGGTTGTCGAAGCCGACGAGCCAGATCCCCTCGAAGGGCTGCCCCATCATGAAGCCGCTGAAGTCCATCATCACATAGCGGCCGCCGAGCCGGGAAGCCCCCTTGAAAGCGGCCGCGCTTTTTGTCGGCGGTGCACCGGGGGCCGTCCAATAGGTGACATCGACATCCCAGTCGCCGGCGTATTTGGCCAGGAACCGGTGGTTCTCGGTCACCGCCGCGGCCTTCATGTAGGCCTCCATCGCCTTCTGCTGCTCCTGCTGCTCCTTCATGTCCTGGGCCGGCGCCGGCGCAAGGACCGCCAGGATGATCCCCGCGATTAAAAGTGCTTTTTTCATTTTATTTCTCCTCGGTCGAACATTATAGTTCCCCGGATCGGCGAGCGTCAACCGCAGATGCCCGGCCGCCCGGGGATCACAGGATGAGCTTGGCCAGGACGACAGCGACGATGTTCTCGGCCATGCTCCTGGCCGGCGCCCCGAGGCCGCCCGTGCCGTAGTCGGTGGCCAGCGAGTAGGCCTGGCGGGTCACCTGCAGGCCGGAACCGGCGAGGCCCGCCAGCAGCAGTGAGACGCCCGAGTTGAGGATCGTCGCCCCGATCCAGGCGATGAACCAGATCAGCGCATACTCTAAAAAACGGTTCACGGTCGCGGCTCCCGGGATCATGTCCAGGGTGACGTCGGCCAAGGCCAGGATCCAGAAGAGCCATAGCCAGCGCAGGAACCAGTCGCAGCGGCCATCGGCGTTCATCTTCTTTTTCACGTGGTAGGCGACGGCCAGCAGCACGATCCCGGGCGAGAGTGACGAAGCGGCCGCCACGGCGATCACGCCGGCTTTCGACAGCGCCGGCGTTTGGTCCCGGCCTGCGCCCGCGCCGGCCAGCCCCTTTTTCAGCCCGGTCTGGAAGCCGAAATGGTAGGCCGCGGCGGCCAGCGAGACGGCCAGCGCGAACGCCAGGAAAATTGCGATCCTGCCCCTGCCTCTTTGCATGTGCCCATTGTATAGGAAACCGACCCGTTCACCAAGCCGGCCGCCGGCACGAGGTTTGCGGACGGACTGGAAAACATGGTTTGGTTGGCTGTGTGCCGGGACGAAGATTCCGGCTTCAATGGAAAGAAAGGCCGTGAATGAATGCCTGTTCGCGCAGTTCCAGGATCGGGGAAATGATGGTTGCTTTTGCGATCCTGGCGGCATAGACTTGGCGGATGCCACGGGAAAAGGCGCAAAAATTCCATGGAGACGGAATCGGGGGGTCATGATGTCTCGCACGCTGAACCGCTTGTTCGCCGAGAGCGTCGAGAAATTCGCCGGCCGCGTCCTGCTGTGGGAGAAAAAGGGCCCTGCATACGAGGGGATCACCTATGCCCAGATGCGCGAGCAGGCGCAGCGCTTCGGCGCCGGGCTCATGCGCCTCGGCGTCCGCAAGGGGGACCGGATCGCCCTCATCTCCGAGGGCCGCGCCGAATGGGTGGCGAGCGAGCTCGGTATCCTGCTGGCCGGCGCGGTGAACGTCCCCATTTCCATCCGCGTCGACGAGCTGGCGGAGCTCAAGTTCCGCCTCGCCCACTCGGGCTGCAGGCTGGCGGTGGTGTCGCGCGGCCAGCTGGCCAAGATCCGCCGGATCAAGAACGACCTGCCCGAGCTGGAGAAGACCATCGCCCTCGATCCGCCGGAGGACTTGCAGAAGGACGAGCTGACCGGCGACGATGTCCGCCGCCTGGGCGCCGAGTTCCTGGCCGCGAACGAAAGGGAGTTCGCCGACCGCTGGCAGTCGGTGGGCGAGAACGACCCTGCCACCATCAGCTACACGTCGGGGACGACCGCCGAGCCCAAGGGGATCATCCTCACCCACCGCAACTACACGGCCAACATCGAGCAGGCCAACTCGCTCATCCCCTGCCCGCCGCGCTACGTGACCCTGCTCATTCTGCCCTGGGACCACGCCTTCGCCCACACCTGCGGCATCTACGCCATGATGAAGAACGGCGCCGCACTGGCCGCCGTGCAGCAGGGGAAGACCGGCCTGGAGACGCTGAAGAACATCCCGCGGAACATCCGCGAGGTGCGGCCGACCATCCTGTTGAGCGCGCCGGCGCTGGCCAGGAACTTCCGCAAGAACATCGAGAAGGGCGTCCAGGAAAAGGGCGCCCGCGTGGAGGCGCTGTTCAGGAAAGCGCTGGCCCTGGCCTATGAGTACTACGGCGAGGGATGGAACCGCGGCCGCGGCCTGAAGAAGCTCAAGAAGCCGCTCGTCCTGCTCTATGACAAGCTGATCTTCAGCAAGATCCGCCGCAATTTCGGCGGCCGGCTGGAATATTTCGTCGGCGGCGCCGCACTGCTGGACATCGAGCTGCAGCGCTTCTTCTACGCCATCGGCATCCCCATGTTCCAGGGCTATGGGCTCACCGAGGCGGCGCCGGTCATCTCCGCCAACTCCCCCCGCCGCCACAAGCTGGGCTCCTCGGGGCAGCTGGTGGCCAACCTGGACCTGCGCATCTGCGATGAGCAGGGGAAGCCGCTGCCGCCGGGCCGCCAGGGCGAAATCGTGATCCGCGGCGAGAACGTCATGGCCGGCTACTGGAGGAACGAGAAGGCGACGCGGGAGGCGCTGCGCGACGGCTGGCTCTTCACCGGTGACCTCGGCTACCTGGACCGCGACGGCTTCCTATTCGTCCTGGGGCGGAACAAAAGTCTGCTGATCGCCAACGACGGCGAGAAGTACAGCCCGGAGACGATCGAGGAGACCATCTGCAGCCGCTCGCCGTACATCGAGCAGCTCATGCTGTATAACAACCAGTCGCCCTACACGGCGGCGCTGCTGGTGGCCAACCAGGAGGCGGTCCTGCGCCGCCTCCACGAGCAGGGGCTGTCCTGCGCCGACCGCAGGGGACAGGAGGCCGCGCTGGCGCTGCTGCAGGCGGAGATCAACGCCTTCCGCGACGGCGGCCCGTTCGCCGGCCTCTTCCCCTCGCGCTGGCTGCCGGCGGCGGTGGCCGTGCTCGGCGAGGGGTTCAGCGAGCAGAACCGCTTCCTGAACTCGACCATGAAGATGGTGCGCGGCCGCATCGAGGAGTTCTATCGCAGCCGCCTGGACTACCTCTTCAGCGCCGAGGGCAAGCCCATTGTCAACCCCCAGAACCTGACCATCGTCAGCCGCTGGGAGTGACCTGGAGTCTGAAACCCGCCAGCGAAGACCGTGACTCCGGACCGTCAAAACGCAGGAACGTCCATGACCACGAAGCCGGTTTTTCCCGGGTGACGGTTTCTCCGCTCTGAAAGGGAGAGAAGACCGTGCGCTGATCCCGGGCCAGATCCGCTGGCGGGGAGGAGGATCTAGGCGGTGGTGACGTGGCCGTGCAGGGTGGTTACTTTCTCGATGAACAGCCGCTGTTCGCCGGCCGGGACCATGACGACCACCTCCTCGCCGGCGGTGCGGTCCAGCAGCGCCGAGGCCACCGGCGAGTGGATGGAGATCCTGCCCTCGACCGGGTCGGCCTCGACCGGGTGGACGAGGGTATATTCGCAGCGGGTGTTGGAGTTGCGCTCGAGGAGCACCACGACCGAGCCGAGGCCGATCTTCTTCTCGTCGACGGGTGCGGCCGCCACCTCGCTGATCTGGCCCAGGTAGCGGGTCAGCTGGGCGATGCGGGCGCGGACGAACCCCTGCCGCTCGCGGGCGGCGTGGTACTCGGCGTTCTCGCTGAGATCGCCCTGGCCGCGCGCCTCGGCGATGCGCTTGGGCAGCTCGACCTGGTACTCCTCGTGAAGCTTCTCGATCTCCTGCTGGATCGCCTTTTTCTTTTGTTCGATGGATTCGGTCATGCTGGGTCGCCTCTCAGGAATGTTCTGGAAATCAACGCCATCAATTTCTCATAGTGTACCGCGAAGCGAAGGAAAATTCAAGCCGCGCCCCGGCCCATCCGCCCTGCTCCCGAGCTCCGATCGACCGCTGCCGGACGCCTGCCGGCGGATCCTCCGCCAGGTGGAAGGCATTTTGACGCTGACCCCTTGAGCGCGCGTCTCCGCCTATATCTTACGCAGGATGCCTTCGCGGATGACCGCCACGCCGCCCGCCTCCGAGCGTAGCGTCACCTTGAGGCATTCCCGCCCCGAGATCTTCACCAGCGAGACCGACGCCGACCGGGTGTTGCCCTCGATCACCTGGTTCAGCGCGGCCAAGCGGCCGTTGGCGTTTCCTTCCAGGACGCTGTTGCGGAAGGTGACGCGGACGCGGCAGGGACCGGAGACAACCACCTGGAAGCAGCCGGCGGGCTTCATGAACTGCTTCTGGCCGATGGCGATGTTGCTGCTGCCGCTGACACCGGTGACGACCAGGGTGTCGTTCTCCAGGCCATAGCGGCCGCCGAGGTCGGCGCAGTCCGTGAGCCACAGCTGGTACTTTTTCAGGTAGCTGGCGTAGCTCCAGGTGGCTACGCGGTTGATGGCCTTGAATCCGGCCTTGGTCATCTCGAAGTCGAGGCGCCCAACCTCCGGCGCCGGCTTGCAGACCCCCTGCCAGGGGTCGATGATCCAGGCGCCCTTCCAAAAATTGATCGCGGCGATGGTGATCTCGCCGCTGAACCCCTTGGGGATGCCCCAGGCCACGTAGACGTGGTCGCCGCAGACCAGCTCGCCGAGATCCTCGCCCGATCCGCCGGCCATCATCAGGATGTGGTAGGCCAGGTGGGCGTTCTCCTGGCAGTGGCCGACCTTGTTCACCCAGGTCCAGTGGGCCGAGGCATAGGGTTCGTCCACGCCCACGCCCTCCCGGCTCCAGGCGTCGAAGGCTTCCTTGGAGACTTCGTAGGCCGAGTCATGCATGCCACCGCGCTCGTCGGACGTCTTCCGGTTCAGCGATACAAGGCGTTCATCGACCGTCCGTGTCACCCAGGCGGCGATCTCGGCCCGCGGCCGGCCCTGGGCGATCATCGCTTGGACCGCCTGCACGGCATCGTCCAGGCTTTCCCCCCTGCCCGGAGCGGAGCGGGCGATGGCCAGCGACAGGACGAGTCCGCCGAGCAGGATGAATCCCGGCTTTTTGCGCATGTTCCTTCCCCCCTTCGATCCCTGCCGGATCATAAAGAATGGCGGGGACCGAAGTCAAGAGCTGGAGCGGAGACGGGCGGCCCGCGCCCGGAAAGATCGGGTCTGCTCAGCGATAATCCGTGACCGAGACCAGCCGGGCCGACCAGGGGCAGAAGCGGACGACCGTGCCCAGCCATTCGTCCAGGTGGGCTTCGATGTAGGAAGGCGTGGCATCGCAAAGCTCGATCGTCGCTTCCGCCATGGCCACGTCGTCGGGATCGATGTGCCAGGACCAGGGGAGATTGTAGTGAACCTGGCCGCGGCGCACGCGGCCGTTGGGGATGGAAGCCCGGGAAAGCCCGTCGCGCAGGGCAATGATCTGCTCACAGGTCGCCGGGTTGACGGCGAAGACGGCGAAGCGTTCTTCCTGTACCGCGAAGACGGCCAGCACCCCGCCCTTCAGGTTGAAATCGTCGGCGGTGTGGCATGAGCCCAGCAGACTGGCGGCGGCGAGCAGGACTCCTGTGCTCAGGCGCCGGTTGCGGAGCAGGAGAGGGCTCTTTTCCATGGGCCGATTATATGAACGGCGCTGGGGGAGTGCAAGCGGCCGGGCGCCTTCGGGCGGCAAGCCGCCGGCCTAGGCCCCCGAATCGTCCACGAACATGATCTTCTTCGGGTGCTCGGGGTCCACCAGGACCGCCAGCTTTTTCCCCTTCTGCAGCCCGGCCAGGGAAAGCGGGTTCCAGCAGCGCTTGTCGGTGATCGCATAGCGATCACGCCCCGGCGCCTCGATCTCCAGTTTCAGCTCGATCTGCGGCATGTCGTTGATCGTGGTGCCGGTCGTGCCGGCGGCGAGGATGGTGGCGGTGCCCGGGATGCCGTTCTTCTGGAAATAGGCCGCCCGCTCCTTCTGCCTCTTCATGAAGAACAGGATGGCGCCCAGGATCAGGAGCTGCAGGGCGATCCAGATGATGCCGAACGTGCGCAGCGGCATGTTGTCGTCGGTGCGGGCGCCGGGATTGAGGATGCCGATCACGAGCGCGATCACGCCCGGCGCCAGGAGCACCGCCCATATGCCCCACCACCCCTTGTTCAAGACCCACATGGTTCCCTCCTGTTGGCGCAAGCCATCCCGCGCTTCCGGCTCATCCATTCGGCTGCACAGCCATCGGCAGGGAGAACGCGTGCAGCCGGAACGAATTCTGGTTCATCGTCTGCATCTTGGGCAAGCTCGGGCACAGGGCGACGATGCGGATGTAGTAGCGGCCGGGACCGACTTTCCTGTTCATGAGCTGACCGACCTTCCAGAAATAGCCTCCGGCCTGGTAGTTCACCTGGGCGATCGGCCCCAGGTGGATCAGCTGGTTGGCCGCGTTATATCCCCACAGGTTGATATACGCCGTGCCGCTGTGCCCCTTGATCGTCGTCCAGGCGATCCCATGCTGGGTGCCGAGGACCCAGTTCTCGCCGCCGGTGGGCGCCAGGATCGTGATCGTCGGCGGCGCGCCGGCAAGGATTCCCCCAAGGAATGCGATCAGGATCAAGCTCCAGGTCATCTTCCTCATGTCGTGCCTCCTGACTTGAGCGGCCAAGTCATTTCCTTGCGCTTCGGCTTGCGGACGGTCCATGCCTTCCGCCATGGTACCTTCCAGGTTTCTGCCTGCAGGTTCTCCTTGTTACCTCATGAATATGGGTTTTTCTCCCTTATCTCAGCCATGGATTCCCCGAGGGTCTTGGGTACCGGCCAGGACATGACCGATGGATTGCCAAAAGGGGGCGGGGATGAAGCTTGCCGTTGCCGGGAGAATTCGCTAGAATGGCGCCCATGCCCGAGGACACGCAGCCGAAATTCCTGCGGAACTTCTACCTGGCCTGTTTCTTCCTGGACTTCGTGTTCGCCTATGCGATTTACAACGTTTTTTTCAGCATCCGCGGCCTGTCGATCCTGAAGATTTCCCTGCTCCTGGGCTGGTGGGCCTTCGCCGTCCTGGTCTTCGAGATACCCACCGGCGCCCTGGCCGACCGCTGGAGCCGCAGAAACATGCTCGTGCTCGCTCCCCTGATCAAGGCCGGATGCTTCGTCACCTGGTTTTTCGCGCGCGGCGATTTCGTTCTCTACGGCCTGGGATTCCTGCTCTGGGGGCTGAGCGAAGCGTTCGCCTCGGGCACGACCCAGGCGCTC
>JAKLEC010000015.1 GCA_022711715.1 Acidobacteriota bacterium
GTTCAAAGTTTCCACGGGTGCCTCCGCTCCGGGATTATAGGCGAAGGCAAGGGAAAAGTAAACCGCCCCTGGCGGCAGCGAACTGGCATCTGGGAACTTGGCGTACGGCGCACGGCGTACGGCATACGGCATAGCGAAGGAATGAGCTCGGCCTACGGCGTACGGCAACCGCAATAGAGCGAAATTTTCCAAGCCAATACTGCCTCGGTTCGCCGAAGGATTTTTTCCTACCCTGTACCTTAACGCTTTATGCCTTGCGCCAAGATCTTCTCCCTATATGCTGGCCTCCGGGGCGTACGGCATACGGTGAACTGCAAAAGCCAATGAGCGAACTTTGCCGGCAGATCCTGGATTTCGATGAGCTTGTCATATGAAGACAGTTAAAAGCCATGAAGCGGGGATATTGGTTCGTCAGAAACGGCTCATGGCAATCGAATGCAGCAGTGCAATTGCCGTGTGCCGTATGCCGTACGCCGTGCGCATTCACCTTCAATGGCCACTGGCGTTGACTTTTCGCGGGCGATTCCCTATCATGGTCGGCGGATGAAAAAGCTGTCGTTGCTGGCCTTTCCCATGCTCTTCGCCCTGACGACGCTGGCCCTGTTCCTGTTTCTCTACCCGCCGCGCCCGGGCTCCCCGGATGCAACCAGCGCCTGCCTGGTGTTCCTCACCGCCCTGGGCTGGAGCGCCCTGATCGCCCTGGGCCGGCGCGGCCTGCAGCGCGCCCAGGCGGCCTATGCCGCCGCGGCGCTGCTGGCCTCGGCGCTGGTCGTCGGCCTGCGCCCCTTCCCCGTCGCGCCGCAGGCCCATTGGATCATGGTGGCCCTGCAGGCGCTGGGCGGGGCCGGGATCATCCTCTACCTGCGCATCCTGAAGAACAAAGGAGAATGACGCCATGAGCGACAAGCCATCCGCCGGCCTGGCCGGTGCCGTCCGCAACACCCTGGGCGAGCTCGGCCGCACCTTTTCCGCCTTCCTCAAGGCGCCGCGGGCGCTGTGGGGGGTCAACATCCCCTACACCCTGGAGGGCCTCGTCTATTTCGGCCTGCTGACCATCCTGGGCAAGTACTGCGCCGAGAACGTCGTGCTGAGCGACCTGCACTCGGGCTGGGTCTACGGCGGCGTCACCGGCGGCATCACCTTCGCCATGCTGCTGTTCGGCGGCGTCTCCGACCGCATCGGCGTGCGCCTGTCGCTGGCCCTGTCGCTGGGGGTCATGATGCTGGGCTACGTGCTGCTGGGCCTCTCCGGCACGCTGGCGCTGGGGCAGGGGATGGGCTCGGCCATGTTCTTCGTCATGGCCGGCGGCCTGCTGCTGATCGTGGTCGCCTACGGGCTGTACATGCCGGCGGCCTATGCCGGCGTCAAGCGTTACACCAATCCGCAGACGGCGGCCATCGCCTACGCCGTCATCTACGGCGTGATGAACCTGGGTGCCTTCCTGTCGGGTTTCATCTCCTCCAACTCCCGGCAGGCCTTCGTCGGCCAGTTCCCGCCCAACGGCCTGGCCGCCGTCTTCTGGATCTACGCCGCCATCATGCTCTTCAGCACGCTGCTGACTCTGGCGCTGATCACGCGCCGGGTCGACCGCCGGGCGGTCGAGCGCGTGGCGCAGGAAACCCGGGCCATGAGCACCGCCGAGCAGAATGCGGCCGCCGACGCCAAGGCCGCGGCGCCGCCCAAGGCGAAGGCGCCGCATCCGCCGCGACTGGCGTTCCTGGCCTGGATCGCCCTGGCGCTGGGGCTGCTGGCGCTGATCATCCTGGATCGGCTGGGGCGTATCGCACTCCCCGCGATTGCGCTCTATGCGCTCCTGGCCATCGCCGTAGTGGGCGCCGTCTGGGAGTTCCTGCGCCGGCGCCCCGACCATCCCTTCCGCGACAGCCGCTTCGTCTTCTTCATCTTCATCCTCATCCCGGTGCAGACCCTCTTCGCCCACAACTGGCTGACCATCCCCTATTACCTCGACCGCGCCTTCGCCGGCACCGGCGTCAGCCGCTACTTCGAGGTGTTCTCCAATCTCAACCCGGTGCTGATCTTCGTCCTCTCGCCCCTGATCGCCGCCCTGACCGCCCGCCGCGACGTCTACAAGATGATGATCGCCGGGACCTTCGTCATGGCGCTGCCCACCTTCCTGCTCGCCGCCGGGCCCAACGTGTACCTGTTCCTGCTGTTCATCCTGGTGATGTCCGTGGGCGAGGCCATGTGGCAGCCGCGCTTCCTGCAGTGGGTGGCCGAGATCGCCCCCGAAGGCAAGACCGGGCTCTACATGGGCATCGGCCAGTTCCCCTGGTTCCTGACCAAGCTGATCACCTCGCTGTACTCGGGCTACGTCATCGCCCGCTACTGCCCCAAGCCCGGGCTGGGACTGCCCATGCGCACCGGCGCCATGTGGCTGATGTACGCCTTTATCGCCATGGTGTCGCCCATCGCGCTGGTCCTGGCCCGCAAGTGGATGGCCAAGGGGATGAAGCGCAAGGCATAGCCCGTAGCCGCTCATTGACGCCGGCCGCCGGTTTTGCTATAGTCCGGATATCCATGCGCCCCGCATCCCGCTTCCCCCGCCGCCACGCCGTCGCCCTGGTCCTGGCCGGCATCGCCTGCCTGGCGCAATCCCTGGGCGGCCTCCTGCCCGAGCCGGTCGTCTGTTTGCGCGATGACCGCCCGGCGCGCGGCGAACTGTTTTTCCGAGCCTGCACGTGCCGCCACGAGGGGCATGAACTCGCGGACCCGGGCGGACCTGCGGCCCGCCGCATCGAGCCGGGATGCGTGGACGTCCATCTCGCCTTCCCGGCGCTCCTTGCCGCCGGCGCCGGGATTCACGGAGCCGTGAGCCGCCTCAGCCTGCCGGTGCCCATGCCGGTCGGGGTTCACGCCCCGGCCCCGGCTTTTTCCGCGCCGGCCGCCTGCCGCCCTGGATGGGGCGGCTCCCCGCCGGCCGGTTCCCCGCTCCCGCTGCCCGGCCTGCGCTGCTGAAACGTTTCCTCCTTTTTCCCGAGAATCCATTCCCAAGGAGGAAACATGCCCCGTCCGATCCCGATCCCCCGCGTCCCCCGCATGGCCCCGCCGGGCGGCGCGTTCCGTCCCGGCTGCGGCGCCATCCTGGCGCTCGCGTTCCTGGCGCTGGGGCCCGCCTTATGCCGCGCCGCCGCCGCGCCTGCCGGCCTCACGCTGGAGCAGGCGCTGGCCATGGCCCTGGAGGCCAATCCGCGCGTCCTGGCCGCCGCCCTTGACGTCACGACGGCTGCCGGCCGCTCGCTCCAGTCCGGCGCCCGTCCCGAGCCCCAGCTCCTGGCCGCTGTCGAAGGGGCGCGCCTCCCCGGCGCCGCCCGGCGCGAGGAAGGGCCGGAGCTCCACCTGGGCATCGAGCAGCTTTTCGAGTTCCCGGGAAAGCGCGCCCTGCGGGTGCGGATCGGCCGCCTGGAGCAGGAGTTGGCCGCCGCCGAGCTCGCGCGCGTCAGGCTCGTCGTCGCCGCCGACGTGAAGCGGTCCTACTGGAAGGCGGCATTCGCCGCCGGGGCCGCCCGTCTGCTGGACGATTCGCTGGAGCGTCTCGATCGGCTCATCGAGGACCTGCAGGCGAAATACCGGGCCGGCACGGCCGCCTATGCCGATGTCCTGCGCGCCCGGGCCGAAAAAGCCCGCCTGCGCAACCAGGCGCTGGAGCAGGAGAAGGAGGGGACCCTGGCGCGGCTGGAGCTGAACACGCTCCTGGCCAGGCCGGCCAACGAGCCTGTCGAGCATCTCGCCACGCCGATGTCATTCGCCCCTCTCACCGCCTCGATGGACGATCTCTGGGAGAATGCCCGGTCCCGCCGACCCTCGCTGCGCATCGCCTCGCTGCAAGACGAACTGGCGCAGGCCGGGGTGAAGCAGGCGGGCCTGGGCCGCCTGCCCGACCTCCTGGCCGGCTTCTCGCTTCCCAGCGTGCGCGCGGACGCCTGGGGGATATCGGTCGGCCTGACCCTGCCTTTCCTGCGCCCGGCGCGGGCCCGGGGCGCCGAGATGGCGGCGGGCGCCGGCCGGGAGCGGGCGCGGCTGGGCGCCGCCGCTCGCGAGAGGTCCGTCCATGCGGCCCTCGCCGCGGCGTATGCAGCGGCCAAGGCCGCCGAGGAGCAGGTGCGGGTGTTCGAGCGCGACCTGCTGGGCGACCTGCAGGATGAGCTGCGTCTCCAGCGCGAGCTCTACCGCTTCGGCAAGGGCACGGCGTTCGAGCTACTGGACCTGCAGCGGACCCTGGCCCTCGCCGAGCTGGAGCACCTGAGGGCGGTGTACCTGTACGGCGTCGCGCTGGCCGACCTGGATGCGGCCGGCGAGGACTTGCCGTGATGGAGGAAACGATGAAGAAGCTGACGCGTCATGGGCTGATGGCGATGCTGGTCATGGGGGTGCTCGGCGGCGCAGGCTGCCGGCGCGACGGGGAACGGGCGGACGTCCACGGCGAGGAAAACGGCCGTGAGCCCGGCGTCATCGTCCTGCCGCCCTCGGCTCTGGCCGCCGGCGGCATCCAGACCGCTGCGGCAACGCTGCGCGAGTTCAGGCGGCGGGTCACGGCCCCGGGGGAGCTGACCTTCAATGCCCGGCGTTTGGCCCGCGTCAGCTCGCGGGCCTCGGGGCGCATCGAGCGCGTCCTCGCCGTCTCCGGCGACCGGCTCGGCGCCGGCCAGGTCCTGGCCGAGATCTACAGCCCCGACTTCCTGGCGCTGCAGGCAGAGTACCTGCAGGCGGCGGAGAGGGCCAAGCGGCGCAGCGGCGGCGGCGACGAGGCCGAGGCGCGGGCCGCCCGCGCCCTGCTCGAAGGCGCGCGCTCGCGGCTCCTGCTGGTGGGCGCCACGGCCGCTGAAGCCGATTCCCTGGCGGCCTCGGGGACGCTGCGGCCGCTGCTCCCGGTCCGCGCGCCATTCGCCGGCACGGTCATTGAGGCGGCAGCCCTGGCCGGCGGCCATGTAGACCTCGGAGGCGAACTGTTCCGCGTCGCCGACCTGTCGGTGCTCTGGGCGGACGTCCATGTCCGGGAGAAGGACCTGGCCGCCGTGAAGACGGGCGCCGCGGTCGAGCTGCGGAGCCAGGCCTACCCGGGCGAGACCTTCCCCGGCCGGCTGCTCCTCGTCGGCGACATGCTGGACGAGGGCACGCGGGCGCTGCCGGCGCGGGTGGAGGTCGCCAATCCCGGCGGGCGGCTCAAGGCCGGGATGTACGTCGACGCCCAGATCGAGGCCGGCGGCGGCCGGACGGTCCTGGCCGTTCCCGAGGCGGCCGTTCAGGATGACGGAGGGCGGACGGTCGTCTTCGTCGAGACGGCCGCCGGGGAGTTCCGCCGCCGCGAGGTGGGCACCGGCGAGCAGTCCGCCGGCTGGGTGGAGATACTCCGCGGGCTGGCCGCCGGCGAGAAGGTGGCCACCTCCGGCAGCTTCCTGCTGGAGTCCGAGATGCACAAGGAGATGCTGGAGGACGAGCATGGCCATTCTTGACCGGCTCATCGCCGCCGCCCTGCGCCGCCGCGGCCTGGTGCTGGCCGGCGTCGTGCTGCTGGCCGTTCTGGGGGCCTGGTCGCTGCTGCGCATCCCCATCGACGCCTTCCCCGACGTTTCCAACATCCAGGTCGAGCTCCTGTCCGCCGCTCCCGGCATGTCGCCGCCCGAGGTCGAGCGCTTCGTCACCTATCCCATCGAGACGGCCATGCGCGGTCTGCCGCGCCTTTCCCAGGTGCGCTCGGTGTCGAAGGCCGGGCTGTCGGTGGTCACCGTCATCTTCGCCGACGGCGTCGACACCTACTTCGCCCGCCAGCTCGTTCTCGAGCGCCTGATCGAGGCCCGCGAGCAGGTGCCGGAGAGCGTGCAGATCTCGATGGGGCCGGTGTCGACGGCCATGGGCGAGATCTACCAGTACACGCTGCAGCGGTCGGGAGCGCTGGCGCGCCTGGGCGAGGAGGAGTTCCTGACCCTGGCGCGGACGGTCCAGGACTGGACCCTGTCGCCGCTGCTCAAGTCCGTGCCCGGCGTCAGCGAGGTCAACTCCTTCGGCGGCTACATCCGCCAGTACCTGGTGGAGGTGGACCCGGAGCGGCTCATGGCCCGCGACCTGGCGCTCGCCGAGGTGGGGGAGGCGCTGCGCCGCAACAACCTGAACGCCGGCGGCAACATCCTGGAGCAGGGCGAGCGCCAGTACCTCGTGCGCGGCGTCGGGCTGCTGCAGTCGCTGGAGGACATCGGCGCCGTCGTCCTCAGGACGGTGCACGGGACCCCGGTCCTGGTGCGCGACGTGGCGACGGTCCGCGCCGGCCATGCCGTGCGCCAGGGCGGCGCCGTCCAGGACGGCCGGGGCGAGTGCGTCGGCGGCGTGGTCATGATGCTGCGCGGCGCCAACGGCCGCGAGGTGGTGCGGGCCGTGGAGCGCCGCGTCGCCGAGATCAACGCCTCGGGGGCCCTGCCGCCGGGCCTGCGCATCGTCCCCTACTACAACCGCAGCGACATCATCCATCACGCCGTCGCCACGGTGAGCGAGGCGCTGCTGCTGGGCTCCATCCTGGTGGTCCTGGTGCTGTACCTGTTCCTGCGCAGCCTGCGCGGGGCCTTCATCGTCATCCTGGCCCTGCCGCTCTCGATGCTGTTCACCTTCATCCTGATGCGCGCGGCCGGCATCTCGGCGAACCTCATGTCCCTCGGCGGGCTGGCCATCTCCATCGGCATGATCATCGACGCCACCATCATCCAGGTGGAGAACGTGCAGCGCCATCTCGGCGCCGGCGCGGGCGGCGGGCGCAAGCTGGCGACGGTGCTGAAGGCGGTGCTGGAGGTGCGCAAGCCGTCGATCTTCGGCGAGATGATCATCGCCCTGACGTTCATCCCCATCATCGCCCTGCAGGGGATCGAGGGCAAGATGTTCCTGCCCCTGGCCTTCACCCACGTCATCGCCCTGGTCGCCTCGCTGCTGCTGTCGATCGTGGCCATCCCGGCTTTCTGCCACATCGTGCTCCGCCCGCAGGAGGAGAAGGAGAGCGTCCTGGTGGCCGGGGCGCGGCGCGCCTACCTGCCGGTCCTGCGCTGGGCGCTGGGCCACGGCCGCCTGCTGATCCTGGTCTCCCTGGCGCTGCTGGCCGGCGCGCTGCTGCTGCTCCCCCGCCTGGGGACTGAATTCATGCCGGTCATGGACGAGGGCGCCTTCGACATGGACATCCAGTTCCTGCCCGGCATTTCCCTGGAGCGGTCGCTGGCCCTGAGCCGCGAGGTCGAGGCGCGGCTGATGAAGTTCCCGGAGCTGCGCACGATCGTCGGCAAGACCGGCCAGACGGGCATCGCCCTGGAGGCACGCGGCGTGGAAAAGACCGGCTACGTGGGCATGCTGAAGCCGCGCCGCGAATGGACGTCGGCCCGCAGCCGCGAGGAGCTCTTCGGCCTCATGCGCCGCTCGCTGGTTGACATCCCGGGCATGGCCTTCTCCTTCAGCCAGCCCATCGCCTGCCGCATCGACGAGCTGGTGGCGGGCACCAAGGCCCAGCTCATCATCCGCCTGTTCGGCGAGGACCTGGAGGTCCTCAAGGAGAAGGGAGGGGAGATCGCCGCCGTCCTCCGGCGCCTGCGCGGGGCCGAAGACGTCGCCGCCGAAGTCGTCTCCGGTCAGCCCTACCTCACCGTCCGCCCCGACCGCGCCCGCATCGCCCGCCTGGGCCTGAGCGTGCAGGACGTGCAGGACGCCGTGGAGACGGCCGTGGGCGGCCGGACGGTGACCCGGCTCTACGAGGGCGACCGTTTCTTCGACCTGCAGCTCCGCTATCCCGAAAACGAGCGGAACTCGGCCGAGGCCCTGGGCGCCATCCGCCTGCGCGCTCCCGGCGGCGCCTGGGTCCCCCTGGAGCAGGTGGCCGACATCGCGACGGTCGAAGGCCCCAGCCAGATCAGCCGCGAGAACGGCATGCGGCGGATCGGCGTCGAGTGCAACATCAGCGGCCGCGACCTGGGAGGCTTCGTCGCCGAGGCGCGCCGGGCCGTGGCCCGCGGCGTGCGCCTGCCGGCGGGCGCCTTCCTCGAGTGGGGCGGGCAGTTCGCGAACCAGCAGCGGGCCATGCGGCGGCTGGCCGTCATCCTGCCGCTGACCATCGGCCTGGTGCTGCTCTTCCTGTACCTGACCTTCGGCTCGCTGCGCGTCGCCCTGCTGGTCATCCTCAATCTGCCTTTCGCCCTCATCGGCGGCGTACTGGCCCTCTTCCTGTCGGGCCTCTACCTGTCGGTGCCGGCATCGGTCGGCTTCATCGCCCTCTTCGGTATCGCCGTCCTGAACGGCATCGTCCTGCTGGCGCACATCACCCAGCTGCAGGACGCGGGGAAGCCGCTGGCCGACGCCATCGTCGCCGCCTGCCTGGACCGGCTGCGACCGGTGCTGATGACGGCGACGATCACCGTCCTCAGCCTGCTGCCGCTGCTCTTCGCCCAGGGGCCGGGTTCGGAGATCCAGCGGCCGCTGGCGGTGGTGGTGGTGGGCGGGCTCATCTCGTCGACGCTGCTGACGCTGGTGCTGCTGCCGGCGCTCTACCGCATGTTCCCCGGGCCGCGGGCGGCGCAAGCGGCCGAATAGCGCGGCCACGGCCGCGCCGCCGGGCTAGGCCGGACGGAAGATGTCGGGCTCGATGAAGATCTTGCGCACGGCGGGGAACTGGCCACGGATGTCGGACTCGATGCCGTTGATCAGGCTGCAGACCTGGGCGGCGCTCAGGCGGCCGTCGAACTCGGCCTTGACCGCCAGCAGGATGTCCTCGGCGCCGAGGTGCAGCGAGCGGATGTGGATGACGCGGGCGATGTTCTCCTCGCGCAGCAGCAGGGAGCGCACCTGGCGCAGCATCTCCGGGTCGGCGCTCTCGCCGATGATCAGCGACTTGGTCTCGTAGCCCATGAGTGCGGCGGTGACCGCCAGCAGTGCGCCAATGAGGATGGACGCCAGGCCGTCGAAGAAGAGGATGCCGGTGACATGCTCTAAGACCAGGGCCGCCAGGGCGATGCTCAGCCCGACCAGCGCCGCCGAGTCCTCGAGGAAGACCACCACCAGCTCGGCCTTCTTGGTGCGGTGCATGAAGGAGAACAGCCCGGCGCCGCCGCGCTCGGCGCGCATGCTGCGCACGGCGACTCGCAGCGAGGCGGCCTCGGCGACGAGGGCGACGCACAGGACGGCGATGGCCACCGGCAGGTGGTCGACCGGGGCCGGGTGGCGCAGCTTGCGCACCCCCTCGTACACCGAGAAGAGGGCGCCGGAGGTGAACAGGATGATGGCCACGATGAAGGACCAGAAGTAGCCTTCGCCGGAGAAGCCGAAGGGGTGCAGCTCGTCGGCCTTACGCGCCGCCTTGCGCATGCCCACGAAGAGCAGGATCTGGTTCATGGTGTCGGCGCTGGAGTGGATGGCCTCGGCCAGCATGGCCGACGAGCCGGTGAGCGCCGCCACGGCGAACTTGACCATGGCGATGAACAGGTTGGCCAGGAAGGCGGCCAGGACGACCGAGAGCGAGCCGTTCCCTTTTTTCATTGGACGTATGCCCTGATTCTCTGTTGCATGGGGTTTCGTGAAGGCGCCATTGTAGCGCCGCGGCGGCGGATTGTCAATCCAAACCAAGAGAAGTGATCGTGATAGTGTTAGTGATAGTGATAGCAACAGCAATAGAGGAATTCCTTCAACTTCTGCGAAGAGGTAAGCCTTGCCCTTATTAGGGGGAGAGTTCGCCGGTGGCTGTTTCGAATCACGATTTACGAATCACGAATTGCGAATAATGTGAGATGCACCTGGTTTTTCGGATCACGAATCACGAATTACGAATCACGATAGATCGCACCAAAGGCTATAGGCAATAGGCGAGAGGCTATAGGGAAGAAAAATGATTCTGGCTTTCTCTGATCACGAATCACGAATTACGACAAGTCGCAGAAGCTCGATTAATGCTGTTCCAATCACTAATCACTAATTACTAATCACTCGGAGTGGTTTTTGTGCTTGCTACTACCACTATCATTATCACTATCACTTTCTTTGGTGGTTTTTTGGATAAACTTGTGATTGGGACCCATTATTTGCTGACAAACGGCCGCCCGGCATATATAATATATAACTGATCTGGAGGCAGTATGGGCGAAACCGGGGATAAGACGGTCAGGACCGAGATCCGCATCGGCGGCATGCACTGCGCCATGTGCGCCGCCGCGGTGGAGAAGTCGCTGCGCCAGGTGCCGGGCATCGGCGAGGTGTCGGTAAACCTGGCCAGCGAGCAGGCGACGGTCGCCTACGACGCCGGGCAGGCCGGTCCCGAGGAGATGAGAAAAGCGGTGGAAAAGGCCGGCTACCGCTACCTGGGCCCCGCCGAGGCGGCGGGCGAGGAGGAGGCCCGGGAGCGCGCCGCGGAGCTGCGCCTGCGCCTGCGCCGCGTCGTCATCGGCTTTGCCACCGGGCTGCCGCTGATGGCGGCCATGCTGCTCATGCGCCACCCCTCCCTGGCCTGGCGGCTGGCCATGCTGGCCCTCTCCCTGCCGGGGATCGTGTTCCTGGGCTTTCCCCTCTTCGCCGCCGCCGGCCGGTCGCTGCGCAACCGCAGCCTGAACATGGACGTGATGTACGCGCTGGGCATCGGCGTGGCCATGCTCTCCAGCCTGGCGGCCACCTTCGCCCTCCTGCCCCACGGCTTTCTGTTCTTCGACACCGTCGTGCTGCTGGCCGCCTTCCTCAACCTGGGCAAGTACCTCGAGGCGCGGGCCAAGGGGCGCACCTCGGAGGCGATCCGCCGCCTGCTGGACCTGCGCCCCAAGACCGCCGTCGTCGTCCGCGAGGGGCGCGAGGAAACGGTGCCGGTGGAGGCGGTCGTCGTCGGCGATGAGCTGCTGGTCCGGCCGGGCGATCGGGTGCCCGTGGACGGGCGGGTGCTGGCAGGCTCCAGCTACGTCGACGAGGCCATGGTCAGCGGCGAGCCGCTGCCGGTGCTCAAGGAGGCCGGCAGCGAGGTGATCGGCGGCACGATCAACCGCAACGGCGTGCTGCGCCTGGCCGCCGCCCGCGTCGGCCGCGAGACGCTCCTGGCGCAGATCATCCAGCTGGTGCGCGCCGCCCAAGGCTCAAAGCCGCCCATGCAGCGCCTGGCCGACCGGGCAGTCTCCCTCTTCATACCTGTCATCCTGACCGTGGCGCTGGCCTCGTTCGCCAGCTGGCACTGGCTGGCGGGGCAGCCGCTCCTCTTCTCGCTGACCATCCTGATCTCCGTGCTGGTGATCGCCTGCCCCTGCGCCCTGGGGCTGGCCACGCCCACTGCGGTCATGGTCGGCATCGGCCGCGGCGCCGAGCTGGGCATCCTGATCCGCCGCGGCGAGGCGCTGGAGGCGGCCGGCCGGCTGACCGCCGTCCTGTTCGACAAGACCGGCACGCTGACCGCCGGCCGGCCGGAAGTGGCGGAGATCGTCCCGGCCGCCGGGGTCACCGCCGGTGAGCTGCTGCGCCTGGCCGCCGCCCTCGGCAGCGGCTCGCGCCACCCCCTGAGCGAGGCCGCCGTGCGCGCCGCCGCCGCGCGCGGACTCGACGTGCCCCCCGTGTCCGACTTCGACACCCTGGAGGGCCAGGGAGTGAGCGCGCGCCTCGGGGAGGAGGAGGCCGCCATGGGCAGTAGCGACTTCTTCCGCCGCCGCGGCGTCGCCGGCATGGAGAAGGCCGCCGCGGACATCGAGCGGCTGCAGGGGGAGGGGCGGACGATCGTGCTGGTCGCACGGAATAACGCTCTGGCCGGCGTGCTGGCCGTCGCCGACGCCGTCAAGCCCTCGGCGGCTCCGGCCGTGGCCGGGTTCGCCCGCCTGGGGATGGCCGCGGCCATGATCACCGGCGACAACTCGCGCTCGGCGGCGGTGATCGGCCGCCAGGCCGGGATCGAGCGCATCCTGGCCCAGGTCCTGCCCCAGGACAAGGCGGGCGAGGTACGCCGCCTGCAGGAGAGCGGCGAGGCGGTGGCCTTCGTCGGCGACGGCATCAATGACGCGCCGGCCCTGGCCCAGGCCGACCTGGGCATCGCCGTGGGCGGCGGCAGCGACGTGGCCGTCGAGAGCGGCGACATCGTCCTGGTGCGCGACGACCTGCGCGACGCCGTCGCCGCCGTGCAGCTGAGCCGCAAGGTCATGGCGCGCATCCGCTGGAACCTCTTCTGGGCCTTCGCCTACAACGCCGCCCTGGTGCCGCTGGCCGCCGGCGCCCTCTACCCCTCCTTGGGCATCCTGTTGCCCCCCGAGCTGGCCGGCCTGGCCATGGCCATGAGCTCGGTGACCGTGGTCACGCTGTCATTGCTGCTGAAACGATATGTGCCACCCATCCAGCGCGAGCTTCGTGACGCGTAACGCGTGACAAGTAACGAAAAAGGGCTCGGCATAGGGCGCAAGGCATAAGGCGCAAGGCGCAGGGGAAGAAAAAGTCCCGAGGCAGATAAAGAAGGCCCATCATGAATGGAGTCTTGGCGGACGGCTGACGGCGGACGGCAGACGGGAAAAACCCTTGGCGCAGGGCATAAGGCGTAAGGCGCAGGGGAAGAGAAAATCCCAGAACAGATAAAGACAGCAATTCTCCCCTAGAATTCGCTTTATTGCAGTTGCCGTATGCCGTGCGCCGTATGCCTTACGCCGAGTTCAATTCCTTGCTTTGCCGTGTGCCGTATACCGTATGCCTTACGCCGAGATCATTTCATTTCTTTTAATAGGTCCAGCGCCAGAAACCACTTGCGGTACTCCAGCCCGTGGACGTAGTTCTCAACGATGCGCCGGGCCACCGGGCGGTCGCCCTGCAGCAGGAAAGAGAACTCCTTCTCATGGTCCTTCAGGTCGTCGAAAAGGAATTCCTCGAAATTGCGCCAGATCTTCTGCACCTTCTCGATGCGGTCGCGGTACTGGCGGTCTACCGCCTCGGAGAGGCGGGCATAGGCGTTGAAGGAGTGGCCGCTGTAGTCGTACGCCTGCGCCGGCAGGGGAAGGAAATGGTTCCGCCAGGCGGCGTCGGCCTTTTCGCGTGAGGCGCCCTCCGGGGCGTTCTCCATGGCGACGTACCAGGGGGAGAAGGCGTTGCTGTCGGGGCGGCGCAGGGCGATCCAGACGACTTGGGCGATATCGGGGTCCGGCCAGGAGCGCAGGTGGGCGACGAAGGCGTACTGGGTGGTCTCGGTGCAGATGGTGCGGTTCTTGCCCGAGTTGGGCGAGCCGTTGCGGTAGCGGTCGGTCAGGTCGTGCTTGGTCCCCTCATAGTGGTCGCGCAGCACGCGGAAAAGGTCGCGCCGGCGCAGCGGGTCGTCGGGCCGGAAGGAGAAGGGCAGCGGTGCCTCCAGCTTGGGCGGCTTGGCGGCCAGCAGCGCGGTGCCCCGCCATTGGCGCATGACGTTGCGCATGTCGGCGTAGGCGGCGGGGTCGGAATAGGCGCGGGCGAAGTCGAACTCGCCGTCGCGGCGGGGATCATACCAGCCGCGGCGCACGGCGTACTCGACGAGGTCGGGCGACCCCTGGAAGCGCTCGCGGTCGTTCAGGTCGACGCGGCCGATGGTATAGCGGTTGGCCATGACGGCGACCTCGTTGTCGGGGACGCGGCAGGCGACCCAGTGCTTGCCCTTGACCGCGTGCAGCAGCCAGCCTTCGCCGGCATCGGCGATGGTGTAGGTGCGTCCCGAGGACGCGTAGCCGAAGCGGGCGATCAGCTCGCCGGCGATGCGCACCCCCTCGCGCGCGCTGCGGGCGCGCTCGGCGACCAGGCGCCGCAGGCTGAAGCCGATGCCGCCGTCGCTCAGCTCGGCCCGGTCCTCTCGCGAGGGGCAGGCGTTGGAGGTGATGGCCACCCCATGCTCGTTGACGTAGGAATCGGCGAAGTCGCTGCCCGGCATCTGCAGCCACAGCAGCCCGGGGGCGCTGCCGGCCTGGGGCAGGGTGCCGCCCTCCTTGAGCGCCAGCGGCTCGCCGCGTCTCCGTTCCTGGGGCGGGACCTTGATGACGTTGACCAGCTGCCGGCCCACGTCGTCCTCGTTGTGGGCCAGGAGCACCGAGCCGTCGGCGGTGGCCTTCTTTCCGGCCACGACCGTGAAGCAGTCCAGCCCATCGTCGCCGGCGCCCAGCCACAGGGCCGGCAGGAGGAATATCAGGAACAGCGCGAATTTTCTCATGCCATAGTATTAGCATAAGTGCCGCTTTTTGACAAAACGAACATTCGTGACGCGTAACGCGTGACGCGTGACGAGTAACCGCAATGAAAGAATTAGCTTCAAAAAACAAATCCCGGAAAAATTGTATTTTTAAAGTCCAATGTTCACAGCAAAGGCACGCGGAATTCTCTTCCCTGGTTTGTGGTTATTCGGTCACCCGAATTCGGGTAATATTAATTTTTTTGGCTTTTTCTCGTTACGCGTTACGCGTCACGCGTCACGGAGTTCGATTCGTTTCAGGACGGAAAATATCTCGAAATGATCGCTGTGCGGAAAGTTGTCGATCAGCTTCAGCGCCTCCAGGGCGAAGCCGCGGGCCTGGAACAGGCGCAGGTCGCGGGCGAAGGTGGCCGAATCGCAGGAAAAGTAGACGACGGTCCGCGCCCGGCCCCCGGCCAGGGCGGAGACCAGCCGTCCCGAGAGGCCTCCGCGCGGGGGATCGACGACAACGAGCTCGGCGTCGAGGGGCGCCCCGCGCAGCGCGTCGGCCGCCAGCACGCGGACGTGGCCGATGCGGTTGCGCTCCAGGTTGGCCCGCAGGGAAGCCAGGTTGGCCGGATCGCTCTCCAGCGCCGTCACCCGGCCGCAGCGGGCGGCCAGCGGCAGGGTGAAGAAGCCGGCGCCGCAGAAGAGATCGGCGGCCGAGCCGGGGCGCTCGCGCTCGACGACGTCCGTGAGCAGCGCGGCCATCGGCGCCAGCTGGAAGAGGTTGGCCTGGACGAAGTTTTCGGGCCCGACGCGCCACTCGTGGAGCCCGATGGCGAAGGGGACGGTGCGCTCGCGGCTCAGCCATTCGCCGCGGCCATCCTCCCCCTCCAGGCGCGAGGCCACGATGTCGCCGTTGCTGAGCACCCGCCACTGGCCGCGCTCCAGGGCGGCGGTGCGCGGGCGCAGCCGCAGGAAATGCTCTTCGCTGGCGCGGGGCAGGAGGAGGCAGCCGCCGACGGCGACCACGCGGTGCGACTCGCGGGCGAAGAAGCCGGCCGCGCCGCCGGCGACCTGGAACTCGGCCTTGCTGCGGAAGCGCTCCGCGGGCGAGGCGAGCAGCGGCGGCGACGGCGGCGCGCTGCCGGCGATGCGGCGCAGGTTCTCGGCCAGGATCGCCGCCTTGCTGCGTTGCTGCTCGGCGATGCTCATGTGCTGCAGGTTGCAGCCGCCGCAGTCGCCGTAGTGGGGGCAGGGGGGCGGCACGCGCTCCCGCGACGGCTCCAGGACGCGCAGCAGCCGGCCCCGCCAGGCGGAGTGCAGGCGGCCGGCGTCGTCGTACTCGACGGTCTCGCCGGCAACGACGCCGGGGACGAAGACGGTGCGCTCGCCGTCGCGCACGATGCCGGCGCCGCCCTTGGCGATGGCCAGGACGTTGCCGATCATGGTCAGGGTGGGGGAAGCGGGGCCCGCCCGCGGGCGGGCCCCGGGGGAACGAGCGGCTATTCGACGGCGATGGCGATCCTCTCGCTCATGAACTTCTTGGCGTCGAGGATGGTGAGGGTCGCGTTCTGCCTGGTCTCGTCGAATTCGACCTTGTAGTCCACGCCGGCCTTGAAGAAGCCGGGATAGACGGTGATGTCCCGGATCTTGGCCAGCTGGAACTCGGCGGCGGCGATGGCGATCCTGCCGTCACCGCGCAGGTCGAGCGAGCGGTTGAACAGGGCGGTGTCGACCTTCTGCAGCTTGGTGGCGCGCAGGAAGCCGCCCTTGATGATGCCCTTCTCGGCCAGGACCTTGGGCAGGTCCAGCGCATAGAAGACCGAGTTGAGCGCGGTCTGCATGTCCTGATTCTGGGAGTTGAGGTCGCTCATGCGCGTCAGCATGCTCTGCTTTTCCTGGTTGAGCAGGTCCAGCTGCGAGATGAGCTCCTGGCGCCTCGCCTCCATCTCGTCGATGTCGCTCTGCAGCTTCTCCTTCTCGGCGATGGCCTTGTCCTTGGCGTCGACCAGCTCCTTCTTCACCCGGCGCTGGATCTGGTTGGGGGAGATGGGCGCGGTGCCCTGGGTGATGAACGTGCCGTACTCGTCCTCGGCGTAGAAGTTCCAGATCTTGAAGCCGGGGACGATCGGCTCGAAGAGGGCGGTGCGCTCGACGAGCTCCATGGCCCGGGCCTTGTCCACGCCCTTCTCGTTGAGCAGGAAGTTCATGGCGATCTGGTAGTGGTTCTCGCCCTTCTCCACCATGTGCGGCTTGGGCAGGAGCGACTCCAGCTCCTGCACGCGGGCGTTGAGGTTCTGGATGTCGCTGTTCTTGTCCAGGATGTCCTGCAGCAGCGACTTGATCGAGACGTCCTTCTCGTTCTTGATCTTCTCCTCCAGCACCCGCTTCTGGTCGGGGGTGAGGTTCATGATGTTGACCTCGGGCAGGTCCTCGCCCGTCTTCTTCTTGTATTCGTTCAGGATCGAGAACACCTCGTTCTGCTTCTCCTGGATGTTCGCTTCCAGCTGCTGGATCTGCTGGACGGTCTCCTCCATCTGCCTCATCTTGGGCGACGCCTTCGGGCCGGCGGGGCCCTTGAACAGGAAGAATGCCAGCACGGCGATCACCAGCGCCATGGCGGCAAAGACGAGAAGGAATTTCCGGGACTTTTTCTCGGGCTCCGCTTGGGTGAACGGGGCTTTGGGCTGCTCTTGGGCCATGTTTACCTCCTTTGCCTGGGATACTCCCCTGGGAATGGCCGGATATGAAACCATTTTATCACAAATGCCCGTGGCTTTGAAACCTCAGGGAAGCCAGAGGGAAGAGCCAGGGAAGAATGAGGGAAGAGAAAGTGGGAAAACCCCTTCTCGTGTTAGTGTTAGTGTTTGTGTTAGCAAAGGCAATGGACATCAGAACTTCTTTCTCGCTTTGTCTTCCCTCTGGCTTCCCTCTCTCTTCCCGGGAGCTTCTGTAGTTGCATGCCGTCCGCCGTACGCCGTACGCCGAGTTCATTCACACAACACATTCGTTTGATGGACGGGCCTGGGGCATCCACGGGACTTGCCGGCCCCGCGGGCGGGATGGAACGGCCTCCGTTCCCGGACCTTGCCAAGCGGCGCGGCCGGGCATATAATTCCCCTTGCAAGGAGCATCCATGACCCGCGAACAAGCCCTGGAGCTGCTCCAGCGGCACCTGCACAACCCGAACCTGGTCAAGCACTGCCTGGCCGTGGAGGCCTGCATGCGCGGCTGTGCCGTCCGCCTCGGCGAGGACCCCGAGGCCTGGGGCCTGGCCGGGCTGCTGCACGACCTGGACTACGAATACACGGTGGCCGCGCCCGAGACGCACACCGAGAAAACGGCGGAGATGCTGGCCGGAAGCGGCCTGGACGAAGGGATCGTTCACGCCATCCGCGCCCATAACCGGCGCGTCGAGCCGGTGACGCCCATGGACCTGGCGCTGCTGGCCGTCGACCCCACAAGCGGCTTCGTCATCGCCTGCGCCCTGATGCACCCCCAGCGCCGGCTCGCCGGCATCGATCTCGCCTTCATGAAGAAGCGCTTCAGGGAAAAATCGTTCGCCAAGGGGGCCTCGCGCGAGCAGATGGAGGGCGGCGCCCGGCTGGGGCTCTCGCTGGAAGAGTTCCTGGAGCTCTGCCTGGGCTCCATGCAGGGGATCGCCCCCGCCCTCGGCCTGTGAACGACCGGCTGCGCACGCGCGACCTGACCAAGGTGTACGACCGTACGGCGGTGGTCGACCGCATCAGCCTGGAGTTCGCCGCCGGCGCGGTCACCGCCCTGCTGGGCCGCAACGGCGCCGGCAAGACCACGACCTTCCTGATGATGGCCGGCATCGTCCGTCCCGACGGCGGCACGGTGGAGTTGAACGGCGAGAGCGTCGACGGCATTCCCTCCTACGAGCGCGCGCAGAAGGGGCTGATCTACCTGCCGCAGCAGCATTCGGTGTTCCTGAAGGCGACGGTGTTCGAGAACCTGCACATGATGCTGCAGCTCTACGTTCCCGAGGCGGAGGCGCGGGCGCGCGCCCTGGAGTTGCTGGGCGACTTCGGCCTGCTGGCGGTGCGCGATTCCCGGGCCTACCAGTTGTCCGGGGGGGAGAAGCGCCGCCTGGAGATCGCCCGCTCCATGATCATGAAGCCGCGCTTCCTCTTCCTGGACGAACCCTTCACCGGCATCGACCCCATCACCATCCTGGACATCCAGAAGATCGTGCTGAAGCTGAAGGAGCGGGGCATCGGCATCGTCATCACCGACCACAACGTCCGCGACACCTTCTATATCACCGACACGGCCTACATCATCCACAAGGGGCATATCCTGAGCCACGGCACCCCGGCCGAGGTCGTGCGCGAGGAGAACACGCGCCGGGTCTTCCTGGGCCAGGACTTCGAGTGGAACGGCTGAGCGGCCCCTCCTACCTCGCCCTCGACGCCGCCGCCTGGAAGCGCAAGCGGGAGTTCTTCGCCGCTTCCTTCTCGCCCTGCCGCCTGTGTCCGCGCGGGTGCCGGGCCGAGCGCTCCGCCGGGAAGCAGGGGACCTGTCATGCCGGAGCCGAGGCGAGGATCGCCTCGCACAACCTCCATTTCGGCGAGGAGCCGCCCTTCTCGGGAGAGCGCGGCTCGGGGACCGTCTTCTTCTCGGGCTGCACGCTGAAGTGCCTTTTCTGCCAGAACTACCCGATCTCGCAGTTCGCCCACGGCGAACCCCATTCCGTCGAGCAGCTGGCGGGCGTTTTCCTGGCGCTGCAGAAGCGCGGCGCCCACAACATCAACCTGGTCTCGCCCACCCCCTACCTGCGCCATGTCGTCGACGCCCTGGAGATCGCCGCCGGCAGGGGGCTGCGCATCCCCTTCGTCTACAACACCAGCGGCTACGAGCGGGCGGAGGTGGTCGCCCAGCTGCAGGGGATCATCGACGTCTACCTGCCCGACCTCAAGTATGGGCCTTCGGCGGAGGCGCGGCGCCTGGCGCGGGAGCTGTCGGGAGCGGGGGATTATTTCGATTCCGCCGTCCCGGCCATCGCCGAGATGTTCCGCCAGACCGGTCCGCTGCAGCTCGACGGCGAGGGGATCGCGGTGCGCGGCACGGTGATCCGCCACCTGATCATCCCCGGCCATACGGGGAATTCCGTCGAGGTCCTCCATGCCATCGCCGCTTCGCCGTTCCGCGGCGCCTGGCTCAGCCTGATGAGCCAGTACTTCCCGGCCCACCTGGCGCCGGATCGGCCGCCCTGCGACCGCCGCCTGCTCCCCGAGGAATGGCGCCGGGTGCGCGATGAGGCGCTGCGCCTGGGGCTCGACGAAGGCTGGTTCCAGGAGCTGGACTGAACAGGCGGTCGTGATTCGTAATTCGTGACTCGTGATTCGGAGCAGCAATAGGTCGGCTCATGCTGTTCCTAACACAAACACAAACACTAACACGAGTACAAAGAGATCGGATATTGCTTTCCAGGCGCGATTCCCATACAATCGGGGCGTACCGTTCAGGCGGCAATGCCACGAAAAAGGAGCTGTGAATGGGCGAAACCATGAAGAGATCCCTGCGCGATTCCGCGGCCGCCCGCTGGTCGGCGCTGGCCATCGTGTCGGTCATCATGTTCTGCGGCTATTACTTCGACAAGGCCACCTCGGCGTTCAAGACCGCCATCGTCGACTCGGGCTGGAGCAGCGTCGACTTCGGCTTTTTCAAGAGCGCCTACGGCTGGCTGAACGTCTTCGCCTTCATGCTCATCATCGGCGGCATCATCCTGGACAAGAAGGGCGTGCGCTTCACCGGCATCCTCTCGGCCCTGGTGATGGTCTTCGGCGTCGCCGTCTGCTGGGTCGGCCTGGCCTCGGGCTTCCCGGTGCGCACCCAGGTGTGGGTCGCCGCCGTCGGCTTCGCCTTCTTCGGCACCGGCGTCGAGGTCGCGGGCATCACCGTCTCCAAGGTGATCGTCAAGTGGTTCAAGGGCAAGGAGCTGGCCACGGCCATGGGGCTGCAGCTGGCCGGGGCGCGCATGGGCACCGCCGTCGGCCTGGCCGTGGCCATGCCGCTGGCCCTGAAATGGGGGGTGAAGGCGGTCCCGTTCATGGGCCTGGCGCTGCTGCTCATGGGCACCGTCGCCTACCTGTTCTACTGCCGCATGGACCGCCGGCTGGACGCCTCCGAGCCGCCGGCGGCGGCTTCCGCCGAGGACGCCTTCAAGCTGTCCGACATCGTGCTCATCCTCAAGAACAAGGGCTTCTGGCTGATCGCCCTGCTGTGCCTCATCTTCTATTCGGGGGTCTTCCCCTTCCTGGATTACGCCACCGACCTCATGGTGCAGAAGTACCACGTCAGCGCCGGCCTGGCCGGCCTCATCCCGGCCCTGCTGCCCTTCGGCAACATCCTGCTGACGCCGCTGTTCGGCACCATCTACGACCGCAAGGGCAAGGGGGCGTCGATCATGATCCTGGGCGCCTTCCTGCTGGTCATCGTGCACGCCATCTTCGCCGTCCCCGCCTTCTCCCACTGGGGGGTCGCCGTGGGCGCCATGCTGCTGCTGGGCGTGGCCTTCTCGCTGGTGCCGTCGGCGATGTGGCCGTCGGTCCCCAAGCTGATCCCCGAGAAGCAGCTGGGCACCGCCTACTCGATGATCTTCTACATCCAGAACATCGGCCTGATGGGCGTGCCCTACCTGATCGGCTGGGTGCTCGACCGCTTCTGCCGGGTCCCCGGCGCCGACGGCAAGGTGGCCTACAACTACACCCTGCCGCTGCTCATCTTCCTCTCTTTCGGCGTCGTCGCCATCTTTGTCGCCTTCCAGCTCAAGGCCGACGACCGCAGGAAGGGCTACGGCCTGGAGCTGCCCAACATCAAGCGCGCGTAGGCAGCGCAGGCGGCAGCCATGCTCCTGGCGGCGAAATTCCTGGTGTTGGTCGTCCTGCTGATCCTGCTCCTGCGCTGGAAGGTCGATCTCGCCCTCGCCGTCCTCGCCGTCACCCTGCTCACCGTCGCGTTCTTCCGCGTGAACCTGCTCCTGGCCGGCCGCAGCGCCTGGCAGGGGCTGCGCGACCGCGAAACGCTCGAGCTCTTCCTGATCATCGTCCTGGTGCAGTACATCGGCGCCGTGCAGAAAAGCCGCAGGATGTACGACCGGCTGATCGACTCGCTCAACGCCATGATCCGCGACAAACGCCTGGTGGCCATGGTCTCGCCGGCCATCGTCGGCTTCCTGCCCATGCCGGGCGGGGCGCTGATGTCGGCCCCGCTGGTGGACGTCTCCACGGCGAAGATGCGGCTCAAGCCGGCCTTCAACGCTTTTTTGAACTTCTGGTTCCGCCACGACTGGGAGCTGATCTGGCCCCTTTACGCGGGCCTGCTCCTTTTCCAGGCCCTGTCGGGCATCCCCATGCGCCGCATCATCCTCTTCCAGCTGCCTTTTTCCCTGCTGCACATCGCCATGGGGCTGCTCGTGGCCTTCGCCTATTTCCGCCGCCACCGCGTCGGCCCCGTCCGGCCGGCGGCGGGGAACGGCATCCACGCCACGGCCCGCGACTTCCTGGCCGGGACCTGGCCGATCCTGGCCGTGATCCTCCTTTTTTTCATGAAGCTGCCGCCCCTGCTGCCCCTGCCGCTGCACTGGGCGCTGCTGCTGGTGGCCGCATTGCTGACCGCCTGGAAGCGCGTCGGCCCGCGCGAGATCGCCTCGATCGTCTTCGGGAAAACGACGGTCCGCAGCCTGCTGGTCATCGCCGCGGTCGTCGTTTTTCAACGGGTGCTGCAGTCCTCCTCGGCGTTCGACGCCATCCGCACCACGCGCTTCTCCCTGGGACTCGTCGTGCTCTTCATCTTCCTCGTCTCCTTCACCGTCGGCTTCCTGACCGGGGTGAACACGGCCTACATCGCCATCGCCTTCCCGGTGCTGCTTCCCCTCATCCAGGGCCTGCCGAACTACTTTTACCTCGCCCTCTACGTCTACGTGATCGGCTTCGCCGGCATCCTGGTCTCGCCGCTCCACCTCTGCCTGGTGCTGACCAACGAGTATTTCGGCGCCTCGCTGCTCGACGTCTACCGCTACATGGCGCTGCCCATCCTGGTCATGATCGCGCTGGCGACCGGGCTGGTGCTTATTTTATGAAGCACGCGATCTTTCGTGACGCGTAACGCGTGACGCGTGACGAGTAACAGCAAACACGAAGACACTTCAAGTAATTGACGGCGATTGAGGATTGTTTGATGGCGAATTTCTTGGATTAAGATCGTTTGATGCCTTTTGCGCGTTACGCGTCACGGCTGATTTTCCCGCGCGTTGACCTAGTCGGGAGAGGGATGATATAGTCCCCGCGTGGAATCATGGATCCGGCTCCTCAGCTACGCCAACCTGGCGGGGGCGATCCACGCCCTGGTCCAATCGCTGCTGCTGGCCTTCACGGGGCGGGGCAGACGCCGGGCCAACCGCTTCATGGCCCTGTTCCTCCTGGCCCTGGCGGTTTTGATGACCAACGGCTTCATCGGCATCCTCGGCTGGTACGACCGCTGGCCCGTCCTCTCGATCCTCATCGGCCCGCTGGTCCTGACCTTCAGCCCGTTGTTTTATTTTTATGTCAAGGCGATGAGCAACGGCGAGTACCGCTGGCGGCCCTGGGATCTCGTCCATTTTGTCCCCTTCCTGGCCGGATTGGCCTTCTGGAGCGCCTTCTGGGTCTTCCGCGGGGTTGAACGCATCCGCCCGGCTGTCCTGGATGGCTGGATCCGCTCGCCCTGGATCCCGGTCGGCGTCATGGCCGGAATCCAGGTGGCCGTCTATGTCCCCATCATGGTCCGTCGCCTGCGGGAATATTCCCGGGCGATCAAGGCCTCCTATTCCACCCTCGACGGCATCAACCTGCGCTGGCTCAAGTGGCGCCTGGGGGTCTTCGGGCTGATCTGGGGCGTCGGCCTGGTCTTCATGGCCGCGGGGTGGTTCGATCGCCGGGCGATCAGCCTGGTCGGCCAGGTCGTCCCTTTTCTGATCGCCGTGAACACCTTCGTGACCGGCTACCGGGCCATGCTCCAGCCCGATGTCCTCTTCGGCCTTGCCGAGGAGGGCTTGGGCCGGCGTTACGAGCGCTCCTCGTTGAGCCCGGAAAATGCCGCGCTCTATAAGGCGCGGCTGCTCGATACCATGGAGCGCGAGAAGCCCTACCTGGATGCGGAGATCACCCTCCCCAAGCTGGCCCAGGGATTGAATGTCCCGCTCAGCCATCTCTCCCAGGTGATCAACGAACAGCTCGGCCGGAATTTTTATGAATTCATCAACGGCTACCGGGTCGAGGCCGCCAAGCGACGGCTGTTGCGGTCGGGCGCGGGACAGGCCAAGCTGATCACCATCGCCTTCGAGTGCGGGTTCAACTCATTGGCCACCTTCAACCGCGTTTTCAAGGAATTGGCCGGCCGGACGCCCTCGGAATTCCGGAGCAACCCGGCCTCTTCCTAGCACAACCCTCGCTTCCCGCGGTTCGCCGGCGTAATTCGTTCCTCAGCGCATGCGACGAGCAGTTTTCGCCATGGATTCGTCCTATCTTATCCGCGGATGGACGGGATCTCATCGCGATCCATCAGGAGGATATCATGTTCCAACGCATTCGTTCCTTCAGAAAATTCGCCGCGCTGTCTTTGCTGGTCTCGCTTGCGGCACCTTGCCTGGCGGCAGCCGTGGATCTTTCGCCGCGGAGGTGGGGATCCGGCGAACGGGCGGTCTACGCTTGGCTCGACATGCAGTTCGGGCTGCAGAACGTCCTGGCCAGGGGGAAAAACGGCGTGGTCACCGGCACTTCCAGCGCGGCGGCGGAGCGGGCCGGGCTGGAAGCCCTGCGCCAGGGCGGCAGCGCCGCCGACGCCGCCATCGCCACGTCGCTGGCGCAGATCACGCTCTCCATGGGCAGCGTGGTGAGCTACGCCGGCATCCTCAGCATGGTCTATTATGATGCCGGATCGGGGACGTTTCATAATCTAAATGCCGGCTACAACACCGTGCTGGGCGAGAACGAGCCCATGACGATCCCCGCCCAGACCAATCCCATGTCGCCGCAGGCGGGGACGAAGATCGATCCCAGCGGCCGGACGGCGCTGGTCCCAGGATTCATGGCCGGGATCCATGCGGCGCATGAAAAATTCGGCAAGCTGCCCTTCAAGGCCTTGTTCGCCCCGGCCATCTACTTCGCCGAGAACGGTTTCGAACTCACGCCCTACCATGCCGGACAGATCCAGCTGCGCCGGAACGTGCTGTCCCGGCTTCCGGAGACCCGGGCGATCTTCACCAGGCCGGACGGCTCCTGGTACGGCGAGGGAGACCTCTTCCAGCAGCCCAAGCTCGCCGCTACCCTGCGCCGGGTCGCCGAGCGGGGGGCGGATTACATGTATGGCGGCGAATGGGGGAGAAAGCTCGTGGAAGCGGTCCGTCGCGAGGGCGGGCATATGACCCTGGACGATATGAGAGGGTATCGCGTCATCTGGTCCGATCCGCTGGAGATCGCTTACGGCGGCTGCAAGATCTACGCTCCCGGGCTGCCGGCCCAGGGCGGCGTCCATCTGGCCGAGGCGCTCCATGTCGCCTCGCAGGCCAACCTCGCCGGCATGGGGCATTATTCCGAGTCGCCCAGGGCGTTCTTCTGGCTGAGCCAGATCACGAACCTGATGGCGCTCAGCTTCATGCCGCCCCAGGCGGTCTCCCAGCTTCTCGGCGGAGCCGACGGCTCGCCGGCCGCCCGGGCGGGAGAAGAGCATGCGCGGCGGGTCTGGTCGCTGATGTCCGCCGGGAAATTCCCCTTGACCAGGGTCCCGGCGAACGAGGATCTGAAGCATTCGGATGCCGTGGTGGCCATCGACCGCTGGGGGAACATGGCAGCGGTCGTGCACACCAGCAACACCCCGATCTGGGGCACGACCGGGATCTTCGTCGACGGCGTGTCGGTCCCCGATTCGGCGTCTTTCCAGCAGCGGCTCATCGCCCAGACCGGTCCGGGCAGGCGGCTGCCCGATCCCACGGAACCGTTGATCGTTGCCCGGGATGGCCGGCCGCTCGTCGCGCTATCTTCCATCGGCGGCGGAATTCACCAGAAGACGGTTTCGGTCCTGATGAACATCATCGACTTCAACATGGACGTCAAGCAGGCCATTGACGCGCCCAGCCTTCACTCCGCGAAGTATGAGACCGACGGCAGCAGCAAACCGCAGGTCTTTGAGGGTGATTTCTGCGGCCATCTGTTTGCCGCCCTTAAAGAAATGGGGCTTGAGTTGGCCGTGGTGCCGCAACTTACATCCCCGGTGCCGCGCATCTATATGATGCGCGGCTATGTGGTCGGGGCCGCCGTGGATTCGGAGGGAGGATACAAGGCCGTTGCCACGGACGTGATGAACGGCAGGGCGCTGGCCTACTGACTCGGACGTAAGGTAGTAGACGTTAGCAAGGCACAAAATGCCGGGAAAAAAGACCCTGTGAATGCCGTTCTCTTGCTAGCCACTGACGTCTAGCGTCTGATTTCTACGATGCCCTGTTCTCTCAGGATCGCATGGAGCCGCTGCACCCCCAGGCCGTCGACCAGCGCCCTGCCGGCGGAGCCCATGCGCTCGCGGGTCGCCTGGTCCAGGGGTTCGATGGCGGCGCGTACGGACTGGACGGAAAAATCGGCCAGGCCGGGACTCTTCGCCCCCAGGCCCCTGGCGATCCAGGACTCGGCCAGCCCGTCCTCCCCCTTCTCCAGGGAGAGGTAGAGCGCCGGCGTGCCGGCGCAGGCCGCTTCCAGGGCCTCGTCGCCGGGCCGGACCAGCGCCAGGTCGGCCTCGAAATAGGAGCGGGCGGCGCTCTCGCTCCGGCCGCGGAAACGGACGCCGGGGTAGATGCGCGCCAGGTTGCGCCGGTCGGCCTTTTTCAGCCCCGGCCCGGGCTCGACCTTGACGCGCAGGCCCAGGCGGTGCAGCACGTCGACGATCGCGCGCAGCTCCCGGTAGGGGAGGGCGTCGCCCAGGCTGACGAAGACATGGCGGACCGCGCGGCGGTAGCGGCGCCGGGCCTGGTGGAAGTGGCGGAATTTGTGGTGCAGCAGGGCCAGCTGCGGCTCACGGGCCGGGTCGACGGTGCGGTCGGCCGCTGCCGGCGCCCCGTTGGGAGGCGCGATCAGGACCGTGCGCACGCCGCCATTACGCGCCCGCTCCAGCAACGCCGCGTCGGCCTGGGAATAGGAGTCGAGGTCCAGGAGCAGCGTTCCGGCCCCGGCCAGCTCGAAGGCCGCCGGGTCCTTCAGCATGCGGAACGGCGCCTTCTGGCCGGCCAGGAACTTGGCCGCCCCCTTGTCCTCGCGGCTGAGGAGCAGGACGTCGCCCGTGCTCCGCAGCTGCGAGGCCAGGTAGGCGCAGCGGCGCAGGCGCGACAGCCCGGAGCGGACGGTCGCGTCGGCGCGGAAGATGACCATCTAGCCCAGGACTTCCCGCACCTTCTCCATGGCGAAGTCGATGTCGGCCTTGCTGATGACCAGGGGCGGCGCGAAGCGGATGATCCAGTCGTGGGTCTCCTTGCAGAGCAGCCCGCGCTCCTTCAGCGCGGTGGTGTACTGGCGCGCCTTGCCCGCCGACTTCTTGAGCACCAGGCCGATCAGCAGCCCCTTGCCGCGCACGAGCTTGATCTTGTCCGATTTCTTCTGCAGTTCGCGCAGCTTCTCCATGAAGTAGGCGCCGTTCTCGGCGGCGCGCTCGGCCAGCTTCTCGTCGATGAGCACGTCGATGGCGGCCACGGCCACGGCGCAGGCCAGCGGGTTGCCGCCGAAGGTCGAGCCGTGGGTGCCGGGCTTGAAGACGCCGAGCACGTCCTCGTTGGCGGCGATGGCCGAGACGGGAAAGACGCCGCCGCCCAGGGCCTTGCCCATGATGATGATGTCGGGATCGACGTCCTCGTACTGGTAGGCGAAGAGCTTGCCCGTACGGCAGAAGCCGGTCTGGATCTCGTCCACGGCCAGCAGGACGTTGTGCTTGCGGGCGATGCGGCCCAGGCCGGCCAGGAAGCCGGGCGTGGGGACGACCACGCCGGCCTCGCCCTGGATGGGCTCGACCAGGATGCCCACGGTGTTCTTGTTCACCGCCTTCTCGACCGCCTGCAGGTCGTCGTAGGGGACGATCTTGAAGCCGGGGGTGTAGGGGCCGTAGAAGTCGTGGCCCTCGGGATCGGTGGAGAAGGAGACGATGGTGGTGGTGCGGCCGTGGAAGTTCTCGCTGAAGACGATGATCTCGGCCTTGTCGGCGGCCACCTTCTTGACCAGGTAGCCCCACTTGCGCATGGTCTTGATGGCCGTCTCCACCGCCTCGGCGCCGGTGTTCATGGGCAGGATCATGTCCTTGCCGGTGAGCCCGGCGAGCTTGCGGGCGAACAGCGGCCAGCGGTCGTTGAAGAAGGCGCGCGAGGTCAGGGTCAGGACGTCGGCCTGGTCCTTGAGCGCCTGGATGACCGCCGGGTGGCGGTGGCCCTGGTTGACGGCCGAATAGGCCGACAGCATGTCGATGTAGCGCCTGCCCTCCGGGTCCTCGACCCAGATGCCCTCGGCCTTGGAGATGACGACCTCCAGGGGGTGGTAGTTGTGGGCCCCGAACTTGTGCTCGATCTCCATCAGTTGCTGGGAAGTATATCGTTCCATCGGTTTCACCTCGTAGATTGATGTAATTCTCATTGTATCAGTTTAAACTTTTGCGTCAATAGCTCACGTAGGCAATCGTGACGCGTAACGCGTGACGCGTGACGGGAGAATGCCTGAAATGAAAACAGGCAATGACCAGAGCCCGGTGGACTGGGCAAGGTTTGCCTGCCGAGTCCACATGATGCTTGGAAGTAATACTGGCAATCTCCGCCGATCCAAGGTCGGAGTGGAGCCTGTTGTTCGATTATTGCCGCTACTTGTCACGCGTTACGCGTCACGCGTCACGCGAGGCCCATGGCATGTTGATTTATTTTAACGATTTATGTATGCTGAGACCCTAGGCGCGAGCACGGGGCGCCGGGGAGGGAGCATGAAGGCCGAGAAGATCTTGGAGAGCAAGGGAAGGGGTGTTTTCGCGATCCACGTCGATGCCATCGTCAGCGACGCCCTGCAGGAGATGAGCTCCCGCAACGTCGGCGCCCTGATCGTGCTGGACGGGCAGGGGAACGTCCGCGGCATCGTGTCGGAGCGGGACGTCATGCGCAGCTGCAGCCGCAGCCAGGCCAACGTCAAGGGGCTGGCCGTCCAGGACGTCATGACCCCCCGCGAAAAGCTGATCGTGGCCCGGGCCGAGGACGACGTCAACGACCTGATGGCGGCCATGACCCAGAACCACATCCGCCACATCCCCGTCGTCGACGAGAAGGACAAGGTCGTGGGCATGATCTCCATCGGCGACATCATCAAGGCGCTGCTCAAGGACAAGGATTACCAGATCCGCCATTTGAAGGACTATATCGAGAGCAAGTACCCGCTGTAGAAATTGGCGTACGGCATACGGCAGACGGCAGACGGTGGGAAAGGCGCTTGGCGTAAGGCGCAGGAAAGAAAAGATCAATAGGCGGACAGAAACGGCATTTGCGTGGAAGAATTCTCTCTAATGCTGCCGCCGTATGCCTAGTTCAATCAATTGCTTTTCCGTACGCCGTCCGCCGTCTGCCGTGCGCCGAGTCCAGGCTCTGCGAGCAAGGCTTCCGCAAACCACTTCCAGATGGCCTTGTGGAACTCGTACGAAGGCGGGTTGGCCTTCAGGAAGGCCAGTGGGTTGAAGTCGAGGGGCGCGCCCGGCTGAAGCCGCTGGCGCAGCGCCTTGCGGTACAGGGAAAAACGCTCGGGGTGGAACTGGATGCCCAGGACGTTGGCGAAGCGCAGGTGCTCGACCGCCTCCACGACCCGGCCGTCCAGCGAGAGGGCGGTGACGCGCAGGCCGGAGGCCAGCTTGTCGATGGCCTGGTGATGCGAGGTGGCCACCTGGGGCGTGGCGTCGGCGGCGATCCCCATGCGCCGGACGAACGCGCTGTCGGGCAGGAGAAAAATGCGGTGGAACGGCGGGGCGAGGTCGGGATCGTTGGCGCCGAGCTTCTCCAGGTAGACGCCCGAGTGGATCCGGTCCGGGTCCAGGGCCAGCACCTCCTCGACGGTCGCCAGGCCGTACAGCTCGCTGGGAATGTCCTGGATCAGGGTCCCGCCCAGGGCGACGTTCAGGCTCTGCAGCCCCAGGCAGACGGCCAGGACGGGAAGGTTGGGCTTCGCCGTCAGGAAGGGGGTGAAGGAGGATCTGCCGCCGCCCAACAGGTGGAAGAGCAGCGAGACCTCGTAGAGATGGCGGGCCGGCGTGGTGGGCTCGGTGAGCAGGGCGGTCTTGTGGCCATAGAGGGCGGGCGGGATGTCCATGCCGCCGGTGAACAGGAAGCCGTCGGCCGAGGCGAAGATCTCCTTGAACTGGGATGTCCAGGCGTTCTCGCGGAATAAGTCCTTACCCTCCACCCGTCCGCTGATCTTCCGGAAGCGCACCCAGTCCAGCCCGCTCTCGCGCACAAAGGCGAACGCCTCCTGGTAGGCCTCGGCCTCCTCCTCGTTGAGCAGCTCGTCTTCGTGGTAGATGCCCAGCAGGACGAGCCCCGGCAGGGGGATGACATCCTTCTCGTACATCTCCACGATGTTCTTCACCTGGGAGAGGGTGGGGTGGGTCATGACGATGACCGGTCCATCCGGCGTCCCGCCGGAGGCGGCGCCGGGCATAGAGAGGGTGGCGAGGAGAATGACCGCCAGCAGGATGTTTTTCATGGGGCTCCTCCGCGGAAGGAAGGGCGGGGGGGCCGGAGCCCCCCCGCCCGCGCTCAGTCGGTGTATTTCTTGAGAACGATCGAGGCGTTGGTGCCGCCGAAGCCGAAGGAGTTGGAGATGGCGTAGGCGATGTCGCGGGCGACGCCTTTGTTGGGCGTGTAGTTCAGGTCGCACTCGGGGTCGGGGGTTTCGTGGTTGATGGTCGGGGGGATGAAGGAATGGGTGATGGCCAGGGCGGCGTAGGCGGCCTCCGCCGTGCCGGTGGCGCCCAGCATGTGGCCGGTCATCGACTTGGTCGAGCTGATGGCCAGCCTGGCCGCGTGCGCGCCGAACACCTGCTTGATGGCCTGGGTTTCCAGCTTGTCGTTGAGCTCGGTGGAGGTTCCATGGGCGTTGATGTAGGCGATGGCCTCGGGGGCGATGCCGGCGTCGGCCAGGGCCAGCCTCATCACCCTCGTGGTGCCCTTGGCCTCGGGATCGGGGGCGGTCATGTGGTAGGCGTCGCCGGTGAATCCGTAGCCGACGACCTCGGCGTAGATGCGCGCCCCGCGCCGGCGCGCGTGCTCCAGGGTCTCGAGGACCAGGATCGCCGCGCCCTCGGCCACCACGAAGCCGTCGCGCTCCTTGTCGAAGGGCCGCGACGCCTTCTCGGGATGGTCGTTGCGCGTGGACAGGGCGCGCATGGCGGTGAACCCCGCCACCCCCACCGGGGTGATGGGGTACTCGGCGCCGCCGGCCAGCATGATGTCGGCGTCGCCGCGCTGGATGATGCGGAACGAGTCGCCGACGGAGTGGGTGCCGGTGGCGCAGGCGGTGCAGTTGGCCAGGTTGGGGCCCTGGAAGCCGAACTTGATCGAGACCTGGCCGGTGGCCAGGTTGGCGATGCAGGAGGGCAGGAAGAAGGGCGAGATGCGCTCGGGTCCCTTATGCATCAGGATTTCCTTGTTGGCCTCGATGGTCAGGATGCCGCCGATGCCCGAGCCGATGTACACGCCGGTCCGTTCCCTGTCCACGGCGGCCGGGTCCAGCCTCGCGTCCTT
>JAKLEC010000016.1 GCA_022711715.1 Acidobacteriota bacterium
TTGATCACCGTGTCCATGTTCTCCAGCAGGCCCAGCACGTCGCCGCGGCTCTCGGGGATCAGCGAATGGGTGTACAACTGCGTCTCGATGGCATGGCGCAAGTCGTCGGCCCGGTTCTCCATGCGCGAGATCTCGCCGATCGTCGCCTCGAAGGCGGCGATCTCGCCGTCCAGGTACTCACGGATGCCGTTGCGGAAGACCAGCGAGGCGCGGCTGACCGTGTCCAGGAATTCGTCGATCTGCCGCTCCAGGGCCTTCGACTGCTTCAGGTGGATAATGCTCATGCGCCCTTGCCCCGCAGCACGTCGCGGAAAAAGACCAGATAGGCCGCGGCCAGCGCGGCCAGCAGGAAGATGAGCCAGGGGGAGCGCCGGCCATGGCGCACGGTGCAGGAGAGCGCCACTTCGTCGCCGAGGCCGAGGCCGGAGAGGCCGATGCGGCCGGCGAGGCGCTGGCCAGCGCGGACGATCGTGAAGGGCGCGACCATGCCCTCCTTCTCGGGAGCGGGCACGAAGCGGCCGATGGCGTTGAAGACCCAACCCTGGGGAAGGACCAGGGAGGCGGAGAAGCGGTCGATGGCGGCGAAGGACACGCTGACGAAGCGGTAGTCGAGCCTGCGGTTGCCGAACGGGCCGGGGCGGCCGCCGGCCTTGAAATACCCGTCCATGGCGTACGTCACCTCGATCGTGCCGGCGGCTCCCGCCTCGGGAGCAGGCGGCAGGACAATCTCAAGAAATTGGCCGTTGCCGCGCGCGACCGACCGCGGGGCGGGAGACCCGGCACCCTTGGCCCGCACGTCGCGCAGGATTGCCGAACGGACCGGGATCAGGACCGGTGCGGCGGCGCCCGGCCGGGGCTCCAGCAGGACGCGCACCCGCGCCGAGCCGTCGGCGGCGAGCGTGACGGTCTCCTCGTAGCGCGACAGTTCCCGGCCGCGGGCCGGCAACGCCGCGCCCAGGACGAGGAGCAGCGCCGCGGCGGCGGCCAGGGCCCGTTTCCCGGTTCCGGCTCCCGCGCTCATGGCGTGATCCCCAGGAAGCGGAACCAGGTCATGCCGGCGATCGTGAGGATGATGATGCCCAGCGTCGAGACCACGAAGCCGTACTTGATGTTGTCCAGCACCGAGAACTGCCCGGTGCTGAAATAGATGACGTTGGGCTTGGCGTTGATCGGCAGGGTGATGACCCAGTCGGTGGTGAAGGCCGCCGGCAGCGCCAGCGCCAGCACCGGGAAACCCAGCTGCTGGGCGACGGCGATGACGATGGGCATCATGATGATGACGCGCATGGTCTTGCTGGTGAAGAAGATGTGCGCGTACATGTTGGCGGCGATGACGATGACGTAGACCACCCAGAAATTGGTCCCTGGGCCGACATCCAGGTGGCGGAAGAGGTTGCCGATGGCCCAGCGCGCGGCGCCCGAGTTGTCCAGCGCCAGGCCGCCGGCGTAGGCGCCGGCGCTGAAGAGCATGAGGTGCCAGGGGATGTCGGCCTCGTTCCACTTGATGATGCCGACCTTGGGCAGGAAGGTGATGATCGCGCCGGCCATGGCCGCCATCACCGGGTTGATCTCGAAGCCGAACCAGGCCATGTGGAAGCGGTCGGTGATCCATAGGAAGATGACCAGCCCGAAGATGGCCGCCGCCTTCTTTTCGTTGAAGGAAATCCTGCCCATGCGCTCGAGCTGGCGCTTCAGCGTCTCGATGCCGCCGGGGATGACCGGCCGGCGCTCCTCGGGTTTCAGGCGGATAAGCAGGCGCGGCCCGAAGAACCAGGCCAGCAGCATCGTCACCAGCACCACCGGCAGGTTGGCGAACATCCAGTCGGTATAGAACACCTTTTCGCCGCTCAGCGACATGATCAGCGAGATGGCGATCAGGTTGGCGGTGCTGCCGGTCATGAAGCCGGAGGAGAAGATGTTGACGCCCAGGAGGTTCTGCAGGAACAGGTTGCGGCCGAAGCCGTTGACCTTGTCGCTGGTCGAGCCGTAGATGGCCGCCACCACCAACATCAGCGGCAGGGTCATGACGGCCCGCGGCGCCGTGGCCGGGATGAGCGGCGCCAGGCAGAGCTGCAGGACGATGAAGGCCAGCAGCATCTTGGAGGCGTTGTGGCCGAAGCGGATGATCAGGTTCAGCGCCAGGCGCTTGGCCAGGGCGGTCTTGACCAGGATCGAGCTCAGCACGAAGGCCATGACGTTCAGCCAGATGACGTCGAAGCCGAGCACGCCCAGCACGTGCTCCTGGTCCCAGCCGTCGGTGAAAACCAGGGCGAGCATCAGGATCAGCGAGGTGAGGTAGGTGGGGACCGGCTCGCACACCCACCAGACCAGGGCCAGGGCGAAGCAGGCCAGCACCGCCTGGCCGGAGGCGGTCAGCCCCGCCGGCAGCGGCATATAGAAGATCAGCAGGAAGACGGCGATGCCCAGCGGGAAGCCCAGGTACTTCATCCAGCGCTCGGTGGCGTTGGCTTTCCGCTCCGGCACCTGGGCCAGCTTGTGCTTGTCGAGGTCGAGGAGGTCGTCGAGGCCGCTCTGGGCGGCGGCCGCCGCGTCCCGCCCCTGCGTCATCTCCGCCATGCCCGCTCCGCTCCCCGCCCCCGCCTCACCATCTCGTGAACGGGTGCTTGATCAGGTTGGAATTGAAGTAGCGCGGGTCGCCCGACACCTCGTCGCCGACCCAGGCGGGGAGGTCGATCTTTTGGTCTTCGGCCTGCAGTTCGACCTCGGCCACCACCAGCCCGGCGTTCTCGCCGAAGAACTCGTCCACCTCGAACACCAGCCCGCCGACCGGGACCTTGTAGCGCTTTTTTTCGATGAGCGGCTTCTCGCAGATGCCGTCGAGCATGATGCCGGCGTCCTCGGCCGAGATCTCGTACTCGAACTCCGAGCGCGACACCCCCTTGGTGATGCCCTTGATGGTCAGGAAGCCCTTGTTCTCGATGGTGCGCACGCGCACCACCCGCTCCTTGGCCGAGGAGAGGTAGCCCTGGCGGTAGACGGTGCCGCTGGCCCCCTGCTTCCATTCCCCGCTCTTGACGAGGAACTTTCTCTCAATTTCCTTGCCCATGGTTCTTCCTCGCGAATTGGATTATAGCACGGGGGCAGGGCGGCCTGCCCCCGCGCCTTCATTATCAGGCGCCTTCCGGCTCAGAACGAATAATAGAAGCCGAATTGGAAGACGTTGTAGTCGTCGTTGCCCGCGTAGTCGCCGTCGCCGGTGGCGTACTCGTCGTTGTTGACCATGATGTAGTTGGCGGCGAATTTGAGGTTGGGATAGGCGTACCAGTTGGCGGCCAGCGTGATGTTATTGCCCTCACCGCCCATGATGCCAGCTTCGCTGTCATTGAGGTTGAGGTTGCTGATGCGGGCGGCCAGCTCAAAGGCGCCCAGTCCCTTCTTCTTGGCATAGATGCGGCCGGCGGGCTCGCCCTCCTCGACGCTGTACGGGCGCTTCTCACCGGTGACCATCCAGCTGGCGAAGGCGTAGTAGCCGGAGAAGGAGGCGTCGGGCTTGCCCTCCAGGCGCTTGACCGTGGTCGAGATGTACTCGCCCTGCACCAGCACCGGGCCGAACGAGGCGGCCAGCTCCAGGCCGTACTGGTCCCAGGACTGGACGTTCTTGATCTTGCCGGTGTTCAGGAAGCGGTTGTCGGCCACGTGCGTCTCGGGCCGGGCGCGGAAGCGCACCGTGCCGCCGTCGCTGGCGTTGGGCTGCGAGTGGCCGAAGGAGCCGCCGAGATGGATGAAGGCGTTGTCCTTGAGGATGGGCAGGAAGTTCAGGCGCAGGTTGTAGTTAAGCGCCTCGTTTTCGCCGGTCTCATCGGCATTGACCGCTTCCTCGCCGAAGACGCCGGCGAAGGCGCGCCAGTTCTTGCCCCATTTGGCCACGCTGAGGCCCAGGCGGCGGTCCGGGGCGAAGGCGTTGGGCAGGCCGCGCTCGATGAACGTGATGAAGCGCGAGGAGGTGACCTCCTCCACGCTGAACTGCCCCTTGTGGTTGCCCAGGGTGATCATCATGTCCTTGAAGCCGCCGTAGCCGATCCACATGTCCTTGATCTCGGCCTCGACGCCGTTGAAGTCGATGTCGAACTGGGCCGACCAGTCGCCCCAGCTGGGCTTGAGGCCGAGGCGGGCGCGGCGGACTTCCATGCCGTTGGCCAGCGGCGTCTCGCTGCCCGAGTAGAGGGCGGCGACCAGATTGATGCGGCCGTCGAGCTGGAACTTGAACTTGCCGTCGGCCGACTGGAACAGCAGCAGGCCGTCGTCGCTGCGGCCGGTCAGGTCGCGCGACTCGACCTCCTCGGCCAGTACCGGCGCCGCCAGCATGAGTGCCAGCACACCGAGCAGAACGATCTTTTTCATATTATCCTCCTTAGGGATCAAATGATGCCCATGCCCACGAAGCGCTTGAGCGCCTTCAGGTAGTTGACGTTCTCGAAGCCCTCCAGCCCGAGCTGACGCACCGTGCGCATGACGGCGGCCGGGTCGGCCATCTCGACGGCCACGGTGCGAATGGGCGCGCCATCGAACTTCAGGTCGGCGATCTCGACGATGCAGCCGTTGATCATGAAGCCGTGCCGCTCCTTCTCCACCCGCACCATCCTGAGGTCGGCGTGCGGGGCGACCAGCTCGCCCAGGAACTCGTCATAGCCATAGGCCTCGCGCGCCAACAGCGGCGGCGCGGCCTTCCAGGCCTTGAACACGTCGGCCAGCACCGCCTGCGCCAGGGGGAAGCCGGCCTTCATGACCGGGAACCACTGCTCCAGCTTGTCGGCGTTCACCTGCCGCAGCGTCTTGATGTCCATCAGCATGTCGCGGATCTTGGTGTTGTCCATGCTGTTCCGCGACAGGATATACACCTCGGAACTGCTCCGCACCTTGTCCGGCGGGAACGCCAGGATGTTCTTCTCCGCGGCCCCGAAGGCGTCCCCGAAGGTCCGCCACTCCCAGCGTGCGATGATCTCTGCCATGACGTTGCGCTCCTTTGCTTCGAGTATGCTCCACTATCGCCCCCCGGGATGCGGGAGGCAATAAGGGAAACCCACTTTTCTTCTGTCGGGGAGTTCCCTTACAGGGAATATCTGAAAACGAAGAAAGTGATAGTGATAGTGTTAGTGTTAGTGAAGGCACTACCAAGAGCTTACAGATAAGAAATCGATCAAGTGCATTCCACTACCACTACCACTATCACCATCACTTTCTTACGTTTTGGTCATTTGATCATTGAAATTTGGAGCTTATTTGGAGTTTGGTGCTTGGAACTTGGTGCTTCAGTCCCGCCAGAACGCACGCCTGCCAAGCCTGACTCCGCACGATTTTTGAGAGGAGACAATATTTCAGGAAGACCGGAAGCGGGGCTTCTCAGGGTGTCTCGCCGGGCTCCTTGAGGTCATCGTGCCAGGCGATGGCCAGCTGCAGCAGGGCGGCGGCATCGCGGACGTTGAGCTTCAGCTTGAGCCGGGAATAGTAGGTCTCCACCGTCTTGATGCTCAGCTGCAGCTCCTCGGCGATGCGCTGCGGCCGCAGCCCCCGGCCGATTAGCTTGAAGACCTCCAATTCGCGGTCGCTCAGCACGTCGACCGGCGAGCCGCCGGCGGCGGGTTCGCTTCCGGCCGCTTTTTCCAGGAGCTTGTCGGTCATGGCCGGGCTGAGGTAGACCCGGCCGGCCAGGACGCGGCGGATCGCCTCCAGCAGCGTGCTGGCCGAGGCGTGCTTCATGACGTAGCCCTTGGCGCCGGCGCGGATGGCCCGCTCGGCATAGAGGTCCTCCGAGTGCATGGAGAGGACGAGGACCGGCAGCCGCGGCCGGCGCTTCTTCACGATCTTGATCAGGTCGATGCCGCTCATGCCGCCCAGCGAGATGTCCACCAGCAGCAGGTCGGGCGTGGAGCGGCCGAGGGCGTCGAGGGCCTCGGAGGCGCTGCTGGCGCTGCCGCCGACCTCCAGGTCGGGCTGCTGGGCGATCAGCTGCGAGATGCCGTCGCGCATGATCGGGTGGTCGTCGACGATGAAAACGGAGCTCTTTTTCCCCATGGCCACGGCGCTCACCTTACCTTCACGGCGGTCCGCTGTCAAGGAAGCGCTAGCCGTCGAAGGGCCCCGGCGGGGCGAACACGCACCTCACGACCGTCCCGTTCGGGCGGCGGGAGGAGATGGCAAACGAGGCGCCGATCGAGCGGGCGCGGTACTCCATGATGTTCAGCCCCATGCCCATGCGGTTCGGTTTCTGCGGGAAGCCGGCGCCGTCGTCCTCGACTTCGAGCACGGCCGTCCCCTTCTCGCGGAACAGGCGGACGGCCACGAGCCGGGCCTTGCCGTGGCGGATGGCGTTGTTGATCGCCTCCTGGACGATGCGGTAGACGTGGATCACCACCCCCTCGTCAACCGTCTCCACGCCGTCGCGGCACTCGACGCGGACCGCCACGGCGAACAGCTCGCCGACGGCGACGGCCAGCTCGCGCAGCGCCGCCTCCAGGCCGCCCTGGCCGAGGGTGGGATACAGCCCCTTGGCCAGGTCGCGGGTGTGGGTCAGGGCGTTCTGCAGGTGGCCGACCAGCTTCTCCATGTCGCCGGCCTCGGCGCGTCCGGCGCGCTGCAGCTTTTCCAGCAGCACCTGGCCCATGAAGGCGATCCCCCCCAGCTGCTGCGAGAGGCTGTCGTGGAGGTCCTGGCCGATGCGCCGCTGCTCCATCTCGCTGGCCCGCATGAGCTGGTCCTGCAGCTCGTTCTTGATGGCGATTTCCCGGCGCAGCTTCTCGTTGGCGTCCAGCAGTTCGCGGGTGCGTTCCTTCACCTTCGACTCCAGCTCGTCGCGGGCGCCCTCCAGCGCGTCGTAGGCCATCTTGCGCTCGGTCTTGTCGTGGATGCTGCCCATCACCCGCGCGGCGGCGCCGGCCGGTCCCCGCGACGCCCGGCCGCGGATACGCAGCAAGCGGACCGGGCCGTCGGCGTTCTCGCGGCGGAACTCCTCGTCGAAGGCGCCGCAGCGGCGGATGGCCGCCTTCAGGGCGGCGGCGATGCGGGCGCGGTCCTCGGCATGGATGGCGCGCAGAAACCGGCGGTATGATGCCGCCGGCGCGCCGGCGGCGATGTCCAGCAGGCTGCGCATCTTGTCGGACATGGCCACGCGGCCCGTTCCCAGGTCCCAGTCCCAGAGGCCGATGTCGGCCGCCTCCAGCGCCAGGTGCATCTGCCGCGACGCCTCGGAGGCGAAGGCCGGCGGTGTGGCCGCCGCTTTGGCCTTGGCGTTCCGTCCGGATTGTTTCCCTTTTGCCTGCATCGAAGCCATTGTATGCCAACCCGGTTCCGCTAACAAGGCTTGGGTACGATCTCGGCGTACGGCGTACGGCAGCAGCAAAATCGCAGTCTATCGTGATTCGTAATTCGTGATTCGTAATTCGTGATTCGCAACAGCAAGAACCGGTCTATGCTGTTACACGTCACGCGTTACGCGTCACGCGTCACGATTAATCGCGTTCGTGCAGCTACCGTCCGCCGACAGCATCGTGCCGTTTTCTTTGCTTTTTCCTTTTTACTTTCGCCTTTTGCCTTGCGCGCGAAGCGCGCGCCTCGTCACGCGTCACGATTGATCGCGTTAGTGTTGCTGCCGTCCGCCGTATGCCGCATGCCGTACGCCCAGTTCAATGTTCCCGTCCGATCACCTTGAACCTGCGCTCCAGGCGGAAGCCGTCCTCGTCGATGAGCGTCAGGCGGTGCTCTCCCGGCGCGGGCCGGGCCGCCACCTGGTGGAACTGCCGGGTGGCGGCGATGAACTCCTCGTCCAGGTGCCAGAAGATGGCCTTCTCGGGGCGGCGGTGGACCGCCGCGAACACTACCTGGCCGGGATGGCCGTCCAGGTCGACCGGGATGTAGACGGCGGTGTTGGCGTCGGGATAGACCAGGCTGATGACCTGCCGCCCCGACTCGGTCTGGAAGGCGCCGGCGCAGTCGGCGCGAAAAGGAGGCAACGGGCGGTACTCGGGATGATAGCGGCGGTAATAGTACTCCTGCACCGGCGGCAGGACGAACCACGGCTCGTGGATCATGCGGCCGGGCGGCTCGCAGCCCGAGTCGACGCGGAAGCGGCCCGTCGCGTCGAGGTGCGCCAGCTGATGGTACGTGCAGGGCTGCTGGAAATGGCTCCCGCGGGGAACGTCGACCGCGACGGCCGGGCAGAGCCCGCCGGCCAGGAAGCCCGAGTCGCGGCATACGCGGACCTCCCGGAGCCACAGGCGCGGCGGCGGCATCGCCCCGCCCGTGTCCAGGGCGTTGAGCACTTCGAAAAGGACCGGTGCCGCCGTGGACAGGCCGGTCAGCCCCGGGTTGCCCTCGCCGTCGGCGTTTCCGGCCCATATACCGACGGTGTAGGCCAGCGTGACCCCCACCGCCCAGGCGTCGCGCAGGCCGAAGCTCGTCCCGGTCTTCCAGGCCACCCAGCGCGCCGAGGAGAACTCCCGCCAGTCGCCTTCCTCGTCGGGGCGATTCACCTCGGTCAGGGCGTCGAGGGTCAGCCAGGCGGCGCCCGGCCCCAGGTCGTCCATGCGCAGGCGGCGGTCCGGCTCGTCCCGCAGCAGGCGCACTTCCCGGCGCACGGCGCGGTCGCCCAGCGCCAGCTGCGCCAGGCCGGCGTAGAGGCCGGTCACCTCGAACAGGGTGGCCTCGGCTCCGCCGAGGATCAGCGTCAGGCCGTAGCCGCCCGGCGGCCGGTCCAGGGTGGTGAGCCCCCAGCGCTTCAGGAGGTTGTAGAAGCGCGGGATGCCGAACTCGCGCAGCATGCGGATGGCGGGGATGTTCAGCGACCAGGCCAGGGCCAGACGCGCCGGCACGGCGCCGCGAAAGCGGCGGTCGAAGTTCTCCGGAACGTAGCCGGCGAAGTGCGCCGGCGTGTCGGCCACCAGCGTCGCGGGCGCCAGGGCGCCCTCCTGCAGCATGGCGGCGTAGAGGAAGGGCTTGAGGATGGAGCCGGTGCTGCGACGCCGCCGCAGCAGGTCGACGTCCTGCCCATGGGCGACCTCGGCCCCGCGGGCGACGTTGCCGACATAGGCCGCTACCGCGGCGCGGCGGTTGTCGATCACCAGGGCGGCCAGGTTGCGCACGTTGACTGCCAGCAGCCGCGCGCCCGCCGACTGCACGATGCGCCCCAGCGTCTCCTGCAGCGCGGGGTCGATCGTAGTGGCGAAGGCGTGGGAGCTGCCGTACCGCGCCGCCAGCGTGTCGAGCAGGTGCGGGGCCAGGCGCGGCGGCATGCGCATGCCGGCCGGCATGGGCTCGGCCAGGGCCAGCGAGAGCTCGAGCCGGGAGAGGAACCCGCGTCCATGCAGCAGCCGCAGCACCCGATCGCGCTTGCCCCGCAGCCGGCGGCGGTTGGCCGCGCCGGCGACGAGCTTGGGATCGTTGGGCAGCACGGCCAGAAAGGCGGCCTCGGCCCAGCTCAGCTCCTGCGGGGCGCGGTCGAAGTAGAGCCAGGAGGCGGCGTCGAGGCCCACGATGTTGCCGCCGAACGGGGCGTGGGCGGCGTACAGGGAGAGGATCTCCCCCTTGGCGGCGGAGAGCTCCAGTCGCTGCGCCAGGATCATCTCGCGGGCCTTCTCCAGGTAGGTGCGCGGCGGGTTGCGGCGGCTGAGGCGCACCACCTGCATGGTCAGGGTGCTGCCGCCGCTGACGACGGCGCGGCGGCGCAGGTTGGTCCACAGAGCCCGGACAAGGGCCCGCAGGTCGACGCCGCGGTGGCGGAAGAAGCGCCGGTCCTCGCACTGCACCAGCGCCTCGACGAAGCGGGTCGGCACCACGCCGGCGCGCGGGAAGCGCCACTGCTCGTCGACAGCCAGGCGCGCGCCCAGCAGCCGGCCGTCGGCGGAGAAGAGCACCGGCGAAAGCGGGTCGCGGAACAGGCGCCGCGGCGCCGCCCACCAGGCAACCAGGGCCAGCAGGGCGGCGGCGCCGGCCGCCGGCAGCAGGACGCGGCGAGTGCGGCGCAGGAAGCGGATCAGCGCCGGACCTCCACCCAGCCTCCGGCGCTGTTGGCGTGGAAGGACGCGTCGTACATGGCCTCCACGCCGATGCCCGGCTGGTAGAAGCGGCCGCCGTACGAGGCGTTGAGCACGGCAGTGAAGGTCTTGCGCGCGCCGGCGGCCAGGCGGAAGTAGGTCAGGATGCGGTCATCGCGCACGTCCTGGTAGTCATAATGGCCGCTCCCCTCCTCGCCGGTCAGCAGCCGCGGATTGGCGATCTGGCAGCCGGCGGGGACGATGTGGGTGAGGGCCAGGTTGCTCAGGTCCTGGCGGCTGAGGTTGGTGACGCGCACCTCCACCTTGACGTCGCCTCCCTGGGACAGGCGCGCCGGCCCGATGGCGTTGTCCTGGGCGTCACGGTAGGTCACCTCCAGCTTCAGGTTGCTCTCCTGCGCCGTCTCGCCGCCGGCCGGCGGCACGCCGGCGATGGTCGCTGTCACGTACAGGCGGTTCTCGCCGCGATTGACGACCTTCAGCGTCCGCTCGGCGGCGCCGAAGGCAGGGAACTCCTGGCGCTGGAAGGGGACGGCGGCCTCCAGGTCCTGCAGCGCCCCGCCCTGCCAGCCGGCCTGGAAGCGGAAGGGGCGCGCCGGCGAGCCGCCGTAAAAGGCGGCGATGGCCATCAGGGCGTAGGCCGTCTCCTGCGTGGAATACCAGGTGTCCTCGCCCATGGCGGCCACGAGATCATCCAGCATGCCCTTGGCGCGGGCCCCCTGGCCCATCTGCGCCAGCGTGCGCACCATGACCGCCCGGTCGCGGAACTCGGAGCCGAAGGTGCGCCGGTCGTCGCGGTACGTGGCCAGCTTCCAATTGCACTTGCCCAGCAGGTCGTCGGCGGCCTCGCGCTGGCCGCAGGCCTGGAAGGCCCCGGCCAGCAGCACGGCGGTGGGGGACTCCAGCCCGGCGGTCTCGCGCAGGCGGTTCATCGCCCCCAGGTCAGGCGCGCCGGCCAGCGCCAGCGTGTATAGGCGGAAGGACTGCGTCAGGCGCCCCGCCTCCGGCCCGGCGGTCCAGGAATTGGCCAGCGAGCGCTGGTGCTTCTTCCAGGCGTCGAGCATGGCCGCCGGCACGCGATAGCCCAGGCGCTGCGCCTCGACCAGGAAATAGCCGGCGTACGACGAGGTCCAGGCGTGCACCTCGTACTCGCCCGGCCAGTAGGAGAAGCCGCCGCCGGGAGCCTGGAAGCCGCGCATTTTTTCGACGGCCACGGCGATGTTCGTGTCGATCTTCTTCTGCTGCGCGTCGTCGAGCTTGAGCAGCTGCTTGAGGTACAGCTGCGGGAAGGCGGTGGACAGGGTCTGCTCCAGGCAGCCGTGCGGGTAATGGATCAGGAACTGCAGCCGCTTGGCCAGCTGGATGGGGGGCAGCGTGGAGTATTCCAGCGTCACCTCGTTGGTACCCTGGATGCCGAAGGGGCGCACCGCCAGCGAGCGCGTCTCGCCCGGCGGCACCTCCAGCCGCTCCGTGCGCAGCAGCCGGGGATTGGCGGCCAGGATGGGCACGACGGTGCGGCTCTCGGCCTTGCGCGTGCCGCTGCTGGCGCGCACCAGCACGGAGCCCTGGCCGATGCCGCTGGCGACGGTGATCGGGAAGAGGACCATGTCGTCGCCGGGCCGGGAGAACTCGAGGGTCTTGATGCGCGGGCCGTCGACCAGGAAGCGCTCCGAGGCCTCGACCTGCACCTGCACCTTGCGGATGTCGGCGCGGCTGACGAACACCGCCACCGGCAGGTCGAAGCTCTCGCCGGGCCGCGCCACCCGCGGCAGGGTGGGCAGCACCATCAGGTCCTGACGCACGGGGACCGATCTCTCGGCGACGCCGAAGGCGCCGTCGCGGCCGCCCACCACCATGACGCGCACCGCGCCCACGTACTGGGGCATGGTGAACTTGTGCTCGGCCTTCTGGCCCGCCTCCAGGGCGAAGGGGCCGGCGAAGAGGACGACGGGCGGGAAGCGCCGCTGCTTCTTCTCGCCGGCGGCGGCGGCGCCGCCTTCGTCGCCACCCAGGGCCAGCAGCCGCGACAGGTCGGCGCCGTAGGCCTCGGCCACGTCGTCGAACAGGTCCCAGGTGAGGACGCCCAGGGCCTCGCGGTTGTAGAACTTCTTGCGCAGGTCGGGGGCGGCATAGCGCGTCAGTCCCAGCAGGCCCTCGTCGACGACGGCCAGGGTGTAGGTCATCGGCCGTCCCGTCTTTTCCGCCACCGCGACCTTGAAGTCCTCCGCCGGCTTCAGCTCGTCGGCCACCTTGACCACCGGCTCCAGCCGGGTGCGCGGGTCCTCGACCAGCAGCGGGATGACGCCGTAGAGGCGGATGGGCACGTCGCTTTTCTTGCCCGAGTGCGGCTGCAGCAGCGTGACGTGGACGTAGAGGTTGGGGCACATGCCGGCGTCGAGCTCGACCTCGAAGCGGTTCTCGCCGCTGCGCGTGCTCACCCACATCTGCTTCAGCACGCGCGAGCTGTTCTCCAGCGAGACCAGCGCCCGCCCCTGCGGGGCGTCGGGCAGGAAGATGACCGCCTTTTCGCCCACCTGGTAGCGCGGCTTGTCGGAGCTGAAGTTCAGGCGGGTGGCACCGCTGCCCTTCTCCTCGCGGGCGCGCCCGGCCCAGCCCGGCCAGTCGATGTAGACGGCCTGGCCGGCGGCGTGGCCGCCCTGCGGGTCGACCACGCGCACCAGGTAGCGCCCCCACTGCGGGTACTTGATCCGGAACTTCCAGGCGCCGCTTCCGTCGCGGGTGGCCGTCTCTCCCTTCAACACCGGCACGTGGCTCTCGTTGGCCACCCATTGGGCCAGCGAGTCGCCGCTCTTGTCCCACCACCACTTCCACTCCACCTTGTACAGGCTGCACTCCAGGCGGTTTCGGGAAACGGGCTGGCCGTCGGCGTCGACGGTGACGATCTGCACGACATGGTCCTGGTCGGTGAGCAGCATGCCGCGCATCTCGTCGCCCTTGGGCAGGCGGATGCCGACGAAGTTCTTGTAGGGATAGAAGGGAACGGTCAGGGCGTCGGTGGAGAAGTCGCCGCTCTCCTCGAAGACGCGGACGGTGAACTGGGCGTCCATCATGCCCGGCGCCGCCCCCTCCGCCTCCAGGGCGACGGGGAAGCTGGCCGCGCCGCCGGCGTCGAGCTGGCCGGAGGCGACATCCTGCTCGGCGGCCTCGATCTCGCGGGCCGGGTCGTCGAAGACGAAGTCGGGCCAGCGCTCGAAGCGCGTGGGCCGCGGCGCCAGGCGCACCTTGGCGTCGTACTTCAGGTTGGCGGCGGTGGCGCCGTGCAGCCACTGGCTGCGCAGCACCGCCGTCGCGGTGCGGGCCTTGACCAGCTTGTCGGCGCCGGGCTGGAAGTCGATCTTCAGGCGGTTGGGCTTCACCGTCTCGATCTTCAGGTTCTGTTCGAAGGTCAGGCCGCCGACCAGCACCCGCGCCTTCCAGGTGCCGGTGGGGGCCGACTCGTCGGTGCGCAGGCGGAAGGAGTGGAAGGCGTCGAGCGAGCGCGCCGGCCTGCTGGTCTGGATCAGCTGTCCCTTGGGGTTGTACAACTCGAGCAGGAGCGGGTGGCCGGCGGGCAGCTTGCGGTCGCGGTCGAACAGCACGAACGTCAGGAAGATGTCGTCGCCGGGGCGCCAGACGCCGCGCTCACCGTAGAGGGCGCCCTTGATCCCCTTGCGCACCGTCTCGCCGCCCACGTCGAAGTGGCTGGTGGCCAGCGCGCCCTCGCGGCTCAGGCGCAGGTAGCCGCGGTCGCGGCCGTCCTGGGCCTCGATGAAGAACGGCTGCCCCGCCAGGCGCAGGGTGACGAAGCCGGAGCCGTCGCTGCTGCCCTCGCCGAGGAGCTGGTTCTGGAAGTTGAAGGCGCGCACGCGCACGCCCGAGAGCGGCTCGGCGCTGCGGATGTCGGTGGTGACCACCTGCAGGTCGAAATTGTCGCCGCGCTTGGCCAGCAGGCCGATGTTCGAAGCCAGGAAGTTGCGCCCCTGCACGGCGTTCTCGTTGAAGCGCGGATTGTAGTAGGCGTCCTTGCAAGGGTCGTTGCGGTCGGCCCAGCCGTCGCGCCCCTCCTCGTAATAATACTCGTAGGCGTAGTCCCAGTTGGAGAAGTCGCGGTAGGAGACGTCCTCCTGGTTTTCTGGCTCCGGCTCGCTCACCGGCTTGCCGCTGTTGGCGCAGGGGATGACGGCGTTGCCGCGGTGGAACGAGAGGATGATGCGGAAGAGGCTGCCCGGGTTCTCCGCCAGCAGCCGGGTGACGTCGAGGCTGTAGCGCCGCCACACCGAGGTGTCCTCGGGCTTGTCCGAGAGCGGCACCGTCTTGCGCCACAGGAAGCGGCCGACCTGCGAGAGGTTCTCCCTGCCCTCCAGGTTGTTCTGCTGGAAGAACTGCGCCATGTTGTTGGCGTAGACCTGGAACGCCGTCACCTGCACGGCGCGTAGGCTCACCGCCTCGAAGGGCACGGTAAGCCGCTCCTTGTCCGGCAGGATGATGCCCTGGCCGACAAAGCGCACCTGCGGCGACAGGCGCTGGAAGGCCACCGTGCGCGTCAGGCGCTTCTCCAGCCGGCGGTCGTTGAAGTTGCGCACGCCGGGATTGACGGTGACGTCGACGGCGCCGTCGAAGCCCTTGGCCGAGTAGACGCGGATCACGTTGTTCTCGACCTCGAAGGTCGGCTCGTGGCCGGCGACGGTGACCAGGCCGCGCAGGTTCTGGTTCTTCTTCAGGGGATCGGAGAAGCGCAGCAGGATGCTGGTGGCGGGCTCGAGCACCGCCTCGGCGTCCAGCAGGTCGAACTGCCCCAGCGAGGGGACGTCGACGCGGCGCGATCCCTTCTGCCCGGCGCCGATGGCGGAGCCGTCCCAGCTGATCTCCACCTGGCTGGGCGTTTCCAGGCGCTGGATGGCGCGGACGGTGAAGGAGTGGCTGCGGCCCTGGTTCTCGTGGGCCCAGTCAATGGCCAGCCCCTTGCCCTCCTGGCGCGCCGCCAGCACCTTGCGCACGGCGGCCCCTTCCTGCTCGTCGCGGGTGGTCAGCATGCCGCGCAGCAGGAACTGGTTGGGGGAGATTTCGTCCACCGGGGCCAGGCCGTCCAGGTCGATGGCCAGGGACTCGCGGACGACCGCGAAGGAGAACTCGAAGCGCGCGTAGGCACGCGGCAGCTTCATGAACTTCTTCAGGTTCAGGACGGCGCGGTAGGCCGTGCCCGGCGGCAGCGGACGGTCGGGCGTGAAGACCAGCTCGCGGGGGGACCGCCACGACGTTTTGCCGGCGATGCCCGGGGTGAACTCCAGGTAGCCCGCCAGATCCTCGCCCGCCTGCCCCTCGCTGCCGACGTTGCTGACGAAGAGGACGCGGACCGGCGCCTTGCGCGAGACGTCGCCCGAGGTGAAGGCGCTGATGTAGCGGTACCACTCCTGCGGCTGCGGCGGCTTCTTCTTGCAGCCGAGCTGGGAAAAGGCAAGCACCGCGAGAACCGACAGGAACAGCGAGAGCGATTTTTTCATGCGTCCCCCTGATAAAAGAAAAATATATCATAAAAGGAAAGATTATTCACAAGCGGGACCCCTTCCCGGCCCGGGGCGGAACGTCAATCGCGGTAGTGGGGATCTCCCGTCACGCGGACGCGCGCCGAGGCGCCGGGTGCGCAACCCGGCTGGCCGCCGCCGACATGGATCTCCAGCAGGCCCGGCCCCTGGAAACGGCGGCCGCCGGCGTCGACCCGCGCCAGGTCCGCGGCATCCAGCCGGAACTCGACGCGGCGGCACTCGCCCGGCTCCAGCCGGACGCGCTGGAATCCCCGCAAAGAGAGCCGCGGGGCGGGCGCCGGCGCCGCAACGTGGCGGACATAGAGCTGCACGACCTCGTCGCCCCCGCGGCGGCCGCGGTTGCGCACCAGCGCCGACACGGTGATCGCCTCCCCGGTCAGGGCCTGCCGCGGCGCGCGCAGGTCGGAATAGGCGAAGCGCGTATAGCTCAGGCCGTGGCCGAAGGGGTAGAGCGGCCGGCCGCGGAAATAGCGGTAGGTCCGGTTCTCCATGGAGTAGTCGGCGAAAGGCGGCAGGTCGCCGTCGCCGCGATAGAAAGTGACCGGCAGGCGGCCCGACGGGCTGGCGTCGCCGAACAGCACGTCGGCCAGGGCCTGGCCGCCGGCCTGGCCGCCGTACCAGGCCTGGAGGATGGCGCCGACGTGCGCCGCCTCCCACGGCATGGCGACGGCGCCGCCCGACATGACCGCCAGCACCACGGGCCGGCCCAGGCCCTGCAGCCGCTGCAGGAACCGCGTCTGCGCCGGCGGCAGCATGATGCGGGTGCGGTCACCGTGAAAAAAGCCGTCGGCATCGTCGCCGGATGCGTCCCCCTCCTCGCCCTCCAGGGCCGGCGACAGGCCGCCGACGAAGACGATGACGTCGGCGCGCCGCAGGCGGTCGGCCAGGAGGGCGAACGGCTCTTCGCCGGGCCCGGGGCCAAGCCAGCCCGTGCCGTGGACGTGGATCACCTCGGCCTTCCCCGCCAGTTTGCCGCGAATTCCCTCCAGCGGCGTGATCACGCGCAGCGGCTTGCCGTGGTAGTTCCCTAGCGGCGTGCGGCGGTCGTCGGCGTTCGGCCCGACGACGGCGACGCAGCGCAGGCGTTCCGCCTGCAGCGGCAGGAGATCGCGCTCGTTCTTCAGCAGCACGATCGACTCGCGGGCCAGGCGCAGGGCATGCTCCTGGTGCTCGGGGCGGTTCAGCGCCGAATAGGGAATGCCGGCGTATGGCGCCCGCTCCGTCGGATCGAAGAGCCCCAGCCGGAAGCGGACGGAGAAGAGCCGGCGGAGCGCCCGGTCGATGGCCCGCTCTTCGACGGCGCCGTCGCGCACGGCGGCCAGCAGGGCGCCGAAGACGCCGGGCCTGGCCTCGGCGGCCGGCTTGCCGTAGGAACCGCCGCACTCGAGGTCGACCTCGTGCCGCAAGGCGTCGAGCGCCGCCGCGCGCCCGCTGCCATGGGTGCCGTGCTCTTTGAAAAAATCGTCCAGCGCCCAGCAGTCGCTGGTGACATAGCCGGCGAACCCCCAGCGGCGGCGGAGGATGTCGGTCAGCAGGGCGTCGCTGGCGCAGCAGGGCTGGGAGCGGAAGCGGTTGTAGGCGCACATGACCCCGCTGACCCCGCCGCGGAGCACCAACTCGCGGAAGGCCGGCAGATACGTGTCCCAGAGGTCGTACTCGCTGGTGCGCACGTCGATGCGGTGCCGACCGCTCTCGGGGCCGCTGTGGACGGCGAAGTGCTTGGCACAAGCCGCCAGCTTGAGGCGGCGCGGGTCGCCGCCCTGCAGGCCGCGGACCATGGCCAGGCCCATGCGCGCCGTCAGGAACGGGTCCTCGCCGTAGGTCTCCTGGCCGCGGCCCCAGCGCGGGTCGCGGAAGATGTTGACGTTGGGCGTCCAGACGGTCAGGCCGCGGTACATGCGCGCCGTCCGCCCCTGGCGGAGGTCCTCGTTGAATATGGCCCGGGCCTCGGTGGCGGTGATGTCGCCGAGCCGCTCGACCGCGTCCTCGTCGAAGGTCGCGGCCAGGGCGATCGCCTGCGGGAAGACGGTGACCGCCTCGCCTGAGCGCGCCACCCCGTGCAGCGCCTCGCTCCACCAGCTGTACTCGGGCACGCCCAGCCGCGGAATCGCCGGCGCCGTGTGCATCAGCTGGCCGATCTTCTCCTCCAGCGTCAGGCGCGAAACGAGGTCGGCGACGCGCTCGTCCACGCCCAGGTCCGGGTCCTGGAAGGGGAAGCGGCATGCCGGCTCCGCGTCCCGTCCCGGCGCAGCGGCGATGCCGGCGGCGGCCAGCAGCAGGAGCGGCATGACGCGCATCCCGGCTTTCCTAGCGCTCGAGGGCCGAGACCTTGACGACCCAGGCGTGGCGGCAGGGAGGGGACCGGCGGAGCGGCCCGGGGAACGCCACGGTGAAGCCTTCGCCGTCGGGCCGCCATGACAGCTCTCCCCGCGCGCCCAGTAGCGTCACGGCGGCACCGGCGCTGGGGCGGTGCGAACGGACGGCCACCTCGGCAGGCATGGCCCCGTCGCCAGCGGCCAGAACCACGAAGAAGGCGCTGCCGTCGCCGCGGCGGGTCATGCGCACGTTCCCCTGCGAATGAGGTGGCAGCGGCCGGGTGGCGTAGATCGCCTCGGCATTGACCTTCAGCCAGTCCCCGTACTCGCGCAGCAGGGCGTAGGCGCCCGGCTGCCAGGTGCCGTCGGGGCCGGGCGCGATGTTGAGCAGCAGGTTGCCGCCCTTGGCCACGATGTCGACGAGCAGGTGAATGGCCCGGCGGCCGTCCAGGTACTGCGCCTGCGGCGTAAAGGACCAGCCGCCGCCGGAAACGATGCAGGCCTCCCAGGGCCCGTCCAGCGGCTTGTCCGGCACCTGGTTCTCGGGGGTCAGGTAATTCTGGAACTTTCCGGGAACGGCGCGATCGACGATGATCAGCCCGGGCTGCCTGCGGCGGCACTTGGCCGCCAGCTCCTCCATGCCGATGTCCTGGCTGACGTAGCCGCGCTTGAGGAAGCCCGACGCCGATTGCCGCGCGCTCTGGCGGTAATCCTCCTCGCGCTCCTCCGGCGGCCGCGCCCGCACCCAGCCGCCGTCGAGCCACAGGATGTCCATGCGGCCGTAGTCCGACATCAACTCCATGACCTGGCCGTGGGTGAACTCGCGGAACTTCGCCCAGCGCTCCGGGTAGAGGGCCGGGTCATAATTCACGTTGCGGTCGCGCGGCGGGAAATTCGGCCACCAGTAGTATTCGCTGTGCCAGTCGGGCTTGGAGAAATAGGCGCCGACCATGAAGCCGGCCCGGCGGAAGGCGGAGAAGATCTCGCGGGCGATATTGGCCCGGGGGCGCGAGTGGAAGGGGCAGCCGGGCGACGTGACCTTATAGTCGGTCAGTTGGCTGTCGAACATGCAGAAGCCGTCGTGATGCTTGGCGGTGAAGACGACGTACCGCATGCCGGCGGCCCGGGCGGCTTGCGCCCAGCGCTCGGGGTCGAAGAGGACGGGATCGAAGCTGGACTTCAGCGCCTCGTATCTCCGGACGTAGGCGGCATAGCCGGCGCCGTCCCGGCGGCACCACTCCTCGTCCTCGGGACAGATCGACCACGACTCCACCACGCCCCACTGGCTGTACGGCCCCCAGTGCATGAGCAGGCCGAACTTGGCGTCCTGCCAGCGCTCCAGCTTCTCCACGACCAGGGGGTCGGTCTCCGGCACGTAGCGCTCCTGCTGCGAGAACAGCGGCGCCGCCAGCAGCAGGATCAGGCACAGCATTTTCCCCATGCCGCCATTAAAAGGATTTTTCCGGCAAAATGCAATAGCCGGGGGAAGAAGCGCCGCGCAGAAGACCGTGCGCGGCTGGGCGCCGTTTCGCGCGGGATCCATTCCCGGCCGCGCGATCGCGGCCCGGCATCAGAAAAATCGCAGCGGGGCTTGATTTTCCTTGGGGATTTGTTTATAGTTGCGGCAAGGTTCGTGGAAAGGGCTCGCTATTCCACGACAAATTTACAAAAAGGAGATGAACGCATGGCGAAAGCAATGACCAAGAGTCAGATCGTGGCCGGAGTCGCGGAGAAGATCGGGATCACCAAGAAGCAGGCTGGGGAAGCCATCGACACGCTGGCGACCATGGCCTACAAGAACGCCAAGAACGGCTTCACCGTTCCCGGCCTGGGCAAGCTCGTGCTGGTCAATCGCAAGGCGCGCATGGGCCGCAATCCCGCCACCGGCGAAGCCATCAAGATTCCGGCCAAGCGCGTGGTGAAGTTCCGCGTCGCCAAGGCCTGCAAGGACGCCATCCTCGGCTAAATCCGGGAACGCTCCAGACTGGCAACGAGGCCGCGACCGCAAGGTCGCGGCCTGTTTTTTTACCGGGCGCGCTCCTGAAACCGGCATCGGCATAGACGAGGACGGCGGTGGTTCTTCCGATCCTCGGCAAGCGGCCGGCGGTCCGCCGGGAAACCTGGAAAGGGGGGATTTATCCTGAATGAGCCAAAACATCGTTCTCGTTGGCCTCGGCCAGGTCGGTTCGCACCTGGCCAAGGTCCTGTCGCGGGAAGGCCACAACATCGTTGCCATCGACAGCAAGCCTGAGCGCGTCAACGCGGCGAACGAGAACCTGGACATCAAAGCCCTCCTCGGTCATGGCGCCTCGCCCTCCCTGCTCAGGGAAGCCGGCATCGAGCAGGCCGACATGCTGATCGCCGTTTCCGGCAACGACGAGACCAACGTCGTGGCCTGCGGCATGGCCGCCCACTTCGGCGTCATGCAGAAGATCGCCCGCATCCGCATCCCGGAGTTCTTCCATCAGCCCCCCCATTTTACGTTCGCGGACTGGGGTGTCGATCTGGCCATCCATCCCGAGCAGGAGACGGCCAAGGAGATCGTGCAGCTGATCAAGCGCAGCGCTGCCACCGACGTGCTGGAATTCGCCGAGAACCGGGTGCAGCTGATCGGCATCCGCATCGACGCCTCCTGTCCCCTGCTGCACAAGAAGCTGAACGAGATCAGCCAGCAGTCTCCCGGACAGGTCTTTCGCGTGGTCGCCATCCTTCGCGGCACGGAGACCGTCATCCCCGGAGGCAACGACATCCTGCTCAACCGCGACCAGGTTTTCATCGTGGCCGCCACCCGCGACATCCCCGCCATCGTCTCCCTGATGGGCAAATCGGAGGAGAAACTGGAACAGATCATGATCCTCGGCGGCGGGCTGGTCGGCCGCGCCACCGCCGCCCTGCTGGACCAGGAAAAGAACCTGACCGTCAAACTCATCGACCCCGACCCCGAGCGTGCCCTTTCCCTCGCCGACGCGATGCAGCGCACCCTGGTCATCCAGGGCGACGGCCGCGATTTCAACCTGCTGGCCACGGAGGGCATCCTGGAGACCGATGTCCTGATCAGCGTCACTGACGACGAGGAGACCAACATCCTGACCAGCCTCCTGGCCAAGCACCTGGGAGTGGCCAAGGCCATCGCCATGGTCAACCGCCCCGAGTACCTGGCGCTCATGGCGCCCATCGGCGTCAATGCCGCCGTGAACACCAACGTCGTCACGTCGAACGCCATCCTGCGCCTCATCCGCCGCAAGGATATCGTCTCACTCGCCGCGATTCCCGGCCTCGACGCCCAGGCCGTCGAGTACCTGGCCCACCCCGGATCGCGCATCACCCGCAAGCCGCTGGCCCGGATCGATTTCCCAGCGGGCGCCATCATGGGGGCGGTGACACGCGGCGAGGAGGTCATCATCCCGGTGGGCGACACCCGCATCCAGCCCGGCGATCACGTCATCGCCTTCTCCGTTCCCAAGGCGTTGCCCAATGTGGACAAGCTTTTCTAGCTTCCGCGCGCCGGCATGAACCTGCGCCTCGTCGTCCGCCTCCTCGGGTTCCTGCTGCTGGCCATCGGCCTGTTCATGGCCGTGCCGGCCCTTTTTTCCTGGTACTACGGCGGCCCCGATCTCGTCGCCATCCTGGCCTCGTCGGCGCTGACCATGGCCGCGGGCGGCCTGCTGGCCGCGTTTTCCCGGTCCCAGGGAGAACTGCAGCTGCGCGACAGCTTCCTGGTCGTCGCCCTGGGCTGGCTCCTGGCCTCGGCCTGCGGGGCGCTGCCCTTCATTCTGTCCGGGGCCATTCCCTCCTTCAGCGACGCCTTCTTCGAGAGCGTGTCGGGATTCACGACCACCGGCGCTTCGATCCTGGTCCGCGTCGAGGACCTGCCCCACGGCCTCCTCTTCTGGCGCAGTCTGACCCATTGGCTGGGTGGCATGGGCATCATCGTCCTTTCCGTGGCTATCCTGCCCCTGGCCGGCGTCGGCGGCACCCAGCTCTACAAGGCCGAGATCCCCGGGCCCACCCTGGACAAGATCGCGCCGCGCATCCGTCAGACGGCCACGACGCTGTGGCAGGTGTACATCCTGCTGACGGCCGTCGAGACCCTGCTGCTGCTGGCGGCGCGCATGAACCTCCACGAGGCGCTCTGCCACAGCTTCGCCACCATGGCCACCGGCGGCTTCTCCACCCGCACCGCCTCCATCGCCGGCTTCAACAGCCTGTTCGTCGAGGCGGTGGTGGTGATCTTCATGTTCCTGGCCGGGATGAACTTCACTCTCCACTACCATTTCCTGAGGGGCAGGACGTCGGTCTTCTGGAAGAGCGAGGAATTCCGCCTGTACCTGGGGATCGTCGTGGCCTTCACGGCGATCCTGGCGGCAGACAACCTGGCGGCCGGGATCCTGCCGGCCGGCGGGGCGCTGCGCCACTCCCTGTTCCAGGTCGTGTCCATCATCACCACCACGGGCTTCGCGACCGCCGATTTCGGCCTCTGGCCGGCCGCGGCCCGCTTCGTGCTGCTGTTCCTGATGTTCGTCGGCGGCTGCGCCGGCTCGACCGGGGGCAGCATCAAGGTCGTTCGCGTCCTGATCATCCTCAAGCAGGGAATGGTCGAGCTGAGGAAACTCCTCCATCCCCGCGCCGTCATCCCGGTGCGCATCGACGGTCGCAGTGTTCCCCAGGACGTGGTGGTCAATGTCCTGGGCTTTCTGTTCCTCTACATCGGGATCCTCTTTTTGTCCACCCTGGCCCTGACCCTGATGAGGATCGACATCCTCACCGCCTTCTCCGCGGTGGCCGCCAGCCTGGGCAACATCGGCCCGGGGCTGGGCGCGGTGGGGCCGGCGGCGAACTTCCAGCACCTGCCCCTGGCCGGCAAATGGCTGCTCTCGTTCTGCATGCTGGCGGGGCGGCTCGAGATCTACACCATCATCGTGCTCTTCACCCGCGATTTCTGGAAGTAGGTCAGGTCAGGAACAGCAGCACCACGCCCAGCAGGGCCATCACCGTGCCGGCGACCGCCCGCGCGGAGATCCGCTCGCGGAAGAGGAAATGCGAGACCGGCAGCAGCAGCACCGGCGTCAGCGACATCAGCGTCGAGGCGACGCCGATCGAGGCATGGGCGATGGCCACCAGGGAGAGGATGACGCCCAGCGCCGGGCCGGTCAGCGCCCCGGCGGTGATCTCCAGCAGCGCCTTCCTGTCCTTCATTGCCTCCAGGCGACGGCGGAGGGCGCCCCGCGCGAAGGCGGCCAGGGCCAGGATCACGGCGGCGACGCTGACGCGGACGAGGGTGGCGGAAATGGCCGAGTAGCCGCCGGCCAGGCCCTGCCGGGAGAACAGCAGCCCCACCGCCTGCCCGGCCGCCCCGCCGATCGCCAGCCATACTCCCCGGCCGTAGCGCCGCGGGGGTGACGCCGCGGCGGCGCCGGCGTTCTTCTCGGCCACCACCCAGGCGATGCCGCCGAGGGTCACCGCGATGGCCGCGATCTCCATGGGCCGCAGGGTCTCGCCCAGGAACGCCCAGGCCAGCGCCGCGCCGAACACCGGCACCAGCAGGGCCAGCAGCATGGCCAGGCGCGGGCCGATCAGCAGGAAGGACTCGAAAAGCATGGCGTCGCCGATGACGAAGCCGACCAGGCCCGAGGCGCCCAGCCACAGGAAGCGCGCTGGCTCGATGGCGAAGGGGAACGGCGTGGCATAGAGAAACCAATGGACCAGCAGCAGGGCCGGCACGGCGATCCACAGGCGCAGGGCATTGACGGTGACCGACCCCACCCGGCGGCCGGCCAGGGTGAAGACCACCGAATTGAACGCCCAGCAGAACGCCGTGAGCAGCGCCGCGACCTCGCCGATCCATCCGGACATGGGAGCATCCTTGGAAAAGATTTGCGAACGGCCATTATAAAGTAAAAAGGCAAAAGTAAAAAGGAAAAAGTGGAGCGCGCTCAGCGAACTGCCGAAGGATCTAACGCCTGATTATTACCGGATCAAGTGATCATTTCTTACTTTTACCTTTTAACTTTTTCCTTTTGCCTTTGAAAGCGATCTTTCATGCCGTCTTGCAATCTCCTCTTCGCCCTGCTACCCTTGGCACCGGCGGAGGTGACGCATGGCGAACGACGGCAAGGTTTGCGGCCATTGCCGTGAAGTGAACCCGCCCGATGCCCGCGAATGTCGGCGCTGCGGCCGCTACTTCATCCAGAGCACCCGGAACGGCGATGCCGATGCCGCCGAAGCGCTGAAGCGGCCGGCCGTCATCTGCGCCATGCTGCTGCTCGTCTCCCTGTTCCTTCCCTGGCTCACGGTCCTGTTCTTCTCCGTCTCGGCCGTGCAGCTGCTGGGCCTGTTCCGGGGGGCGGCGGGCGTGAGCCTGCGCCAGGGCGGCGCCTGGATCGGCGTGGCGCGGCTGTTCATCGCTCTGATCCCGGCCGGCAGCCTGGCGGTCATCCTGTTCGCCCTGCGCGGCTCCAGCGCCATCCTCATCGGCAAGCTGACCGGCCTGCTGCCTCTGGCCGTCTTCCTCGTCTTCTTCGTGCAGGGCACGGGGGTGGTGAGCATGATGGGCGCCGGCTTCGTGATCGCCATCCTGGCCGGCATCGGCCTGTTCGTCTTCAGCCGCGATTAGGCAGGCGGCCGCTCGCCCCGGCCGGCGAAGCGGGAGCCGCAAGCCTGGAGGATGGCGCATACGCCGCCGCCGATGGCGAACAACCCCCAGAACAAGGGCCGGCCGAGGATGTCGGCGGCCTCGGGCTTCGCCAGCGGCGGCAGCGTGAGGCCCCAGGCCGCCAGGTAGCAGCCGGCGATGACCGCGCCGTGGCCGAAGAGCAGCAGCGCCAGCCGCCCGCCGCGGAACCCGATATAGGCCAGGGCGGCGCCGGCAACCATGGTCAGCGCGCCGAGGCCCGTGCCGCCGCGGGCGATCTGCACCGCTCCCAGGAAGAACGCCGCCACGCCGATCACGAGGTCCAGTCCGCTGTAGATCTTCATGCCCCGCCTCCATGCTCCGGCGGCTCCGTTGTACCGCAGCGGCGGCGCGGATGCAAGCCGGCCGCGTCGGCCCGCTGGCGCCGGTGGCCGCCAACGATTCCGAAGAGAGGCGGGTGAAGAACCGCCGCCAGCACGCCGCACGCAGGGCGCGGCTGGAATGCTAGCGGCGCTTTTCCTGGAACGCGCCGGCGAGGTCGACGACGCACGCCCAGCCGTACAGCGGATGTGGGCCGTAGGCGACGCCGGCGTGGGTGAAGCGGGGATCAAAGAGCGCCTGCCGGTGGCCGCGGCCGGGGACGCCGTCATCGACGATGAGTATCGCCACGATGGCCCGCGCCCGGTCGCGCCCGTAGGCGATGACCTCGCCGACCGCCACGCGGCCGGCCTGGGTGAGGAAATGGGCGGGCGTGAGCCGGATATAGCGTTCCAGGCGCCGCAGCGGGTCGCTGCCGTCGCTCGCCGCGTGCCCCGTGCCGCCGCGCAGCGCCTGGTCCAGCACCAGGTCGCGGGCGGCCAGCGCCAGGCCGTGCGACGCCGCCAGCGCCGGCACCGCGCGCACCCTCTGCAGGAAGGCGATCGCCTCGTCCACGGCATCGACTCCCTCCTGGGTGAGGTAGTTCACGCCGTCGTCCACGTACGAGAAGCGGTCGCGGAACGACTCGCGCAGCCGCCGCAGATCCCCGGCGTACGCCAGGGGATCGGTGCGGGCGCGGTTGATCGCGGCCAGCACCTCGTTCTCGAGCCGGGAATGGAACGGGGCCGGCGCCGGCCCCGCCGCGAACGGCAGCGTTCCCCACAACAGGAGGGCGAGGGCAATGATCCGCGCGCTCAAGGCCTCACACCCCGGGCGGGAGCTTGGCACGCATCAGCTCCCGCAGGCTGAAGCGGCGGCCGTCGGCAATGAAGGTGCCGTCGCCGACGGCATGGAAGGTCCGCCGCTCCCGGCGCCGCGGCTCAACCCAGGCGCGCACCGCCTCGACGACGAAGAGGTCGTGGCGGCGGACGTGGTCGACGACACGGCATTCGATGTTGGCCAGACACTCGCCGACCAGCGGCGCCCGGACCCGCGCCGCCGGCAGCGGCGTCAGCCTGAACCGCTTGAACTTGTCGGTATCGGCGCCGCTGCAGGCGCCGATGGCCACGACCTTGCGGGCCAGGTCGATTCCCGGCACGGCGATCACGCAGTCGCGCTCGCGGACCAGCGCCCGCCAGGAGTGGTTCCAGTCGCCGGTGACGAAGGCGAAGCGCGGCGTGAAATCCATGACCATGTGCCAGGAGAGGGTCATGAGGTTCCGTTCGCCGCCGGAGGCGGTGGCCAGCAGCACCACCGGTCCCGGCTCCAGCAGCAGGTACGCCCGCTTCAGCGGCAGATTGTCCACGGTCCGCCCGTCAGCGGCCGCGCGGGAACGGCTCGGGCCTATATTCGCGGGGCGGATTCTTCCCCAGCTGCTCCAGCAGCCACTCCACCGCCTTCTCGATCTGCGGGTCATGGCCGGCGGCCACCGCGGACGGCGTCCATTCCACCTCGATGTCGGGCGCGACGCCCTCGTTCTCCACCGTGTGCCGGCCGTCGACGTCGACGAAGGAGACCGACGGCGCCGTCACGTAGCCGCCGTCCATCAGCGGCGGGTAGCCGGTGATGCCGACCAGGCCGCCCCAGGTGCGCTTGCCGACCAGCGGGCCGATCTTCTGCTGCTTGAAATAGTAGGGCATGGCGTCGCCGCCCGAGCCGGCGTACTCGTTGATCAGCATGGCCTTGGGGCCGAAGTTCGCCGCCTGCGGCGTCCGGCCCAGCTCGCCCCAGCGCCCCTGCCAGTAGTTCATCAGCGGCCGGCGCAGCAGGTCGATGATGTAGTCGGCGGCGTAGCCGCCGCCGTTGAAGCGCTCGTCGAGGACCATCCCCTGCTTCTGGAGCTGCGAGAAGTAGTAGCGGTTGAAGAAGGTGTAGCCGGCCACGGACGTGTTGGGCAGGTAAACGTAGCCCAGCCGGCCGTTGCTGAGCCTCTCCACCAGCTGCCGGTTCTCCTCAATCCTTTCGCGAAAGCGCAGGTCGCCTTCGCTTTCGAGGGGCACGACGGTCACCTCCCGGGCGCCGGCCGGCTGCGGCTTGTCGTTGACCAGCAGGCGCACCTGGCGGCCGGCGCTGCCCAGGAAATAGGAATGGAAGTTTTGGGCCGGGTCCAGCTCGCGGCCGTCCACGGCCAGCACATAGCTTCCCTCCTCGACGCGGCTCCCCGGCTCGGAAAGAGGCGAGCGCAGCTCGGGGTTCCAGCTCTCGCCGCGGTAGACCTTCTTCAGGAAGAAGCGGCCGTCGCGCACGCCGATGTCGGCGCCCAGCAGCCCGACCGGCGCCTGCTGGATGCGCGGCTGCTCGCCGCCGCCGCGATAGGCGTGGCCCACGCACAGCTCGCCGATCATCTGGCCGATCAGGTAGTTCAGGTCGTCGCGGTGGGAGACGTAGGGCAGGTACGATTCATAGCGCTCCCAGACCGCCGGCCAGTCCTGGCCGTGCATGCCGGGATCGTAGAAAAAGTCGCGCTCGATGCGCCAGGCGTCGCGCAGCATCTGCCGCCATTCGCTCCGCGGCTCGCGGTAGACCGCGATCTCCTGCGTCCGCAGCCGGCCCTTGCCCGGCTCGGCCTTGGCGGCGTCGGCGATGAACCAGTCGCGCTTCTGGCGGTAGAGCATCTTCTTGCCGTCAGCGGAGAGCTCGAAGGAAGCGATGTCGGCGGCCAGGACCTCGCTCTCGCGCTTCTCCAGGTCGAAGACGCTCAGCACGACGCTCTCGTCGACTTCGGTCTCGCTGCGCCGGCGTTTGACGAGCTCGCTGTAGAAGAGCTTGTTCTCGCCGGCCTGGAGGTTGACGTAGGGCCGGGTGGGGACGGGCAGGGCGACGATGCGGCCGGCGATCCCCTCCAGGTCGATGCGCACGGGCGAGGTCGCGGCAGCCTTCTTGTCCTCCGGATCCTTCTTTTTTTCCGCCGCCTTTTTCTCCTCCTTCTTTCCCTCCTCCTCGTCGCTCCGCGCCTTCAGCGGCGACGGCTCGGCGGCAGCGAGGACCGCCAGGTAGAGGTTGGCCACCGGCTCGTGGGGATACTCGGAGAGGTCGACCCAGCCCATGTCGTGGGCCAGGTTGGTCGAGGCGGCGAAATAGAGGAACTTGCCGTTGCGGTCGAAAGTCGGGGAAAAGGCGTCGCTCATGCCGTCGGTCAGGCGGAACGCCTTGCCGTCGGCGACGCGGACCAGCCAGAGGTCGCGCAGGTTGTTCGCCCCGTGCAGCGTGTAGCACAGCCACTGCGAGTCGGG